>JBBQVX010000010.1:0-43678 GCA_038211115.1 Elusimicrobiota bacterium | reverse complement strand
GGCCTTATAAAGGGAGGCGGCCTCGTACTTGTGCGCGAGATCGGCGGTCTCGGCCTCGACCAGGTTGACCATGCCGGTGTCCTTCAGCGCGCTCAGGTACGCGGCGTAGTCTTTTTCGACGGGGGTCGCCCAGCACGTCATGTCGGCGATCTTGACCGCGTCGAGCGCCAAGGCCAGCGGTCCCTCGACGCGCGCGAGGTAGGCGAGGCGCGACGTCTCGCAGGCGAGCTTCGCGCGGATGTCGCGCAGGCGCTCGAGGCTTTCCTTATCGGTGACGGGGAACTCGAGAATCTCGAGGTCGGCCCCGGACGCGCGGCCGAGCAGGACTTCATGCAGGTCGAGGATCGCGTCGGCCGTCATGATCTTGGGGACCTTCGTCACCACGCGGACGAGGTCGAGCCCGCCGGTCACGAACGGGCCGATGGGGAAGTAGTCCGCTTTGCGGCGCTTATAGCTGTAGAAGTCGGCGCAGTGATAGACGGCCTTCTTGCTCTCGGGGCGCGCGGGCTCCTGCTCCTTCTTGTGGAAGGGCTTCGCGAGCACCTGGCAGACGGGCACCTCGCGCTCGGGATCTTCCGTGAGCGAAACGCGGATCGTGTCGCCGATGCCGTCCTCGAGCAAAGATCCAATTCCGATCGCGCTCTTGATGCGGCCGTCCTCTCCGTCGCCGGCCTCGGTCACGCCCAAGTGCAGCGGGTAGTTCATGCCGAGGTCGTCGAGGCGCTGGGTCAGCAGGCGGTAGGCCGCGATCATGACCTTCGGGTTCGAGGACTTCATCGAGAAAATGAGGTCGTAGTAGCCGTTCTTCTCCGCGATGCGTGCGAACTCGAGCGCGGATTCGACCATGCCGAGCGCGGAGTCGCCGTAGCGGTTCATGATGCGGTCCGACAGCGAGCCGTGGTTCGTGCCGATGCGGCACGCGCGCTTGAGGCGCTTCATCTTCTGCACGAGGGGGGTGAAGCGCTCCTCGATACGGGCGATCTCGGAGGCGTACTGCTCGTCGGTGTACTCCTTGACCGCGAAGCGCTTGCTGTCGACGAAGTTGCCGGGGTTGATGCGGACCTTTTCGCAGAACTCCGCGGCGGCGTCCGCCGCGTTGGGGGAAAAATGGATGTCGGCGACGATCGGCTGATTGAAGCCGGCCTTGACCAGCTTCTCCTTGATCTTGCCGATCGCCTGCGCGTCGGCGACCGTCGGCGCGGTGATGCGCACGATCTCGCAGCCCGCTTCGATCATCTTGACCGACTGGCGGAACGTCGCCTCGACGTCGAGCGTGTCCGTCGTCGTCATGGACTGGATGCGGATCGGGTTGTCGCCGCCGACGCCGACGTTGCCGACCATCACCTCGCGCGTACGGCGGCGGCGGTAGGCGAAGACGTCCGGGACGTACTTTTTGAGCAGTGCGGGGGCGGGGGAAAGCGTTTCGGGCATGAGAACAAAATTATATCATTTCCCCATGGGGCTCCCTCCGTCGACGCTCGGCATCCGGCACATCGCGCTGTTCACGGCCGATCTGGCCGCGGCGGAGGCCTTTTACTGCGGCCTGCTCGGCTATCAGGTCGAGTGGCGCCCGGACGCCGACAACCTGTACCTCACCATGAACGGCCAGGACAATCTGGCCCTTCATAAAGGAACGCCCGGCAAGGAGACGCGCCTCGACCATTTCGGCATCATGCTGCGGCGGGCCGAGGACGTTGACGCCTGGTACGAGCACGTGAAGGCCCACGCGGTCAAGGCGCCCAAGACCCACCGCGACGGCGCGCGCTCCTTCTACGTGAAAGACCCGGACGGCAACGGCCTCCAGTTCATCCACCACCCGCCCATAGCGGATCGCGCCTAGACCTGTTATACTGCGCCGCAATGGAACTGGCAGGACGGGCTGAACGCCTCTGGGCCGCGATCATCGACCGCCTGATACTGTTGGCCGTGAGCATCGGAATAGGCGTCACTTTCTCCGGCATGCATGGTTCGACCTTGCTGAGCCTCCCTTTCGGCTTATGCGCCCTGCTGATGATCGGCGTCGTGGGCGGCCAGATCTGGCTGCTGACGACCGAGGGCCGGACGCTCGGTAAGAAGGCCATGGGCCTTCGCATCGTGACGATCAAGGACATGACCAACGGCGGCTTCACGACCAACGTCCTCATGCGCGGCGCCATCGGCTGGGTGATCTCCGCGGTCCCGGTCGCCGGGATGTTCTACGGCCTGCTCGACCCGCTGGCGATCTTCCGCGAAGACCGGCGCTGCCTCCACGACCACATTGCGGGGACCTGCGTCATCAAGGACGCGGCCGACGTGCCCGCAGGGACGGCGGATCGGCCGGCAGAGCCGGACCAACCGGCTCAATAGGAGATTCTCCGATGGAACTCGCGACCCGCCAGCAGCGCTTTCTCGCCGCCCTCGCCGACGGCGTCATCGTCGGCGTGCCGTACGTCATCGGCGCGATCGACGAGGTCCCGTTGCCCCTGCGCCTCGCGAGCGTCGTCGCCTCGCTCGCGCTGCTGGTCATCCAAGTCCGCAAGCTCACCTATCAGGGACAGACGCTCGGCAAGGGCTATGTCGGCATCAAGATCGTGCTCAAGGACACGCTCGAGAACGGCGGCTTCAAGATCAACGTCCTCAAGCGCGGCTTCCTCAACGGCCTGCTGTGCCTCATCCCCGGCTACTTCATCGTGGACAGCCTTTTCGTCTACCGCGACGACCACCGCTGCCTCCACGACCACATCGCCGGCACCGTCGTGATCCAAGCCGGGCCGACCGACGCGTCCTAGGCGTGGTATAATGAAGGGGTGAGCACCTCTTCCGTCGATAACCTCGAGGATATCCGCCGTAGCCTCGCGATCCTCGAATCCGTCGTCTCCAACCCCCAGCTGATCCGCGACCTGAGCGAGGACGAGCGCATTCGCCTGATGAAGGCCGCCGGCAAGCTCGCCCGCCCGACGCGCCTGCAGCGCTCCCGCATCTCCCGGCTCGAGCGCCAGGCCGCGAAGCTTGCCGCCGTCGAGGCCGATAAAGCCGCCCGCGCCGCCTCCGGCATCCGCGCCGCCCGCTTGGCGCCCGTCTTCACCGCGCCTCTGCCCGCCCTGCCCGCGCCCGAGGCTCCCGAGCGCCACTTATCAAGGCCGACCGGCTGCTACTGTTGCAAGCAGGACTTCACGAAGCTCCACCACTTCTACGACAACATGTGCCCGGACTGCGCGGAGTTCAACTACGCGAAGCGCTTCCAGACGGCCGACCTGAACGGCAAAACGGCGTACATCACCGGCGCGCGGCTGAAGATCGGCTACCACGCCGCGCTCAAGATGCTGAAGGCCGGCGCGCGCGTGATCGTCTCGACGCGCTTCCCGCACGACGCGGCCAAGCGCTTCGCGGCCGAGCCCGACTTCAAGGACTGGGGCCACCGCGTGAAGGTCTACGGCCTCGACCTGCGCCACTCGCCTTCCGTCGAGATTTTCTGCCGGTACATCAACCAGACCGAGGACCGCCTCGACGCTTTGCTCAACAACGCGGCCCAGACCGTGCGGCGCCCGACCGCGTTCTACGAGCACCTGCTTCCGTATGAAGCGCTGCCCTGGTCCGGCCTGTCCGGCGTCGAGAAAACGATCCTGGGCGGCCACTACGAGGTGACCTCCGCCCTCGGCCACGCCGCGTCCGAGGAAAAGTCCCTGATCTCTCTCGACAACGGTCCCGTCGGCATCGGCCTGAAGAACTCCGCCGCGCTGTCGCAGGTCCGCATGGTCTACGACGACAAGATCACCGGCAAGGATATTTTTCCGCCCGGCAAGTACGACGTCGACCTGCAGCAGGTCGACCTGCGCACGATGAACACCTGGCGTATGACCTTGGCCGAGGTGCCGACGCCGGAGCTGCTCGAGGTCATGCTGATCAACGCGGTAGCCCCCTTCATCCTCGCGTCCAAGCTCAAGCCCCTGATGCTCAAGCATCCCACCGGCGACAAGCACATCATCAACGTGACGGCGATGGAAGGCATCTTCTCCCGCGGCACGAAGACCGACAAGCACCCGCACACGAACATGGCGAAGTCGGCACTCAACATGATGACGCTGACGTCCGCGCGCGACTACGTCAACGACGGCATCTTCATGAACGCCGTCGACACGGGCTGGGTCACCGACGAGGACCCGGTGGTCCACTCGCTGCGCAAGCAGGCCGTGCACGACTTCCAGCCGCCGCTCGACGTCGTCGACGGCGCCGCACGCATTCTCGACCCGTGGTACGTCGGCCTCAACACGGGCAAGCAGGTCCACGGCAAGTTCCTGAAGGACTATAAAGAGGCCAACTGGTGAAGATCAAGCACACCGCGTTCACGATGTACCCGGTCAAGAACATGAAGCGCGCCCGAAAGTTCTACGAGAAGGTGCTGGGTCTGAAAATGGGGAAAAGCTACGACGACGCCTGGGTCGAGTATTTCCCGGGCGGCACGTCCTGCTTCGCGATCACGACGATGGTGCCCGGTCTCAAGGCCGCGGGCAATATCGCCTTCGAGGTCGCCGACTTAAAGAAAGCCGAGGCGCGCCTTAAGAAGGCCGGCGCCAAGTGCGTGTTCAAGACCTACGAGACCCCGGTGTGCCGCATGGCCGCGTACAAGGACACCGAGGGGAACTCCTTCACCCTCCACGCCAAGAAGAAGATGGGCGGCCGCTAGGAGAACCGGCGGCCGGCGGCGCGGTCGATCAGGATCGAGTTCATCATGTCGCCCAGCACGTTGACGACCGAGCGCGCTCGCGCCAGGATCCAGTCGACGGTCAGCAGCAGCGGCAGGAGCTCGACGGGCAAGCCCACCGTCGCGAGCACGAGCGCCAGCGAGATGAACCCGGCCTCGGGCACGCCCGCGATGCCCATCGCGGCGATCAGGCAGGAGAACGCGGCCGACAGCTGCTGCGCGAAGCTCAAGTGCAGGCCGTGGGCCTGCGCCACGAACAGCACGGCCATCGCCTCGTAGAGGATGATGCCGTCGTTGTTGAGGTTCGTGCCGATGCAGGCCCCGAGCGTCGAGGCCGACTTCGAGACGCCGAGGTTGTCGAGAGCCTTCAGCGTGAGCGGCAGGGTCGCGAGGCTCGAGTTCGCGCCGACCGAGTAGATCGAGGGCTCACGGGCCTCGGCCCAGAAGCGCTTCAGCGGCATGCGCACGTAGAAGAGCAGCCAGCCTTGGTACACGATCAGCGGGTGGAGGATCAGCCCGAGCAGGCCGACGCCGACGTACATCGCGAGCCCCTTGAGCGGCTCGAATCCATACTTGCCGACCGACGTCGCGACGACGCCGAACACGGCGAAAGGGGCCAGCTGGATGATCCAGGACAGGATGATCTCCATCGCTTGCCGCATGACTCCGACGGCGGCCTCGATGCCGGCCACCGGCTCGCCCGCGTTCTTGAGCTTGCGCAGCGCGAGGCCGAAGGTCAGCGAGAGCACGACGAGGGGGAAGATCGCGTTGTCGATGAACGGCTGGACGAGGCTCGGCGGCACGATGTTCGACATGAACGCGGCCAGGCCCAGCGATTTTCCCGCCGCGGCGCCAAGCGCCGCCTCCGTCCCGCCCGAGGCGACCGCGGCGGCCAGGTGCAGGCCGGGCTTGAGGATGTTCGAGAGCAAAAGGCCGATCGAGAGCGCGACCACGGAGTTGACCACGGCGAAGAAGAGCATGCGCGCGCCGTCCTTCGCGTCGACGTGAGTGCTCAGGACCGAGCCGATGATCGTCAGGATCAGGAGGGGGGCGGCCGCGAGCTTGATCGCCTGGATGACGACCTTGCCGATCTCGCCCAGGATCGCGGCGTCCGGACCGAGCTTATGCCCCACCAAAACGCCGGCCATGAGGCCGAGGATGATGCGTCCGGTCAGTCCTATTTTCGGCACTCCGGGATCATATCAATTCGTTCTTGACAACCGCCCGGGAGAGGGCAATACTAGCAAGATGGGCCCGGTCGACATCGCTTCGCTCGTCCCGTTGCGCACGTCGAACGCCGTCAAGACCGAGCTCGCGCCCTCGTTCCCGCTCTCGCCGGCCGCGAAAGCCCTGCGCGTGCTCCTCCTCCAGCCGCTGTATCCCCCTGAGGCGGTCTGGGCCAGCATCAAGGCCGAGCAAGGCTACCTGCCTCCGATGGGGACGATCTCCGTGTACGCGTGGCTCCACCACCGCGGCTACAACGTCGAGCACATCGACACCCAGTTCGGCGACGTCACGGAGGCCTCGCTCACGGCCGCGCTGCGCAAGGGCCGCTACGACGTCGTGGCGCTGCCCGTGTTCACCCCGCTCGTCGACTACGCGTGCAGCACGGCGCGCCTGGTGCGCCGAGTGCTGCCGTCGTGCAAGATCGTGTTCGGCGGAATCCACGTCACGACCCTTCCGGAGCCGACGATGCGGCAGTGCCCGGAATGCGACTTCATCATCCGCCACGAGGCGGAATACTCGTTCGACGAGCTCCTGAGCGCCTACGCCGACGGGCGTGATTGGACCGGCATTCCGGGCCTCGTCTACCGCGGCGAGGGCGGGAGGCTCGTCGTCAACCCGCAGCGGCCGTTCATCGGCGACCTCGACTCGCTGCCGCGCGAGTTCTACGCGGACATCGACTTGAAGAAGTACCGCCCCCACGCGACGCAGTACGTGCGGCTGCCGAGCATCCCCATTTTGACGCAGCGCGGGTGCCCCTACTCGTGCTCGTACTGCGAGGCCGGCCTCATCCTCGGCAAGAAGGTCCGCTTCTTCAGCCCCGCGCGCATCGTTTCGGAGATCAAGTTCCTGATCCGCGAGAAAGGCATCCGCGACGTCTATTTCCAGGACTCGACGTTCACGATCAACAAGAAGTGGACGATGGAATTGATGGAGTTGATGATCCGGGAGAAGCTCGACCTGACCTGGACCTGCAACACGCGGGCCGACCGCATCGACCCGGAGCTGCTCGGCGCGATGTACGCGGCCGGCGGACGCCAGCTCCAGATGGGAATCGAGTCCGGAAACCAGGCGTCGCTCGACCTCGTCAAGAAAGGCTTGAAGGTCGAGCAGCAGACGCAGGGCGTGCGCTGGGCGCACGACGCCGGCTTCCGCTGCTTCCTGAGCTACATCCTGTGCCTTCCCGGCGAGACGCCGGAGATGGTCCGCAATACGATCGATTACGCCAAGACGCTCGGGGCGCAGACCGCCATATTTTTTCTGCCGGTTCCCTACCCGGGGTCGGACCTGTTCGAAAGCTGCAAAAAAGACGGCGGCCTGCGGGAGACGGCGTCTTGGAGCGATTTTCTGACGCTCGACTTCGACGATCCCGTCTACGTGAACCCGCTGATCGGGGTCGAGGGCATGCGCTACTGGTACAAGCGCGCCTTCATCGAGTACTACTCCACGCCGCGCGTCCTTTGGCGAAACCTCACGTCGATCCGCACCGCCGAGGACGTCGGCCGCCTCGGCCGGGGCGTCCGGATCATGGGCCACTCGATCTCCCACGGCCTCTCGGGATTTCTCCGATACCAATACCGAGGCTATCACGGACAGGCCGCGCCGCTGATCGATTGAGCCCGCGCCTGCGGAACAAGCGCTATAATCGCGGTACGTCCCCTTAGCTCAATGGATAGAGCCCCTGCCTTCTAAGCAGGTAATCCAGGTTCGATTCCTGGAGGGGACACGTTTTTTGTATTCTGAAAGCATGATCAAAATCCCTCTTGCCGCCTTACTCTGCCTCGCCGCAGCGGTCCCGCTTCACGCCGGAGCCGACAATGAGGCGGCCCATAAGGTGGCCTTTCCCGCCGCCGGAGACGACGCCGCCCGGGAGAAGATCCTGCGCGGAACCATCGACAATGTGCTCACGCTCTCCGACGAGGACTATCGCGACGCCGCCAAGAAGGCCCCCGAGGGCGCGCGCTGGGCCAAGCTCGACCGCACGACCTTCCTGCGCGTCTCGTTCAAGAGCCTCGCCGCTAGCCGCCGCCGCCGCGCCGCCGCCGACGGGCTCGTCACGGCCGGACGCGAGGTCGACGCCGACGCCAAGGCGGCGGGTCCCGACCAGGAGCTTCTCCAGGAGACCGGCTGGATGGACAGCGTCAACGCCTACCTCGCCCCGCCGCGTGAACAGGTACGCGGCTACCAGGCTGTCGCCGCGGTACGCGGCGGCCGAAAGCTCTCGACCGAGTCCGACAAGCAGGTCACCAAGCTGCTCGCCGCCGTCGATGCCGGCAACCACCTCGAAGCCGCCGCGGCCTACGACGGCCTCGCCGCTCTATTCGCGAACGCCGACACCGCCGCCGTGCCCGTCGCCGCGATCAAGACCTTGTCGGCTAAGGAGATCTATCAGAAGGCCGCGCCCTCCGTTGTGCTGATTCTGGCCGCGGAGAGCGGCTCCGGCGCCGGCGAGCTCGGCACCGGAAGCATCATCGAGGGCGGCCGCGTCCTGACGAACGCCCACGTCGTGATCAACGACAAGACCGGCCGGCCGTTCTCGGCGGTCCGCGTCTACCTGAAGCCGGAGCACGTGACCGGCGACACGAAGCGCGACCTCCAGGGCCCCATCACGGCCAAGGTCGCGCGCTACGACCGCGCCCTCGACCTCGCGATCCTCGAGACGGACTCCAAGCTCAAGGCGGGGCCGCTCACCCTGGGCGACGACTCCGCGGTCGAGCCCGGCGATCCCGTCGTCGCGATCGGCCATCCGGAGCAGGGCGGGCTGTGGACGCTCACACAAGGCGTCGTCAGCACCGTGATCGCGGACCTAGGAGGCGTCGCGGGCAAGGACGCGTTCCAGACCGACGCGAGCATCAACCGCGGAAATTCCGGCGGCCCGCTGATCGACCGCTCGGGCGCCATCATCGGCGTGAACACCTCGATGGCCCGCAAAGCCGCCGACGGCCTCACGATCACGAGCGTCAACTTCTCCGTGAAGTCCTCCGTCGCCCGCCGTTGGTTAGGAGGAGAAGAAACCCCGAAGATCGCCTCTGCGGCGCCGGCGGCGCCCGCCGCGTCCGTCGCGCTCGCCGCGCCCACCGTCGAGGCGCCCAAGGCCGCGGTCTCGCTGCCGCCGGCCCCGAAGACGAAGCCCGTCGTGCTCACGCCCCAGACTCCCTACCGGATCGACGACGTGCTCGAGGCCGAAATGAAGGAGATGGACGATCTCGAGAGCGAGATGCGGCACGAGATCGAGTCCCGCCGCCGCTAGAGCATGAAGAGGAAGACGCTGGCCAGCGCGAGGATCGCGCCGGTGATCATGCGGGACACCTCGGCGTCGCGGCGCCCGGTCGTCAAGTAGAACATTCCCATCGCCATCAAGGTCGTCGAAAGGGCCATCTTGCCCACGACCTTCGGCGTCAGGGTGATCCAGGGCTTTGCGGCCTCGTTCATTTCTTGAGACCTTCCACGTTCTCGGCCGCCCACTTCTCCCAGCTCGCGTAATCGCGGCGGTCGTAGCTCTTCTGGGACAGCTGGCCCAGGACGGTATAGGCGAGGTCGCTGCTGCCGGGCTCGTTCAGCTTGAGGATGGCGATGAGACGAGGCGCCGCCGTGGCGATCTTCTTGGCCTGAATCGGATCGTCGACCATCGGCACGAGGAGCCCGAGGGTCTTGCCGCGCACGGAGCCGCTCGGATCGTCGAGAAGGGGGGTGATCAGGGCCGAATCCACGCGCAGGTCCTTGCGATGGTTGATGATGTCGGCCAGGATCTGCAGGCCGGCGCCGCGGACGACGGCCGACGGGTCCTTCAGCGCGGCGAGGCAGGACTCGACGACCTTCTCGCCGCGAAGCCCGTAGCTGAGCACGAACAGCGCGGCCGCGCGCTTTTCCTCGTCCGCCTCGTGCGCCAGCGCCATCCGGAGCTCGCGTTCCTTGATCGTCGCGCCGGCGATGAAGCGCTTCTGCAACGCGTCGAGCTCGGGCGTCGCGCCGCCCCACAGGCAGTAGAAGCCGGGGCAGTCGGGCCGGTCGACCGGCATCTGGCCGCGCCGGGTCAGGACCGAGCCCAGGTCGTAGTAGGCCTTCCAGGCGGCGAGCAGGCCCTCGGGATCGGTCACGGTCTTCGTCGGCGCGGGAGCGAACGCGAGGCGGCCGCGATCGGACTCGTCGACGATGTCGAACGTGACGTACATCGCGTGGTCGACCGACGTGAAGTACTCGGAGATCGTGAGCCGGGCTTGGGCGATCCCCGGAATCTTTCCGGCTTCGCTCTCGATCGACTTGCGGATGCTCTCCGCCTTTTCCGTCGAGGCCGGCCGGTGCTGGTTGCGCAGGTAGACGAGCTCCGTGAGCTTCTGGCCGAACTCCTCGCGCGCCTTGGCCGGCGTCAGCACGGCCGAGCGGTAGACGTCGAGGCCGCGCAAGGTGGCGGTGGATTGCGCGCTCGCTGGGGCGGCGGTCAGCAGCAGGGACATCAATAGGGTCGTCATCGCCGAAATTATAGCCATTTTGCTATCGTCGTTCGGTGCTCCGAACCGCCGTCGCCTCCGCGCGCGTCGTCCTCGTCGAATCCGCGCTCAAGCGGCCGTTCATCACCGCGGCCGGCCGGCGCGACCGCACCGTCAACGCGGCGATCACGATCACGCTCCGGGGCGGAGCGTCCGGCTACGGCGAGGCGTCCACGTCGATCGCGCAGAAGCACCTGACGCCGGCGGCGCTGAGGGGCGCGCTCGAGAAGATGGCGCTCGGCGCGCGCGGACGCGACGTCCGCGGCTGGCGGGCACTCGTCGACGAGGCATGGGCACGGCACGAGGCCTTGAGCCCCGCCGTCGCCGCCTTCGAGGCGGCATTGCTGTCGGCCCTGGCCGCCGAGGCGGGCGTGACTCTCGCCGGCTGGCTCGGCGGCGCGAAGACGCGCCTCGAGACCGACCTCACGATCTCGGCGTCGAACGACCCCGCCGAGACGCGGGCCGCCGCCGCCGAGGCCGCCGCCGCCGGCTACCGCATCCTCAAGATCAAGGTCGGGGGCGGGCGTAGCGACGACCTCGCGCGCGTGCGTGCCGTGCGCGCCGCCGCGCCGAAGGCGAGGCTCCTGCTCGACGGCAACCAGGGCTTCTCTCCGGCGGCCGCGCTGCGGTTCGTGTCGGACGTCCTGAAGACGGGCGCGAAAGTCGAACTGTTCGAGCAGCCGACGCCGAAAGCGGACCTCGCGGCACTCGCCTTCGTCGCGAAGCGCTGCCCCGTGCCGGTCGCCGCGGACGAGAGCGTCGCGACGCCGCTCGACGCCGTCCGCGCGGCGGACGCGGGCGTGACCGCGATCAACGTGAAGCTCGCGAAGTCCGGGATCTCGCGCGGGCTCGAGATCGCCGCCGTGGCGAAGACCGCCGGCCTGCCGCTGATGATCGGTTGCATGGCCGAGACCGCGCGCGGCCTCGCCGCGAGCGTGCACTTAGCCCTCGGCGCCGGCGGATTCTCGTGGTGCGATCTCGACAGCGACGTCCTGCTGCTTCCGGGAAAAGACGACGCGCGCGCGGGCTGGACGCGCCGCGGCCGCTTCGCGTCCTTAGGCTAGCTCCCACCAACGGCGGTTCTTCTTCGGCTCGTCGTGGGTGGGGAGGATCACGAGGCCGTGCGGGATCGCGAAAACCTTCCCGTCGAGGGAATGCACGCGGTCGCGGATCGCCGAGGACGTGATCTCGACCGTCAGGTAGTGATGGAAGGTGTCGCTGTTGCCGGAAGGAAACAGCGCCGAGCCGCCTCCGCCCGTGAGCACGTAGCGCACCCCGCCGTGGTCCTGCACGCCGAATGCGTGCACATGGCCCATGTAGACGCGGCTGACCTTCGCCGCGGAGACGATATCGGCGAACTCGCGCGAGCCGGCGATGAAGCCGCCGAGCTCGTGCACCCGCCCGACTCCGCCCCAGAGACTGAGCTGGACGGGGGGCATGTGCGTGAACACGATCTTGCGCCCGGGAACATCGAGCGCCATCTTGAGCCACCGAAGCTGAGCCTTGGTCACGCGCTTGGCGCTCGAGTCGAGGACCACGAAGCGCACGCCCGCGTGGTCGAAGAAGTAGTTCGGCTTGCCGAACAGGCCGCGATAGGCGATCGAGTGGGACTTGCCCATCGGGCGCGAGCGGTCGTGGTTGCCGATCACCGTAATATACGGCCGTCCGCTCCAGACGCGGCGTAGGCCGCGGAAGAAGTGCTCGTAATGGGAGTCGGTGCCCTTGCTGACCATGTCGCCGAGCTGGACCGTAAAGGTCAGGGGAGCCGCTTGTATCTCGTGCATCTGCGCGTGGAACACGCCCTCGCGGTTGAACAGCTTCCGGGCGATCCAGAAGCGCGACGGCTCCGCATCGCCGAGCACGGCGAAGGAGACCTTGTCGCTCAAAGCGCTCGGCAAGCGCGACAGGCGGCGGAGTTGCCGCTCCGTACGGAAGCGGGATGCCATCAGCACGAGGCTCTCGGGGAGCACCATACCCATAGGATAACGGTTTTGATAGGATGGCGCCATGTTCCGGGAGCTCCGCGGCCTCGCCCGCGAGACGGCGGTCTACGGCCTGTCCACGGTGCTCGGGCGCATGCTGAGCTTCCTGCTCACGCCGATGTACTCGCACCTGCTGGAGCCGACGGACAACGGCGCGATGCAGGCGCTGTACGCGTACATCGCCTTCCTGACCGTGATCTACGGGCTCGGCCTCGACACGGCCTATCTGCGCCTCGGCCGCCGCGACGGCAAGGCCGATGAATCGGCGTTCGGCTCCGCGTATCTGACTGTCGCGGGGACGGCGTTCGCGGCCTCGGCCGTCATCCACCTCGCCGCGGCGCCGCTGGCGAACGCGGTCGGCCTGCCGGCCGAGATGGCCGTCCTCGTCCGCTATGGAGCCTGGATCCTCGCCGCGGACGCGGCCATGCTGCTGCCCTACGCGGAACTGCGCGGCTCCCACCGCGCGGGTGCCTACGCCGGAATCAAGCTCGTCGGCATCGCGATGAACCTCGTCCTCGCGTTCGTGTTCGTGCGCCACATGCATCTCGGCCTGCGCGGCGTGTTCCTCGCGAACCTCGTCGCCTCGCTGTCCAGCCTCGCGATGCTGGCACCCGTCATCGCCGCGCGCTTCGGCGCGCCGGACCGCGCGCGGCTGAAGGATATGCTCTCGTTCGGTGTGCCGCTGATCATCGCGGGCGTGGGCTCGATGGTCGTGCAGGTCGCCGACCGCCCCTTCCTCGCGAAGGCGGCGGGCTTGGCCGAGGCGGGCATCTACGGCACGTGCTACAAGCTCGGCATCGGGATGATGCTGCTCGTGGGCATGTTCGACCAGGCCTGGAAGCCGTTCATCCTCGAGCGCGCGGACCGGCCCGACGCGGGCGCCATCATCGCCCGCGTGCTCACCTATTTCGGCGCGCTCGCCGCGTGGGCGTTCCTCGCGATCGTTTTCTTCATCGGCCCGCTCGTGACCACGCCGCTGTTCCACGGGAAATCGCTGATCCATCCCTCGTTCTGGGGCGGCCTACCCGTCGTGCCCGTGGTGACCTTGGCCTATGTGTTCAACGGCCTCTACTTCGTCATGCTGGCGCCGCTCATGCTCGACAAGCGCACGGGGGCCGTCTCCGCCGCGACGTGGACGGGCGCGCTCGTGAACATCGTCCTCAACTGGACGCTCATCCCCAGGCTCGGCATGATGGGCGCGGCGTGGGCGACCTTGGCCGCGTACGCGGCGATGGCGTTCGCGGTCTGGGCGCTCGGCCGTTCGTCGCGCCCGGTGCCCTACGAGGCGAAGCGCCTTTTAATACTCGCGGGCTGGACGGCGGCGCTGTGGTGGCCGGCCTCGGGCGTCGGCCTGCCCGCGCGCCTCGTGCTGCTCGCCGCCTACCCGGTCGGCCTGCTGCTCACGGGCTTCCTCGGCGCCGACGAGCTCACGGAGCTCAAGTCCCTGATCAGCGCACGCCACACCTGAAAGAGGTGTCAGGCCTAACGGATCGGTTTGATGTTCAGGAACTGAGCGTCCGGCCGCGGCGCGAAGGGATCGTTCAGGGGCAGGATCGGGCGCGGGGAATCGAGCGAGCGGGCGGTGTGCGCGATCAGACGCTCTCCGGAGAAGGAGAACGCGACCTCGACGCCGGAGCCCTTCCACGCGTCGAGAGCGCGAGCAAGGCGCGCGACCCTCGCCAAGCGCTCGGCGGAGAGGGAAACGGCGGCGCCGGCGCGGGGAGACAGCTCGCGGCCCGTGAGCCGGTCGAGCGAGTAGGACTGAGTCTCGGCGTCTCCCGACACGATCCCGTCGAGCGGCCCGGGGGCCGCCTCGACGAGCAGGCGCTCGCGCCGGCCCGAGCCGGGGTCGCGGGAGAACACGAGGCCGGACGCGTCCGCCGGAACGATCTTCTCGACGCGCACGCGGCCATCGTAGGCGAGCCCGCGGCCCGCGCGCTGACGCGCGCCGAGCGGGCCCGGAGTCCACGACGCGGCCCAGGCCTCCTTGACGCGCTGCGCCGCGTCGCCGGCGCCGTCGGCTTTGAGCGCCGCGTCCTCGCCGACGATCATCGCGGGGCCGCTCACGCCCTCGACCGGCCCGAGGCGGCCGGCCAGGATGCGTTCGCGGATGCGCTCGGATTTCCGGCGCAGTCCGAGGGACGAGTCGTCGAGCGTGCGCTCGAGCCACTCCGCGAGCCCGTTGCCCTCGACGAACTGGGGCCACGCGTTCTCGGGCAGATCGAAGCCGTCGGGCCGGTCGGCGCCGCCGGACGCCGCGGCCTCGGCGAAGTTCGACCGTTTGCCCGCGCGGGACTTCGCGCGGCGCAGCGCGGCGTCGCGGCAGGCCCGGGCGGCGGACGCGGCGCCGCCGTCGGACAAGGCGAGCATGCGCGCGACGGCGGCCACGCCTTCGGCCGACGCGCCGGCCTCGTCGGCCGTCCGCTCGAGCGCGCGCGCGTCCGAGGCGTCCGCGGCGTCCGCCGCGCACTCCTCGGCGCGGCGCTTCGCGTCGCGGGCCGCGCGCGAAAACGCGAGCGCCTCCGCGCGGCGCATGTCCTCGCGCGCCGAGGCGGGGACGGAGCGCTCCGCGGCCCGGCGCGCACGCGCGAGGTCGTCGGCCGTCATCGCGCCCGCCGCGGCGCGGGGGACGAGCTCCGCGAGCAGGGCCGCGCCGCGGCCGGCGCCCGGGGACTGGGCGAGCCACTGCTCGAGCGCCTGCGCGTCGCGCAGGCCGTCGTAGGCGCGCGCGGCCTCGGCCGCGGCTATCCGGGCCTCCGCTTCGCCCGGAGGCACCAAGGTCACGCGTCCGCTCGCCGCGTCAACGATCACCGCGTCGCCCTCGCGCAGCGCGCGCTCGTCGGTGCCGATGACCGGGCGGTACGTGTAGCCCGATGCGGCGACGGGGTTGCCGTACGAGGGCTCGTCGAGATAAAGAACCGGTCCGCGGTCGTCCCATCGACCCTGGCCGAGGGCGACGGCCGGCACGCCGTGACGCCGCGCGGAGGCACCCGCGCGGCTCGACAGGCCGCCGCGCCGGACGACGACGGCCTCGGACATCCGTATCGCCTGCTCGTCGCCGGCACCCGCCGCGTCGAGGACGAGAACCTTGCCTCCCGCTTCGGCCGCCTTGCGGTCGAACGTGACTTTCGCGCATACGGCGCGGCCCGGCCCGAGGCTCAGCGTGAGCCCATGAAAGGCTCCCGGGACCGGCTGGGCGCGCGCGGAGAGCGCGAGGAAGAGGAAGAGGGGAAGGCCCGCCCGGACGGTCATCGCACGCGCAGGGGTTCGATGCGGGCGAACTTCGAGAGGCCCGTCGCGGGGTCGCGAAGCGCGATCACGCGCACGCCCTGCGAGACGATCTCAGTCGAGACCGCCTCGTATTCGCCGACCCAGCCGACGGTCTTCGCGCGCGACATCTTCGACGTGCCGTCGAGCTCGGCCGCCGTCTTGGCCGCTTCCTTCGGCGCGCGCTTCATGTCGGCGAGCAGGCGGCTCAAGCCGTCCGCGTAGACGTTTTTGCCCGACGGCGCCGCGCCCGTGATCAAGGCCGTGCCGTCCGCGGCGATCTCCGCCATCTCTTTCGCGTCGGCGGAGATAGTCTCCGCGTCGAGCTTCGCCGTCAAGCCGCGGCCCTTGCGCACGACCTGGAAGCCGAGCTCGTCGAGCGCGAGCGCCAGGCGCTCGTCGCCGAGCTCCGTCTCGAGCACGACCGAGCCGCCGTTTTCCGTCGAGCGCATATCCGCCGAGATCTTCGCCGCGCCGTACGAGCCGGAACCGGAGCCCCACAGCGCGTCGCCGAAAGCGGTGAACGACATGTCCTTCGAGGCCGCCGCGAGCGACGCCGCCGTGAGCGCGGCCGGGCCTTCGCCCAGGACCACGATCCGGCCCGCGCCGCGGACCCGGCCGAACGCGCCGGCGCCCTGCTCCCGCGCGTCGGACGCGTAGCGCGACGCCCAATGGCGCAGGCCGCCGTCTCCGGAGACGATCGTCTCGAGCCCGGAGGTGAGCCGGTCGGCGCCCGACAAGCCGGAGCGCTTGACGCCGGCCTCGAACTCGGCCGAGAGGGACTGGATGCGGGAGACGGCGCCGTTCTCTCCGGTCAGGCCCTCGTGCGCGGCGGCGGCGCGCATCGCGAGCGCGAACGCGCCCCGGGCGCGGGACACGGTCAGGCGCGGCGAGCCGGCGCCGCGCGCGGCCGCTTCGCCGAGGCCGACGGCGTCGCGCCAGAACTTCGCGGCGTCGCGCAGGCGCGGCAAGGTCTTCTCGTTCGCCGCGACCGGAAGGCCGTGGCCCGGGAGCATCGCGGTCAAGGCGCTCCACGCGCGCATGACCATGTACTTGAGCCAAAGCCAGCCGGTCGACAGGACCGCGGACGGGACCGACTCGCCCATCGCGACCCGAGCCGCGATCGCGGAACGGGCGCCGGGCCGCGTGACGAAGGCGCGGTAAGCGTCGGACAGCGGCGTCATCGAGAGCTTCTCGAGCTTGAGCGCGAACGCCGCGCGCAGGCCGGGGAGCTTCTCGACGGACGTGCCGGGCAGCGCGGCCATGTAGGAGCCGCCGCGCTTAACGAGCCAGACGCGGGGCGCCGAGCCTTTCGCGCCGGGGTTCTTGGCCGCGACCTCGATCGCGCTCTCGACGCCGGCCTTGATACGGTCGCCGTTGGAGATCAGCGGGCGTCCAGGCGCGCCGAGCAGCTCCTCCCACTTATCGAGAGACTTCACGAGGCGGCGGGCCTCCGTAGACTGGCCCGCGGTCGCCGCGGAGTACGCCGCCTGGACGAGCTCCGACAAGGACAGGTCGGCCTTGCGCGCGGCGAACTCCAGAACGGCCTTGGTCACGGCCGCGGCCGCGCCGGCGGGCAAGGTCTCCTCGGCGGTCTTCACGGCCGAGGCGTAAAGGCCGGGAGCGTCGGCCGGAGCCGCGTTGTTCGCGACGGCGACGAGGCCCGCGACCTTCTCGCGCGCGCTCGAGAACTTTCCGGACACGCCCGCGGCGCCGCCGATGGAGCCGGCGTGCACCGACGAATCGTAGGCACGGTCGAGGGCCACGCGCACGGACGTCCCGTCGCCACCCGAGGCGTCGGTCTTGAGCCCCTGCTCGATGCCGTGCGCGGTCGTGTCGAGCGTCGAAGACGCGGTCGGCGTCTCCTTCTTGCCGGAGGCATCCGTCTTGCGCGTTCCCTTTCCGGTCCCGGTCATGGTCGCGGTTTCCGGAGCGGTCTTCAGCGGCTGCGTCGTCAGGACGTTTGCGCCGCCCGGCGGCTGGACGGCGACGTTCTTGATCGGCAAGGTCTTGCCCGCGACCGGGACGACGGGGACGACCGTATTGACGGCCGCGGAGTTGATCGTCCCGGGCGTCAGCGTCGGAGCGGGGGTGACGCCGTTTAAGCCGCCCTGCAGGCCGAGCCCGGGCGTCGTGTTCGCCCCGCCGAGGTTCGTCGCGGGCGTGCTATTGACGCTCGACGAGCCGGTCCCGTTGGCACCGGTATTGTTCCCGGTCGCCGTCGGCGTCTCGACGACTTGGGCCGAGGCGAGGGCGGACAGGAAAACGGCGCACGGCGCGAGCCGAATCAAGGCGTTGCGCATAGTCGGGAGTCTCCTGGCGGTATTATAGCGATTATGAGGGCGATCCGGGGGGCGCGCATGGGTCTTATGGCCCATCCTTATACTATCATACCCCGCGTTCCGCCCGAACGCCAGCCGATATGCGCCCCAGCCACGCCGTCTTAGCCGCCGCTGCCGCCCTCGTTCTGACCGGGGTGGGGGGGCTGCGTTCCTGGCGCGCGCCGTCGCCGTCGCCGCTGCGCTCCGCAAGCGAGCCCGCGCGCATCGAGGTTCGCCGCCCGCGCGAGGACCTGATCATCACACGCGACGCGGGCGGCCCGTGGACGGTCGCGCGCCAGGACGACCTCGCCGATTCCGAGGCGGTCGAGCTCCTGCTGAGCGGCCTGCGCGGGCTCACGTTCGGCCCGCCGGTAGCGCCCGCCGCCGCCGGGCTCGCGAGCGGGCTCGGCCCCGCCGATTCGGCGCGCGTGCGCGTCCTCGACGCCGCCGGACATCCGCAGGTCGACGGCCTGTTCGGCCGCCGCCTGTTCGGACGCTCCGCTTACTTCCGCGCGCGCGACCAGGACGAGGTGCGACTGGCGAGCGGCCTCGACCCCGACCTCCTGCAGCGCTCGGCTTCGCAATGGCGCGAGCCGCGCCTGCTCCCCGGGGGCTGCGCCGGCGGGCTCGAGATTTTCGCGCGCGGCGCATGGCGCGCCGTGACGAACGTCGACGCCGCCCGGAGACTCTGCGCCCTGCGCGCCTCGCACTGGGCGACGGGCACGTCCGCGAGGCTGGCCGGCTTCGACGCCCCGCTCCTGCGCGCGCGCACCCCCGACGGACGGGGCTTCACGGTGGGAGAACGCCGCGGCGCCGAGCGGCTCGTGCAGGTGGAAGGCCGGGAGCCTCTCCTGCGAATTCCCGCGTCCGGCATCGAAACGGCGGCCGCCGATTTGGTAAAATCCACCCCATGACCAACACTCTCGACGCCGAACTCTGGACCGCCCTTCTCCGCCGCCCGGACGCTTCCTTCCGCAAGCGCATGCTGGAGATCTGGACCGCCGCCGGCATCATCGGCCTCCTCGCGCTCGCCTGGGTCGAGCCGTTCTCCGCGATGCTCCTTCCGAAATGGATGAAGCCCGTCGTCATGTTCCTGCGCGGCGTCCTGCTCGTCGAGTCCTTCGGCTACGCGTATCATCGCTTCTTCCAGCACGTCGGCTGGCTCACGCGCAAGTCCAAGACCGTGCGCCGCAACCAGATGTACCACTGGCTGCACCACATGGTGATCTACCCGATCGGCGACCATTACAAGCGCGACACCGGCTACGTCGCCTCCGAAACCGGCCTCGCGCTCTCGTGGGTCGTCCCCGGCTGGATCGCGGGCTGCCTCGCGGTCTGGACGCACGGCTTCACGTTCAACACCCTCGCCTTCGTCGCCGGCGTCGCGGCGTACGCGAAGCTGATCGTCGACGAAACGCACTCGCGCTTCCACCTCGTCAACCACCCGTGGAAGGATGCGGCCTACTTCCACCGCCTCGCCGACATCCACCTGCTCCACCACTGGGACCAGGCCAACAACTTCACGATCGTCTATCCCCTCATGGACCGCCTGTTCGGGACCTTCCTCGAGCCCGATACGCACCGCGCGCAGATCGACGCCGTGGTGACGGGAGACACGCTGACGTTCTCCGACGCGACGAACTGGCGCTATATGCTGAAGGAAGCGACGCCGGTCGAGTACGCGGCGTTCATCACGCAGGCCCGCCGCCACCCGCGCTCGCTGCGCAAGATCGAGCAGTTAATCAAGTGCCTGGACCGCCGCCTGGCGCTCCATCCCGCCGAGGCCGAGGCGCTCGACCTGCAGGTGCGAGCGACGGACCTTCTCAAGGCGGTCAAGCCGGAGCCCGTGGCCGCTTGACGACCGTCCGAGCGCTCGTCACCGGAGCGACCTCCGGTCTCGGGCGAGAGGTCGCCGTTCAGCTCGGACGCCGCGGCTGGCGCGTGGCCGTCAGCGGGCGCCGGAAAGAGCAGCTCGAGGAGACCGCCAAGCTCGTGAAGGAGGCCGGCGGCGAGCCTTTGATCCTGTGCGGCTCCGTGACGGACCCCGTTGAGGTGAAGGCGCACTACGCCGCGATGAAAGCCGCCTGGGGCGGCCTCGACTACGCCGTGCTCAACGCCGGCGTCGGAGACATGATGGACGCCAAGGCGTTCTCCGCCGAGACCGTGAAGTGGACCTTCGACACGAACGTCATGGGCGTCTGCTACTGGATGGAGGCCATGATCCCGGACATGCTCGTCCAAAAGTCCGGGACCATCGCGGGCGTCGCGTCGCTCGCCGGCTTCCGCGGGCTGCCCAGCTCCGGCCCGTACTCCGCGAGCAAGGCCGCGGTGATCACGCTCCTCGAGTCCACGCGCGTGGATTTGGTCGGCACGGGCGTCGCCGTCGTGACCGTGTGCCCCGGCTTCGTGCGCAGCGAGATGACCGCCCGCAACAAGCTCGGCTCCATGCCCTTCCTGATGGACACGAAGGACGGCGTCGCCGCGATGCTCGCCGGCATCGACGCGAAGCGCCGCGTCGTGCACTTCCCCTGGCAGCTGTCCTACGCGAGCCGCTACTTCCTGCCCGCGATCCCCGACTTCCTGTACGACTTGATCGCGCCGCTGTTCGCGCCCATGCGCGTCAAGAAACCCACGCCGCGATGAAGGTCTTCGTCACGGGCGCCACAGGCTATATCGGCCGGGCGGTGGCCGAGACGCTGAGCCGCCGCGGACACCGCGTCTCGGGGCTCACGCGCTCCGAAGTCAAAGGCAAGGCCCTCGAGGCCCGCGAGGTCGCGGCCGTGATCGGCGACATGCGCGACCCGTCCGCCTGGAGCGCCGCCGCCGAGGACGCGGACGTCCTCATCCACTGCGCCGTCGAGTACGGCGCCGACTACGAGGCCCTCGACCGCACGACGCTCGACGCCCTGCTCGGCTGCGGCGGCAAGGTGATCTACACGTCCGGCGTCTGGCAGTACGGCCCCGGCGGCCCGTTCGACGAGGCCCTCGCCTTCGCCGGCAAACCGCTGCTGCCGTGGCGCTCGGTGCACGAGGAGCGCGTGCTGCTCTCGAAGGGCATCGTCCTGCGGCCCGGCTGCGTGTACGGCGGGGCGGGGGGCCTGACCGCCCTCTGGTTCCAGGGCGCGCTCGAGAGGAAAGCCGCCCCGATCGTCGGCGACGGCGGCAACCGCTGGGCCGTCGTGCACCTCGACGACCTCGCGGACTTGTACGCGCGCGCGGCCGAGAGCGGTCTGGGCGCCGCGCTGTTCAACGGCGTCGACCGCTCGCGCTTCACCGTCCGCGAGATGGCCGAGGCCGCATCGAAGGCCGCGGGCGCCGGCGGCGCCGTGAACTCCCTGCCTTTCGCCGACGCCGAGAAGCTGTACGGGGGGATGGCGCACGGCCTCGCGATGGACCAGCGCGTCGATTCGCTCAAGGCCGGGAACTTCCTCGGCTGGTCCCCGCGCTTCAACGGCTTCCCGTCCGGGGCGGACCGCTTCTTCGCGTCCTGGCGCGCCTCCCGCTAGCGCCGGGAGCAAAGTGATATACTCCGGATACAACCAATGACAACCCAACACGACTCGACCGCCGATGATCTCTCTGAAACCGCTCCCCTGGGCAACGACGCCCCTCCCGTTCCCGTTTTCGACGTCACGCCGTACGCCGAGCCCGAGGCCTATACCTCGACGCGCTCCCCGATCGAGAACGTCCTCCTGATCGACGGCGACAACGATCCGCACGTGCCGCCGGACGCCCGCGTCACGCGCCACACCCTCGTGCGCGTGTTCCTGCGCCCCGGCGCCCTGCTGCCCCGCAACCTCGAGAAGCCCCTGGCCCGCCTGCCCAACTTCTGCACGGTGACCTCGCCGAAGGGCGGCGCCAACGCCGCCGACTTCGTGATGTCCCTGCACGCCGGCATGCTGCACGCCGTTCTGCCGCAGAGCGTCCCGTTCCTCATGGTGACGAACGACGCGACCCTCACGGCGATGACCGCGGAGCTGCAACGCCTCGGCCGCGTGGCCACCGTCTGGACCTCGCACCGCGACCTCGAGACCGAGTTGAAGGAAGCCGAATCCGACGCCTCGGGCTCCTACGAGAGCGCGGGCACCACGAAGGCGAAGAACCACCGGCGCCGCGGCGGCCGCTCGCGCGGCGGGCGCTCGTCGTCCTCCGCGTCCACCGCCGCTCCGCGCAGCGGACGATCCCGCGGCGG
Source organism: Elusimicrobiota bacterium (assembly GCA_038211115.1). Classification (GTDB taxonomy): domain Bacteria; phylum Elusimicrobiota; class Elusimicrobia; order UBA1565; family UBA9628; genus GWA2-66-18. The sequence continues at coordinate 21,524 of JBBQVX010000010.1, read as the reverse complement.
ACGAAGCCGCACCTCGTCGCGCGCGACGCCCCCGGAGGCCGCCTCAGCACCCGCTCCCGTTCTTCCGCCCGACAACGGCGAGCCGCGCAAGACCGGCGGCAAGACCTTGTCCGAGGCCGCGTGGACGTACGCGTCGCGCCTCCAGCGGATCAAGGACGTCCCTTCCCGCGTGAAGACCTTGCTCAACGACATCAAGAACCGGGCCGGCAGCCACGGCTACTCGCCCGAGGAGATCCTCGAGGAGCTCAAGCGCCATCACGGCGTGCAGGTCGACGCCCAGGGCCGCGTGAAGGTGGCGAAGGTCAAGCCCGCCGATGACGCGGCGTCCGCGGAGGCCGCGTCCGAGCCGCTTCAGGAAAACGCGTGAACCGGCTGACCGGCGCCGCGGCCTTCGTTCTCCTGGCCCTGACGTCGGCCGCCGCCGAGCCGAAGCCGAAAGCGGAGCCGACGCGCCTGTCGGGAAAGGTCGTGAAGACGTCGTCGAAGATCTCTCCCGGCGCCGACGGCCCGCTCTTCCGCGAGGGCAAGCTGACGATGACGGACAAGGCCGACCGCGTCTCGGAGCTGAAGGCCACGCCGAAGACGAAAATCACGCTCGACGGCAAGCCCGCCCAGTTCAAGGCCGCCCTGCCCGGGACCGTGATCCTGCGCGCGCTGTACGACCCGAACACGAAGGAGCTCTCGGCGCTCGACCTCAAGTCGGGCCCCAGGCCCGAGGCGCCGATCGACGAGGCCCCCGGCCTCGTGATCGGCGAGGTCGCCAACACCGACGTGCTGAAAGGGACGCTGTCCGTGCGCACCGGCCCGCAGAGCGTGCGCGAGCTCGCCGTGACGGATCAGACCGAGATCGTCGGCAAGGACGGCAAGGCCGTTGCCTTCGAGACGCTCAAGATCGGTGACGCCGTCGAGGCGGACTCGAAGGACGGCAAGAGCGCGGCCGTCGTGCGCTTGCGCCTCGCGCCCTAGGCCATGGCCGTCGCGCGCCATCTCCGCGCGCTCGAGGCCGCCGTCGACGGACCGCTGACGCTCGGCGAGCTGGTCCGCCGCCTCCACCATGACGGGTTCGCCCTGCTCGTGATCTTCATGTGCCTGCCGTTCCTTCAGCCGCTGCCGCTGGGGGGGCTCTCGACCGTGCTCGGCCCGATCGTGGCCCTCCTCGGCGTCCAGCTCGCGCGCCGCCGCAAGGAGCTGACGCTGCCCGCGTGGATCGCGGCCCGGCGCCTCGAGAAAGACGCCGTCCGCCTCCTGCTCGGCGCCGCGCGGCGCTTCTTCGCGCTGGCGGAGAAAATCTCGCGCCCGCGCTGGCGCGCCCTGGCCGCCGGCGAGCGCGCCGCCGGCGCGGGCATCGCCGTGTCCGGCGCCCTGCTCGCCCTGCCCTTTCCGATTCCGCTGTCCAATCTGATCTGCGCCGGCCCCGCGGCCCTGCTAGCACTCGGGGCGCTCGAGGAGGACGGGCTCCTGTGCGCGCTCGGCTGGCTCGGGATGCTCGTCTCGATCGCGTTCCACGTCGGGCTGATACTGCTCGGCGCCGAGGGCACGCGCGCGCTCTGGCGGACGGCCTTTCCGTGATCCTTCTTCCGCTCGCCCTGCTGCTCGCGGGCCCGGCCGCCTCGCAGACGTCCCAGCGCGAGCGGATGCTCCGTGAGGGGAACTGGAACCAGCGCATACACGCCGTGACTTTGCTCGGCTCGCAGGGCCCGGGCGCGCTGCCCCTCCTCGCCTACGCCGCGCACGACGCCGACTGGCAGGTGCGCATGACGGCCGCGCACGAGATGGGACGCGTCGGCCGCCCGGCGCTGGGCGCGCTCGAGACCGTGCTGCGCGAAGAGCCGTGCCGCCACGTGCGCCTGACCGCGATGCACTGGCTCGGGAGCCTGGGTCCCGAGGCCGCCGACGCGCTGCGCCGCGCGCTCGGCGACGAGAGCGCGATGGTGCGCATGATGGGGCGCTACTGGCTCAAGAAGGACGACGCGAGCGCCGGCTCGGACAAGGCGGACGCGCCCGCGGCGGCGAACGAGGACCTCAAGGCGTGCGTGAGCTCGCCCCAGGCCGGCCGCGCGCCGTGGGCCGGCGCGCGTTCCCCCGAGGCCCCCGGCCCGGACCTGCCGCCGCTCGACGAAACCGTCGTCACGAAGGCGCCCGACGCGCCGAAGTCGACCGCGCCCGCGCCGGGCGCGGTCCCGGCGCCGAGCGAGGACGCCGCTCTGAAGCTCGGCCAAGCGCGCATCAAGGAACTCGACGACCTCCTGGCACCTTCCACGAAGGAGCCCGAGCGGCTGCCCGCCCCGCCGCCGGGCTTCGGCGAACGCGCCGCGCCGTCGTCCTCGAGCGCCGCCTACGCCTCCGTCGGCCGCGAAAAGGCGCCCGTTTCCTCGGTGAAGCGGCCCAAGGACCCCGCGACGCCCGAACTGCTCCCGCCCGGAGCACCGGGGACAAGCGAGCGCCCGGCGCCCCGGACGTCCGAGGCCGAGATCGTCGCCGACGCGGGACCCGGGAAGATGGCCTCGGACCCGCTGCCCGCTTTGCTCGCTTACTTAAAGAGCGCCGACGCGGCGACGCGCGCGCGCGCCGCCGACGAGCTCGGACGCCGCGGGACGCCGGCCGCCGTGGAAGGGCTGACCGCGGCGCTCAAGGACCGCGTGCCGCGCGTGCGCGCGAGCGCGGCGTTGGCTCTTGGCAACACGGGCGCCGCCGCGGACGCGGCCGTTCCCGCCCTGGTCGCAGCGCTCAAGAAAGGCCCGGAGGAAGTGACGTGGAGCGCGGCGCTGGCCCTGGGCCGCATCGGCACGCCGCGCGCGCGCCGCGCCTTCGCTCGCCATTCGCGCGAGTCCGCGGGCGAGCTCGCCCGCCCGAAGCCCTAAGGGACTACAATTTCTCGACGGTGTGGCGGATGTCCTTGCCGAGCACCATGAAGATCACGTCCTCGGCGACGTTCGTCGCGTGGTCCGCGATGCGCTCCAAATTACGGGCGATGAGGATGATGTCCATCCCGCGCTGGATCGCCGAGGCGTCGCGCTGCATCAAATGCACGAGCTCGTTGAAGGTCTGGCTCTTGAGCCGGTCCTCCTCGTCGTCCCGCTTGATCACGTCGCGCGCGAGCTCGACGTCGCCGCGCGCGAACGCGTCGAGCGAGTCCTTGAGCATGCCCGCCGCGACCTCGACCATGCGCGGGATGTCGCCGAGCTTGATCTTCGGCTCCTTGCAGAGGTAGACGCCGGTCTCGGCGATGTTGACGGCCTGGTCGCCGACGCGCTCGAGGTCGGAGTTGATCTTGATCGCGGCGGCGATCAGGCGCAGGTCGCCGGCCGCCGGCTGGTGCAGCGCGATGAGGCGCAGGGCGACCTCGTCGACCTCGACGTGCATCGTGTTGACCTGCCGCTCCCAGTCCTGGACGGCCGCGACGTGCGACTCGTCGCGCTCGACGACGACCTTCACCGCGTAGTGCACCATCTCCTCGCACAGGCTGCCCATGCGCAAAAGGCGGCCGCGAAGATCTTCCAGATCGGCGTCGAATTGCCGCTTCATTTAACCGAACCTCCCGGTGATGTAGTCCTCGGTGCGCTTGTCGGCGGGCTGCGTGAACATCTTGCGCGTCAGGCCGTACTCGACCATCTCGCCCATCAGCATGAAGACAGTATACTCCGCCACGCGCGCGGCCTGCTGCATGTTGTGCGTGACGATGACGACCGTGAGCTGGTCCTTGATCTGGATGAGGAGCTCCTCGATGCGCGCCGTCGCGATCGGGTCGAGCGCCGAGCAGGGCTCGTCGAGAAGCAGGACTGCGGGCTCCACGGCGAGGGCGCGCGCGATGCACAACCGTTGCTGCTGGCCGCCGGAGAGGCCGACGCCCGGCGCGTCGAGCTTGTCCTTGACCTCGTCCCAGAGAGCGGCCCGCCGCAGGGATTTCTCCACGGTCTCGGCCAGCACGGCCCGGTCGTGGACGCCGTTGAGGACGAGCCCGGCGGCGACGTTCTGGGCGATCGACATCGTCGGGAACGGATTCGGGCGCTGGAACACCATGCCGACCGCGCGGCGGAGCACGACCGGGTCGAGCTCGAGCGCGTTGCGGCCGCCGATGAGGATCTCGCCCTCGGCGGTAGCACCCGGGATGGCCTCGTGCATGCGGTTGAGGCAGCGAATCAAAGTCGACTTGCCGCAGCCGGAAGGCCCGATGATCGCGGTCACGGTCTTCTCGCGGATGTCGAGATCGACGCCTCTCAGCACGGGCGCGCCGCCGGCGTAGCCGGCTCTCAGGCCGCGCACCGCCATCGCGATGGGGTTGTCGCCCGGCGCCTTCGCCTCGGGCAGCGGCATCGGTCTCATATCGATCTTGGTTTCAGCCATAGTCTCGCGGTTACGTTGACGGCCAGAACGAAGGCCATCAGGATCAGCGCCGCCGCCCACGCCTGGTTGTGCCAGTCCTCGTAGGGGGAGATCGCGTACGTATAGATCGTGTGCGGCAAGGTGGCGATCGGGTTGAGCATGCCGTTGTCCGGGAAGCGGTTGCCGAACGCGGTGAAGATCAGCGGCGCCGTTTCGCCGGCGACGCGCGCGAGCGCCAGCAGGGCGCCCGTCAGGATGCCTCGCCCGGCCGTCGGCACGATGACGAGCAAGGTCACCTTCCAGCGCGGCACGCCGAGGGCGAGCGCCGCCTCACGGATCGTGCCCGGTACCAGACGCAGGAACTCCTCGGTGTTGCGCACCACGATCGGCACGATGATGAACGCGAGCGCGACCGACCCCGACAGCGCGGAGAACTTCTTCATCGGATGCACGATCAAAGCGTAGGCGAACAGGCCGACGACGATCGAGGGGACGCCGTTCATCACGTCGGCCGCGTAGCGCACCGCGAAAGCGAACCGGCCGCGTCCGTACTCGGCGAGATAGACGCCCGAGAGCACGCCGACGGGGATGCCGAGCAAGCCGGCGAGGCCGACGACCTTCGCCGAGCCGACGATCGAGTTGGCGATGCCGCCGCCTTTCTCACCGACGGGCTTCGGCAGGTGGACGAGGAAATCCCAGCTTAGGGACGACGCGCCTTTCCAGGCGATATAGCCGAGGATCGCGAGCAAGGTCCCTGACGCGACGGTCGCGCAGACGGCCGTCAAGCCGAACATCAGCGCGTTGAAGCGCTTGCGCCGGGCGTAATGCGCCTCGTTCATCGGGCCTTTCCGAGTCGATGGATCATCACGCGCGCGGCTCCGTTGACCACGACCGTCACGCCCATCAGCACGAGGCCGATCGCGACGAGCGCGGACAGGTGCGCGTCGCTCGCGGCCTCCGCGAGCTCGTTGGCGATCACCGCGGCCATGCTGTAGCCCGGGTCAAGCAGGTTCGCGGAGATCTTCGGCGTGTTGCCGATCACCATCGTGACCGCCATCGTCTCGCCGAGCGCGCGTCCGAGCGACAGGAACACCGCGCCGATGACGCCCGACTTGGCGTAGGGCAGGCTCACCCCGCGCACGACCTCCCAGCGGGTGGCGCCGAGGGCGTACATCGCCTCCTTGAGGGGGCGGGGGACCGTGAGCAGGACCTCGCGCGTGATCGTCGTGATGTAGGGAAGAATCATGAACGAGAGGATGAGGCCAGCGGTCAGCATGCCGACGCCGTAGGGGGCGCCGAGCGCGCGCATCACGGGAACGAGGATGAAGATCCCCATGAGGCCCAGGATCACGCTCGGCACGGCGGCGAGCAGTTCGATCGCGAACATCAGAAGCTCGGCGAGGCGCTTCGGCGCGAGCTCGGTCAGGAACACGGCGGCTCCGACGCCGAGGGGAACGGCGATCAGCAGCGCGAGAACGGACGAGACGGCCGTACCGTACAGGAAGGGTAGGACGCCGAACACGTCGTTGACCGGATCCCACGTCGACGTCCACAGAAACGACGCCCCGAACGTCCTCCAGGTGGCGGCCGACTCGCGCGCGAGCTGCCAAGCGAGCGCGCAGGCCGCGAGCAGGATGAGCCCGGCGAAAAAGGAGATGACGAGCCGGAAAAGGCGATCCCCGGCTCTCTCACGAGAGCCGGGGACCTTGCTGGCGCGGTCGATGACCGCGGACGTCATGTTATTTGACGGCCTCGATGGCCTTCGTGACCATCTCGTTGACCGAGGAAGGCAGCGGCGCATAGCCGAGGTCCGACGTCATGCCCTGGCCGTCCTTGAGCATCCACTTGAGGAAGTCCTTGAGGATCGCACCCTTGCCCTCGCCGTTCTTCTCGTAGACGAGCAGCCACGTGAAGGTCGAAATCGGATACACCGCCTCACCCGCGGCGTCGGTGATCGACACCTTGAAGTCCTTGGGCATCTTCACGCTCGCCGCGGCAGCCGTGATTCCCTCGACGCTCGCTTTCACGAACTTGCCGGACTTGTTCTGCACCGAGGCGAAGGATATCTCGTTCTGCTTCGCGTAGATCATCTCGATGTAGCCGATGGAGTTGGGGGTCTGCTTGACGAGACCCGCGACGCCCTCGTTGCCCTTGCCGCCGAGGCCGACCGGCCAGTTCACGGCCGTGTTCGTACCGACCTTCTTCTTCCACTCCTCGCTGACCTTCGAGAGGTAGTCGACGAAGCAATAGGTCGTGCCGGACCCTTCCGAGCGGTGCACGACGGTGATCGCGGCGTCCGGGAGCTTGACGCCCCCGTTGAGCTTGGCGATCGCAGGATCGGTCCAGCGCGTGATCTTGCCGAGGAAGATATCGGCGAGCACGGCGCCCGACAGCTTCAGGTCCGCGATGTCCTTGAGGTTGTACGCGGGAACCACGGCGCCGAGCACGGTGGGGATGTGCATGATCTTGCCGTCGACCTTGAACTGCTGCTGGGTGGTCATCGGCCCGTCCGTCGCGCCGAAGTCCACCGTGCGCTCGGTGACCTGGCGGATGCCGCCGCCGGAGCCGATCGACTGGTAGTTGATCTGCAGCTCGGGCTTCACCTTGTGGTATTCGTCGAACCACTTGGAGTAGATCGGGTACGGAAACGTCGCTCCGGCCCCGTTGAGGGTCTTCATCTCGGCTGCGGCGGGAGCCGCGAGCAGGACGGCTACGGCGAGAAGGCTGAGAGTGCGGTTCATCGTTTTCTCCGTGAGAGTCATGATAGGGGTCCAATGTGACGAACGCGTGACGGGGCCGTTAGGACCGCGTGACGCGCCGCCTCAGAACTTAATCGACATGTCGATCTGCAGGCGGTTGATCGCCTTATCGAGATTCGTGGTCGCCGTCGGAGAGACCACGCCCGCCACCGTCGGGAAGCTCCGGTCCAACGCGTCCGTCACGAAGCCCTTGACCTTCAGCAGCATCCAGTCGCGCGGCGCGTAGGCGATCCAGGCGATGTGGCCGACGCGGTTCGTGCCGCCGTCGCCGAAGTCCGAGTCCGCGACGTCCGCCACGGTCGAGTCGATCTGGGAGTACTTCTTGAAGTACGCGGCCTCCCAGCTTCCCTTGGCCTTGGCCGAGCCGACGATCACGCCGGCCTGGTAGCCGTCCCGTCCGACGGGGCCCTGGATGAGGTCGTTGTGCCGCGTGCGGAAGTTGCGGATGGCCGTCCCCTGGAAGTTCAGCGGAATGGTGCCGATCCAGGAGGTGAGCTGAGCCGTGATCTCGCCAACGCCGAACTGCGAGACGAGCCTGCCGGTCGCGTTCGACCGGCGGTTGCCGTCCTGGATCGTCGTCTGCCCGAAATCGGAGCGGTTCTCGTCGCTCCACTTATGATACGCGGCCGCGAAGCGGACGCGGCTATCTAAAGGGAGGGTCTTCTCGACGCCGAGCTGCTGCGAGAAGAACCACTGGTTCTTGCCGGAGTTGCTGTCCTCGTCCGCCACGCCCTGCAGGCCGTTGGCGAAGAGGGACAGCTCGGGGCCCGGGAACACCCACTCGATCTGCTCGCCGAAGCCCTCGGGGTTGAAGTCGTCATCCCAGACGATGTCGGAGGAGTACGTCCGCCACAGCGGGTTGATCATGCGGCCGGCGTGGAGCGCAGTCGTTGCGGCCTCATTGAGCGTCGGCTTCCACTTAAGGTACATGAGGTCGATCCAGATCGCCTTCTGGGCGCCGAGATTGTCGTAGCTCTGGTTGGTCGAGACCTGCTCGCCGGTCCCGGAGCCGAGGCGGATCGTCGCGAGGAGATTGTCGGGGAGCTCGATCTCGGTGCCAAAGCGCAGGCGGTAGCGCAGGCGGCCGCGGTTGACCTGGTTCGTGCCGCGCTTGGCGCTCACGTCGTCGCGCAGGCGGAGGTCGCCGCCGAACTTCATCGATTGGATCGTGTCCGACAGCTTGAGCTTATCGAGCTGGGCGGACGCGGGAACGGCGAGTAGGGCGGACAGAGCGGCGACGAAGGCGAACGTCTTGTTCATGATGTCTCCTCGGCGTGATATGACCTTCATGCTGAGGAGATGTTGCCGTTTCGCGACGGTCGTGTCCGTACTGGGGGGGTCAACTGCGCGTGACGAACGCGTGACGCCACGCCCAGCGATTATGCGCCCCGCACAGGTGCCGGATGTTTTTCGGATCGTCCGAGCGTCCGCCGAGCGACCAAGGCACCACGTGATCGAATTGGAGGAACTTGCGCTCGCCGCAGCGACGGCCGTCCATGGACGCATAGGCGCATCGATCCTCATCACGTCGCCTGACCGCGCGCTTCACCCATTGCGGTATAGAGCGTGTCCGGTCAGCGCCCACAGCCGCGCCCGCACTCACAGCCGCGCCCGCGCGAGGGGCGGATTCCGGCCGCGCTTTTCGCCGGGCCAGGTCGACCGCGTCGAGCAGCGCGTCGAGGGCCGCCTCGAAGATCGACGCGAGATCTCCCAACGGATATCTGTGCGCGAGGAGCTCGCGAGCGCGCTGGAGCTTCGCCTCCGTTTCGTCGCTTACGCTGAAGACATGCTCGGTTCGCAGACGGAACGCCGGGGCGGGAGAGGGCGCCGATTCGCCGGAGGACGGCGCCGGGGATTCGGCCGCGCCGCCAGGGGCGCCCGCAAAGGCCTGCGCTTTCGGCTCGGGCACCGCGGGGGTAAGCGTTTTGGGCTCGGGCACCGCGATGACGCGCGTCCTTTCCGGGGGAGCCGCGGATTCCGGGCTCAAGACGGCCTTCAGCCTCTTGAGCTCCTCCAGCGTGGCGCCGTCGGCCCGCGCGAGCAGCGTGACGGCATTCTCGGGGCTGAGATGGTCGGCCAGCATAACCGCCGCGCTCAGGTGCAGCTTGCCCGCGCGAAGCCGGTCGAAGATGAGCGGGAATTTCCTGCCGGCCCGGGCGACGGCGATGCGCCTGTACGCCGTCCTCTCGCAATATCCCAGAATCCGCGTGCAGTAAACGAACAGCGAAGAAAAAGCTCGGCCCAGCGCCGCCCGCCGCGCGTCCAGCTCGCCCAAGATCACCAGGATTTCGACCAGGTGGGCCCGTTCGCCGATCGTTCGCCGCTCCAAACGCAGGAACAGCTCGTCATCGGTGGAGGCGGCGCAGAGCCGGAACAGCTCGTGAATGTCGTCCATCACCTATCAGACGATCGGCCCCGGCGATAAGTTGCATGTTACTGCCAAACTGGCAGTGACTTTTACGCCGCTTTCAGCGAGAACGAGAACGTCGAGCCGCCCGGCTGGCGGCTCTCGACCCACACGCGGCCGCCCTGCGCCTCGACGAGGTGCTTGACGATCGCGAGGCCGAGGCCGGTGCCGCCGGCTTCGCGGGAGCGGGACTTGTCGACGCGGTAGAAGCGCTCGAAGACCCGCGTCAGGTCCGCGTCGGGGATGCCCACGCCGGTGTCGCGGACGGCCACGACCACCTCCCCGCCCTTCGCCGCGAGCGAGATCTCGACGCGGCCGCCGGTCTCCGTGTACTTGATCGCGTTGTCGATGAGGTTCGCCAGGACCTGCCGGACCTGCTCGGGGTCCGCGAGCGCCGTCGCCGGACCGGCCGACAGCGAGGCCAGCGTCACGCCGCGCTCCGCCGCGGAGGGCGCGAAATGGCGCGAAACGTCGACCGCCAGCGCGCGCAGGTCTGTCGCGGCGAGCTTCGGCTGGCGGTGCCCGGACTCGATCGAGGAGAGATCGAGCAGGTCGTCGACCAGCTTCGACAGATGCACGGCCTGCTCCTCGATCGTCGTCACGAACTCGAGACGGTTCTCCTTGTCGTCGAGCGCGCCGTCCCGGAGCGTCTCTGCGTAGCCCTTGATCGACGCGAGCGGCGTGCGCAGCTCGTGGCTCACGTTCGCCACGAAGTCACGGCGCACCTGCTCGAGGCGGCGCAGGCGCGTGATGTCGTGGAGCACGACGAGCGCGCCCGCCGGCCGCCCGTCCTGCGTCAGCGGCGCCGCGTGGGCGTCGAAGACGAGCTCCTCGGGGGAGAACAGGCGGAGCTCGCGCGCCGCCGGTCCGCCGCCGCGCAGCACCTCGCCAACGAGCTCGGCGAGCCCGTGATGGCGCAAGCTCTCGAGATGACCGCGCCCGCGGGCCTGGGCCGCGTCGATGCCGAGCAGCCGCGACAACGCCGGGTTGACGAGCAGGACGCGGCCTTCCGCGTCCACGGCGACGACGCCTTCGGCCATCTGGTCGAGCACCGCGGCGAGGCGGCTCCGGTCGCGCGACAACTCGCCGACCGTCTCCTCCACGCGCGCGGCCAGCGCGTTGAGCGTCTCGCCGAGCAGCGCGCGCTCATCGCCGCCGAGGGGGCCGCGCACGCGCGCGCCGTACTCGCCCGCGGCGAGCCGCCGGGCGACGGCCGCCATCTCCTCGAGCGGACGGCCGGCCGCCCGGGCGAGGAACCAGGCCGCCGCGAGCGCGGCGAGAAAGGTCGCGAGCGCCGCCCACCGTACGAACGCGCGCGCGCGGCCGACGCGGTCCTGGACCGCCGTCAGCGGCAGCGACAAGCGGAGCGCGCCGCCGGCCTTTGCGAGCGGGACGGCCGCGTACAGGAAGTCGGCGCCCACGGTCGCGGACCGCCTCACGGCGCTCGCCTCGCGCCCCTCGAGCGCGGCCGCGATCTCGGGACGGGTCCGGTGGTTCTCGGCGCGCGCGAGGGCCGGCGGGTCCAGCTCCGAGTCCGCCGTAAGGACGCCGTCGGGCGCGACGACCGAGACGCGGCACCCGCACAAGGCCGAGACGGCCCGGACGCCGGCGGTGGGCGACTGGGCGCTCAAGCGCGCCTGGACGAGCAACGAGCGCGTGAGGTCGCCGACCAGCTCGCGCTCGAGGTCCCGCGCGAAGACGAGGCCCATCGAACCGATCGCCGCGGCGAGCAGCGCCCCCACGGCCAGCGCCAGGCGAGGGGCGAAGCGGCCCTGACGGCTCACGCTCCGGCCTTGATCCGGTAGCCGACGTTCTTGACCGTGGACACGAGCGCGCCCTCGGGGCCGAGCTTCTCGCGCAGGCGCGCGACGTGCTGGTCGATCGTGCGCGTGTCGATCTCCATGGCCTTGTCGTAGCCCCAGACCTTCTCGAGCAGCTGGTCGCGGGTGAGCGCGCGCCCGCCCGCCGACAGCAGGAGCTTGAGGAACTCGAACTCCTTCGTAGTCAGGGTGACCGGCTTGCCGCGCACGGAGACCTCGTAGCGCTCGGGGTCGAGCTCGATGCCGCCGGCGCGCAGCACGCCCCCCGGCGCGTCGCCGGTAGCGGGCGCCGCGCGGCGCAGGAGGGCCTTCACGCGCGCGACGAGCTCGCGCACGCCGAAGGGCTTGGTCACGTAGTCGTCGGCGCCGAGCTCGAGGCCGAGGACGCGGTCCATCTCCTCCTTGCGCGCGGTGAGCATCAGGACGGGGACCCGGGTCTCGCGCCGGACGATCTTCAGGAACTCGAAGCCGTCGAGCTTCGGCATCATCGCGTCGAGCACGACGAGATCGGGGCGCTCCTTGCGCAGGGCCGCGAGCCCCGCCTCGCCGTCCGCGGCCGCGACCACGCGGTAGCCCTCCTTCTCGAGGTTGTATTTGAGGAGCTTCACCAAGTTCCGGTCGTCCTCGACGACGAGGAGCTTTTCCTGGGCCACGGGGACATCGTCCCATTTGGCGCCGGGGGGCGTCAACGGGGGGGGATTTGCGGGGACGGCCGCCGATGGGCTATCATCTCGGGGCCGTCACGCGTTCGTCACGCGTTCGACAGCCAGAATTGACGCACGAGAGGACCCCGCCCATGGCCTTCAGCTTCATCCCCAAGGAAGAAAAGTTTTTCGAGCTGTTCGAGGCCCAAGCCGTGCACAGCGTCGCCGCCGCGAAGCTTTTCCGCGAGATGGCGCTCAAGTGGAGCCGCGAGACCGCGTCCTTCGACCGGCTGCGCGAGATCGAGCACGAGGCCGACATCACGTGCCACGACATCTACGAGAAGCTCAACCGCACGTTCGTGACGCCGTTCGACCGCGAGGATATCCGCGAGCTGGCGAGCGAGCTCGACACGATCACGGACCTCATCGAGTCGGTCGGCCAGCGCATGTATTTGTACCAGATCGACAACAGCACTCCGGATCTCGTCCAGCTCACGGACATTCTCTGGCAGGCGACGGAGAACGTGCGCAAGGCCGTCCACGAGCTGCAGAACCCGGAGAAGACCCGGCACGTGATGGACTACTGCATCGAGATCAACCGCCTCGAGAACGCGGGCGACCACGCGCTCGGCGTCGCGATCGGCAAGCTGTTCCAGGGCAAGCCCGACCCGCTCGAGGTCATGAAGTGGAAGGAGATCTACGAGACGATCGAGGAAGCGATCGACAAGTGCGAGGACGTCGCGCACACGCTCGAGACGATCCTCATCAAGCAGGCTTAGCGGTGCCCCACGTCTCGGCGTCGGTCCTCTTCGTCATCACGCTCGCCTACCTGTTCGACTTCCTGAACGGGATGCACGACTCGGCCAATTCGATCGCGACGATCGTCTCGACGCGCGTCCTCGCGCCGAAGCACGCCGTGATCTGGGCGTCGTTCTTCAACTTCGCGGCTTTCGCGGTGTTCGGAGTCCACGTCGCGAACACGATCGGCAAGGGCCTCGTCGACCCGAAGGTCGTCGACACCGCGGTCGTCGCCGGCGCGCTGATCGGCGCGAGCCTCTGGTCCTGGATCACGATCGTGCTCGGCATCCCGGTCTCGTCCTCTCACGCCCTGATCGGCGGGATGATCGGCGCCGGGATCTCGAAGGCCGGGACCTCCTGCCTGCAGTACGAGAAGCTCAAGATGACCGTCGCCTTCATCTTCCTCTCGCCGCTGATCGGACTCATCTTCGGCTTCGGCCTGATGGTCGCGGTGTTCTGGATCTTCAGGCGCAAGTCGCCCAGCCAAGTCGACCGCTTCTTCCGCGTCGGCCAGCTGCTGTCCGCAGCGCTCTACAGCCTGTCTCACGGCGGCAACGACGCGCAGAAGACGATGGGCATCATCTCGGTCCTGCTGTTTTCGAACGGACTTCTCGGCGACAAGTTCTACGTGCCGTTCTGGGTCGTGCTGAGCTGCAACGCCGTGATCGGCCTCGGTACCTTGATGGGCGGCTGGAAGATCGTCCACACGATGGGCAACAAGGTCACTAAGCTCAAGCCGGTCGGCGGCTTCTGCGCCGAGACGGGCGCGGGGCTCTCGATCCTGATCTGCTCGGCCCTGGGCGTCCCGGTCTCGACGACGCACACGATCACGGGCGCCATCGTCGGCGTGGGCTCGACCCAGCGGCTGTCGGCCGTGCGCTGGGGCATCGCGGGCCGCATCGTGTGGGCCTGGTTCCTGACGATCCCGTTCGCGGCGCTGACCGCCGCGGTCGTTTACCAGGCCGTGAAGCTCTTCCTTTAAGAGAGCCGGCGCAGCGCGCGCGGAGGCAGGGACCACGCCAGCACGGCGCTGCCGGCCGCGGCCTTCTTCGTCTCGAGCAGCGCGGCCTGGGCCTTCTTGAGCCCGACGATCGAGCGCGCGCCGCTACCGGTCAGGAGCCAGGCGATCACGCGCGACAGGTGGGGTTCGTGGCCCACGACGATCACGCGCTGTCCGTCGAGGCCCGACAGCCACGACGCGAGGCTCGAAGGCGAGCGGTGCGGGAGCAGGAAGTTCGATTCGACGAGCGGGGCGCCGAAGGCCTTCGCGACGACCTCGGCCGTCTCCTTCGCGCGGGCCCAGGGGCTCGTCGCGACGAGGTCGACGGTCTCGACGAACTTGAGGAGGCCCTTCGCGGCCTCGCGCGCGCGCTTGCGTCCTTCCATCGTGAGCGGCCGCTCGGCGTCCGGCCGTCCGGTGGCGGCCCAATCCTCGCGCTCTCCGGCGGGGGCGTGGCGAAGGAAAATGATCTCCATGGGCGATATGATATCCTTAATTTCGATGAAGAGGCGATTTGAAAATTTTGCCGGGACATTGATGCGACGCTTGGCGATCGACGACCTGCGCTTCATCGAGATCGAGAGCAAGAAGCGCGTCCAGCCCGAGGAGATGTCCGATCTCAAGGAGTGGCTGCTCGACTACAAGGGCATCAAGCACGCGAAGTCGAACCTCTTCTACGATCAATTCCTCGACACGCCGGGCTTCGACGTGCTCAAGGCGGGCGCCAGCCTCCGGCTGCGCTACAAGAAGAACGGCACCGCCGTCTATCTCCAGTACAAGGGCCCGGGCTTCACGCGCGACGGGCTGCTGTACCGCTCCGAGTTTTCGTCCGACCGGCTCGATCGTTTGGTCCAGGACGAGAGCCACCACGACATCGTCCGCTTTAGCGAGGAGACCCTGTCCGGGATCCTCGCGCGCAACGTCGGCCCGGAGATGCGCCTGGCGATGACGCGCCACCTCGGCGCGTCCACGCTGAAGCGCATCACCTGCGGCCCCATCCTCGCGCTGTACCAGAAGGACAAGTACGAGCTGGACTTAGGCTCGGCCTTCCTCGAGCCTTCGCTCGACCGCGTCTCCGCGTTTCACATCGCGAAGCGGGGCCTGCACTCGTTGTCGACCTTCTGCGAGTTCGAGAACGAGATCAAGGCCGGCGACGGCTCCCTGCGCGCGAAGCTCGAGCACATGGACGACATGCTCGAGTTCAACGAGGAGGTCGAGGAGGAATTCGACCTCCGCCGGGAGCCCCTCGACAAGTACCACCGCTGCGCGTCGTTCTTCGTGAAGTAGCGGTCAGGACTTCGCGGCCGTGGCCGCGGGTACGGCGGGAGCCTTCACGCGGTCGAAGAGCGCGGTGTCCCGGTAGTCGGACCGCGCGAGCGCCTCGAAGAACGTCTGCGAGCGCACGAGCGACGCGCCGGGGCCGGGGACCACGCGCGCGTAGGCTCCGTCGGGCTTGAGCTGCCAGGCCTTCTGGTTGTCGGCGAGCCCCTTGCCCAGGATCGTGTCGCGGATGTACTTCTTGAGCTGGAGGTCCTTGATCGGGAACGCGACCTCGTAGCGCGAGTAGAAGTTGCGCGGCATCCAGTCCGCGCTGGACAGGTACATGCGGCGCGCTCCTCCTGCTCTGAAATAATAAATACGGCTGTGCTCGAGGAAGCGGTCCACGACGCTGACGACCCGGATGTTCTCGGACATGCCCGCGATGCCGGGGCGCAGGCAGCAGATGCCGCGCACGAGCAGATCGATCTTAACGCCGGCGTTCGAGGCCTCGTACAGCGCCTCGACGATCTCCGGATCCTGCAGGGAGTTCATCTTCGCGATGATGTGGCCCTTGCCGGTCTCCTTGAAGAACTTCGCCTCCTCGCGGATCAGGCGGAGCATCTCGTCGTGCAGGTTCACGGGGGCTACCAGCAGCTCCTTCATGCCCTCGGGACGCTTGCCCCGCGCGAGCGCGTCGAAGTAGGCCAGCGCCTCGCGGCCGATGCCCTCGTCGCTCGTGAGCAGGCCGAGGTCGGTGTACTGGCGCGCGGTGACCGGATGATAGTTGCCCGTGCCGAGGTGCGTGTAGGCGCGCTCGGCGCCGTTCTCCTCACGCACGACCGAGGTGACCTTCGAGTGGACCTTGTAGCGCCCGAGGTGGGGGACGACCTTCACGCCGGCGCGCCTCAGCTCGTCGGCCCAGCGCAGGTTGTTCAGCTCGTCGAAGCGCGCCTTGATCTCGATGTAGGCGGTGACCTTCTTGCCCGCCTGCGCCGCGGCCTTCAGCGCGGCCATGATCGGCGAGTCGAGGCTGGTGCGGTACAGCGTGTGGTAGATCCGCTTGACGCCGGCGTCGAGCGCCGCGGCCTCGAGGAACTTCACCACGATGTCGAAGGAGTCGTACGGATGGTGGAGAAGGATGTCCTTGCGCCCCACGATCTCGAACGTCGAAGACGGCTTACGGAAGGGGGCCGGAACCTGGGGCTCGATCGGGGGGTAGCGAAGGCCGGGCTTCGGGGAATCCAGGCGCGCGAGCGTGCGCAGGTCGAGCGGGAGGTCGAAGCGGTACAAGGACGACGAGTCGAGGCCGATCGCCGTCGCCAGGAACAGCGCGCCCTCGGAGTACGCGGGGGAGTCGACCTCGAGGCGCACGACCTTGGCGCGCACGCGGCGGTTCACCGCCTCGAGGATTTGGTCCTCCATGTTCTCCTCGTCGTCGGGGCGCCAGCGGAGGTCGGCGTCGCGGATGATCTTGAACGGGAAGGTCTCGATGACCTCCTTGTCGGGGAACAGGTCCTCGGCGCGGTCCGCGATCCAGCGCTCGACGAGCGCGTAGCGCTTGACGCCGTCCTTCGTGGGCAGCGCGACCATGCGGCCCTCGCGGTCCTCGATCGTGATCACGGCGTACTCGCGCGGGAAGCGCACGAAGACGTGCAGGCGCTCGCTCGCGAGCGCGGGCGGCGGCTCGGGGTAGCGGCGGACCATGACCTTGAGCTTCGGCAGGCGCTCCTGGACCTCGGCGTCGGGCGCGCGCTCGTCGAGGAAGTCGGCCAGGATCTCGACGCCTTCGGCGCGGAGTGCGGCGAGAATGTCGCGCAGGACCTCGGCTTGGCGCGACTTCTGGCGCAGCGCGTGCTCCCGGATCTGGGCGAGCACCTGGCGCGCGGTCATGCCGTCGAGGAAGCGCTTGCTCGCGCTGCGGCGCGCGAGCTTGCCGATCTCCGCGACGCGCGTCATGAAGAACTCGTCGAGGTTCGAGCTGACGATCGTCGCGAAGCGCAGGCGCTCGAACGCCGGCACGGTCGCGTCGGCCGCCTCGGACAGCACGCGGTCGTTGAACGCGAGCCAGGAGAGGTCGCGGTTGAAGAAGCGCTCGGCCGCCTTGAGGCCGACGGCCTGGGGGGCGGTCGCGGCGGGCGCGGCGTCGATCTTCAGCGGGATGATCTTGGAGCGGGCCATAGAAGGTACCTTCCGGGCCATTTTAGCTTATGCGGGGGCGGGCCAGCCGCGCGGCGAGGAGCAGCTGGACGGCCGCGATGACGGCGAGCCCCGCGCCGACGAGCCCGAACGCGGCGCGCGGCGCCGCCCCGAGCGCGAAGGCGGCCGCGAGCAGGAACTTGAGGGCGACGGAGACGGCGTTCGAGGCGCCGCGCGCGACCGCGGTGACGCCGCCCGTCGCGACGAGGGGGGTGGAGTCCTGGAGCGCGCCCGTCATCGAGAGGCGGGCCGCCGCATTCAGCGTCGCGAACGCGAACACGCCGGCCACCATCGGGAAGAGGCTTCCGGGAATCCACGCCGTCGCGAGCGCCAAAGTGCCGATCGCGCCCGCGCCGATCCAGCGCCGCCCGCTCGTGCGTCCGCCGCGGGCCGAGAAGAGGAGCGAGCCCGCGATGCCGCCGAGGCCGAACGCGGCTCCGACCCAGCCGGCGTACGCCGGCTTCATCAGGATCGCCTTCGCGAAGAAGGCGGACATCAGCTTGCGCAGCGGATAGAGGTTCAGCAGGGCCAAGCCGAGGCACGACCATCGCAGGCCGGGGTCGGCGGCGACGAGCTTGAGGCCTTCCCACGTGCCGCCGCGCTCGGGCTCCGCGGCCGGACGGACGGCGCGGCGAGCCGGCTTCGGCACCAGTCCGAAGACGAGCGCCGACGCGGCGAAGCCGCCGGCGATGACCGCGTGGGGGAGCCAGCTGTCGGAGCGCATCATCAGCACGGCGAGCCCGACCGGGCCGATGACGCCGCCCAAATCGAAGGCCAGCTCATAGCGCGCGTTGAGGCGGTCGAGCTCGGCGCGGTCGCGCTCCGCGAGCTCGAGCGGTAGCGCGTGGACGGCGGTGTCGACGAGGCCGCGGACGGCCGCGTCGAGCGTGTAGCCGATCACGGCGACGGGGATCGTCAGCCGCCCGAGCGCCCAGGCGGCGGGGATGATCGACAGCGAGGCGCCGCGCAGGAACGTCGAGAGGATCAGGAGGCGCCGGGAGCCGAGCTTGTCGCACGGCCAGCCGCCGACGAAGGTCCCGGCCATGTGCACGCCGGTCTCCGCCGAGGTGAAGAACGCGGCCCACCCAAGCGAGCCGGTCAAATGGCTCATCAGCAGCGGCTGGGCGAGGTGCAGGGCGTTGTTGACGATCTGCGAGAGCAGCACGCCGCCGAGGAAGCCGCCGAGCGGCGCGCGGCGCGCGGGGGCGGCGGGGGCGGGCGGAGCGGCCGCGTCGAGCACGGCGCTCACCGCGCCCCCGCGAGCGCCGTCTCGTCCCATGAGGCCTTCGGCACGTAGACGCGCCTCGCCGGAACGGAGATCAGCAGGCGCTCCGGCAGGATGAGGGCGGTCAGCGAGCCGCCGTAGACGCAGCCCGTGTCGAGCCCGACCGCGTTCGCGCGGACCACTGGCCGGCGCATCGCCCAGTGACCGAACACCGCCAGCGTGCGCTCGCGATACGCCCCGTACCACGGCCGCCCATCCTCGAGGCGGCGCAGGTTCGTCAGCTGGGACGCGGACTGCCACTCGAGCCCCTCGCGCGGATCGAACCCGGCGTGCACGACGAGGAAGCCGGGGCCGGAGACCGTCAGCGGCCACTTGTCGATGAAGCGCATCGCCGGCTCGTACGCGTCGCCGAGCTGGCGGTAGGTGTCCGCGTCGTGGGATTTCTCCGTCGACCGCGTGCCCGCCCGCCAGTGGCTCCGCAGGCGCAGCTCGTGGTTGCCGAGCACGCACTCGAGGTTCGGCGTCCGCATCGCCCACTCGACGACGGCCCTGCTGTCGGGGCCCTTGGAGAGCAGGTCGCCGACGCTGATCAGCCGGTCCGAGGGATGAGCCTTCACCGCGCGCAGGAGGTCCTGGAGCTCCTGCCAGCAGCCGTGGACGTCGCCGATGACGATGGTTCTTCCGGTCATCAATCCTCCTCGCCTTCGCCCTGGGGTGTCAGCCCCGCGCGCTTCATCTTCGCCAGGTAGCGCGCGTGCGCGTCGACGATCTCGTCGCGGATCGTCCGGCCGGCGGCGGCGATCTCGTCGAAGTGGGCCTCGAGGTGCGCCTCGAGCTCGGCGGGCGAGGCGCCCTGGAGCGAGAGCCGGTGCGCGCGCCCCAGCTGCGTGCCGGCCGAGTACGCGAAGTCCTCCTGCTGGTCGACGTCGAGCATCTTCTTCAGCTTCGCGTTGAGCGGGTCGACCTGCCGGGCGTAGAACTCGACGCCGTCGAGGACGGCGCCGCCGGAGCGCAGCTCCCAGCCGGGCGCGTACAGCTCGGCCGCGGCCTTCATGCGCTCCGCCTCAGTGCCGTAGGGGGACACGTACCACTCCGTGTCGGGATCGGTCCGCGTCGCCTTGATGTTCAGCAGGATCCGGTCCTTGCCGCTCTTCTTGTCCTTCGGCGCGAGCACGACGAGGAAGAGGCCGCGGAAGCCCATCGAGCCCTGGCCGCGTCCGGCCTCCTCGATGAAGTAGTCGTTCAGCACGCCGTCCTCGCGCCCCTCGGCCCAGCTACCCACGAGCTTCACGATGTCGGCGTCGTTCGCGGGGAGCGGGCTGCGGCGCATCTCCTTCGCCCACTTCTTGCCCGCCTTCAGGTAGGCGTTCGTCGTGACCTCGTCGTCCTCGGGCTCGACGTCCTTGAGCTCGCGGAACTCGGAAAAGGGGCGGTCGGGGTGGCGGAAGCCGCGCAGGTAGCCTTTCTTCATCTGCTTGAGCACGTCCTTGTCGAGCAGGCCCTTCGGGTCCTTCTTCGCCCGCAGAGACAGCGAGACCATCAGGCGCACGAGGTCCCACGAGTACGGGCCGACGCGCGAGCGATCGAAGTCGACCATCGCGGCGCCCTGGTTCGACTTCGCGTAGTTGTCGACGTGCGGCGAGCCGTGCAGCAGCGCGCGCGGCGTCGAGGCCATGTCCACCAGCTGCGCGAAGCGCTCCTGCATCGGCAGGAGCATGTTGCGGAAGTAGAAGTGCGCGCCGCGCTTCTCGTGCATGTAGTTCTCGCGGATGTTCTCGGCGTCGCCGGCGGGGTCCTTGTCGAAGAGGTTCGCCTTGGCGTCGGGGGTCTCGCTCTTCTTGAAGCCCGACAACGGCCCGAGCGCAGCGAACGCCGTCGCCAAGGTGTCGGCCTTGATCTCCTCGCGGGTACGGGACGAGTCGATCGTCTTGAAGCCGAACTCGCGCGCCTGGGCGTCGTACTCGGCGGTCACGCGCGTCTGGAATATCTTGAAGTTCTCGAGCGGGTCGGACGAGAGCTTCGCGTCGAGGCCCGCCTCGTAGTACTTGAGGCCGTGGCGCTCGCGCGACAGGCGCTCGGCCTCGGGATCGTCGCCGTAGTCCTCGGAGAGGCCGAGGCGGCCCTCGGAGCGCGACAGCACGCGGCCGATCGCCGCGTCCACGGGCAGCTTGTAGTAGAGGGTCAAGTCCGGTTTCGGCGCGAAGGAGTAGAGCTTGCGCAGCCATTGCGCGTCCATGCCGCGTACGCGGTCGCGCGCGAGCGCGGTGAAGAACCAGCGGTCGGCCAGGACGATCGCGCCCTCCTCCAGAGCGGGGAGGATCACCTTGTCGAGGCGGTCGGCCAGGTCCGAGGCGTGCAGCAGGGAGAAGGTCTTCGGCGTCAGCGACTGGCTCTTCTTCGCCTTCTTCACGGCGTCCGACACCATGTCGGAGGAGTTCCAGGTCGTGATCACGACCTTGAGCCCTTTCGCCTCGAGCTCCTCCTTGAGCATCTCCATCTGGGTCGATTTTCCCGACCCGTCCAGGCCCTCGACGACGATGAGGCGGCCGGGCAGGCCGTGGACGGGGGAAAGTCCCACGATCGCCCCGGCCGCGCCGAGGAGGGCGAGCTTGCGGGCGCTCCACAGCTGGGCGCCGGCGACCGCGAGGATGCCGCCGCCGAGTATCCAGAACGACGCGGCGGGAGCGAGCGCCGCCGCGAACGCGAGGCCCGCGAGGAAGCGCACCGACAGCGAGGTCAGGTTCGCGGTGAAGCGCGCGGCGCCGACCGAGGCGCCGGCCTTGCCCTCGGGCGCGCGGGCCTGGATCGCCGCGTTCAGCGAGAGGCGCGCCGCGACGTTGGCCGCGGAGAAGGCGAGCACGCCGATCGCGGCGGGGACGAAGGACATGGGCAGGAAAGCCAGCGCCAGGGCGGCTGAGCCGAGCGCGCCGAGGCCGAGCCAGGTCTTGAGGCCGGTCTTGGCGGACAGGCGGCCGTAGACGAGGGAGCCGATCAGCCCGCCGACGCCGAAGAGGCCGACGAGCCACGCGGCGGACGCCGGATCGTTCAGGACGCTGGTCGCGAAGATCGCGGGCAGCAGGCCCTTCAAGGGG
>JBBQVX010000009.1:0-44957 GCA_038211115.1 Elusimicrobiota bacterium | reverse complement strand
TCGTGCCGTTGGCCTTCGCGCCCGCCTTGAGGGGCGTGGCCTGCTGATACGAGTCGTTCGGTTCCGCCTCTTTCGACGGCCCGCAGGCCGCGAACAGGGCGGCCCCCGATATGAGCGCCAGGCGCGCAAATTCGTTGAATTGTCTGCGGTGAGGGAACATTTTAGGGGTATCGAGCGTGAGAATAGTACGGGACGACGACCAAGAATACCTTATCCGGCGTGGTCTATCATCTGCCGGCCTGCTTATGATACCCGCCTGCAGGCCGTGAACTTTCAAGGAGTAGGAAGGGTTTCCTGCGCTACTGCAGGCTCTTCACGAAACTCCGAAGCGCCGGAAGGCGCTGCTCCACGGGCATCTTCGAGTAGCTGTCGCGGAGGCTGTTCGCGGTCTCATCCGCGCTGGCGGCGTCCAGCCCTTTCTTGATGTAGGCGTCGCGGATCTGCTTGTAGAGGGCCTTTTCTTCGCCCGTGGCCGGAATGGTCGGGCGCGCCGGCGCGGCGGCCGCCGGTCCCACGCGCTCATCGAACG
Source organism: Elusimicrobiota bacterium (assembly GCA_038211115.1). Classification (GTDB taxonomy): domain Bacteria; phylum Elusimicrobiota; class Elusimicrobia; order UBA1565; family UBA9628; genus GWA2-66-18. Next base: position 44,428 of record JBBQVX010000009.1, on the reverse strand, counting down.
TTTTGAGGAAGCGGCATGCCTGTTCGTATTTGAGGTCGCAGCCTTTCTTGTAGAGCGCCTTCGCCGCGGGATAGTCGCTGTCCGCCAGTTCCTTGATGGTGCCCAGATAGAAATAATTGGCGCCGAAGCCGGGATCGAGCTTGCGGCTTTTCTCGAACCAAGGCTGGGCGCTCTTGTCGGCCGGATTTTCTTTTTCGGCCGCCAACTTGTAATAGCTGAGCCCTATGTTGAAATCAGCCTGCATCTCGAGCTTCGGGTCGCCGCTGCCCAGGGCCTTTTTGCCCTCCTGGATGGATTTTTCGAATTGACCCTTTTGCTGGTAGGCGGCGGAGAGATTGATATGGGCCCGCGCCAGCGTCGGCTCCTTCTTGAGCGCCTTTTTGAACATCGTGATCGCCCGGTCGTAATCCTGCAGGTTGTTGTAGGCCACGCCCAAAGCGACGTAGGGGCGGGCGCTCGTTTCTCCGGGATCGGCGTCGCAGAGGCGCGTCGCCTCTTCGAGGACGCCGCGCGCGCCTTCGGAGTCTCCGGACTCGAGTTTTCCCTCGCCCTCGGCGGTCTTGCTCGCGCAAGACGCCTTCGCGGCACGGACGGGAAGAGCCGAAAATAAAACGGCTGCGGAAAGCGCCCAGCACGAGAGTGATTTCATGAAGGGAGCATACCTATTTCCCCGGGGAAATCAGCGGGAAGCGAGCAGGCCGCGCCACGCGCGGTCGAGGGCGCGGTGCGTCGCGTCCGTCCGCCGGCTCGCCCTCGCGTTTTCGGCCGAGAGGGCCTTCCAGTCGGGCCGCCCCGGAGCGCCGAGGTGAGACGGAAGTTCCACGTTCGCGACGGGCCGGGGCAGTCCGGCGGAACGGGCGCGGTCTGCGACCTCGCGATAGGCGGTGCGGAAGGGGACGCCGTTTTTAACGAGGGCGATCGCTTCGTGGGTCGCCAGGAGATCCGAGGTGACCGCGGCGGCGCAGCGGTCCTCGTTCACCGACAAGGACTCGGGCAGGCGCGCGGCGATCTCGAGCATCTGCCCCATCGCGTCGAGCGCGGAAAACAGCGGGCCCTTGGTCAGCTGATAGTCGCGGTGATAGCCCGACGGGAGCTGGCCGATCATCAGAACCTGGTTGAGCCACCCCGGGAACATCGCGGCGCGGGCGCGCGTGAGCTCGACGACGTCGGGGTTCTTCTTCTGAGGCATGATGCTCGAGCCCGTCGTGAAGGCGTCGGACAGCTTCAGGAAGCCGAACTCGGCGGAGGAGTACAAGGACAGGTCCCAGGCCAAGGTGCCGAGGTCGCGCGCGACGAGGCACAAGGACGAGAGCACGGCCGCCTCGAGGCGCGGGCGGCTCGACTGCACGCGCAGGGTGTTGCGCTGCACACGCGAGAAGCCGAGGAGCTTCGCGACGCGCTCGCGCGGCAGCGGGAGCATGACGCCGTAGCCCGCAGCGGAGCCGAGGGGGCAGGCGTCGGCCTCGTCGAAGGCGAAGCGCAGGGCGCGGCGGGCGTCGAGCAGGGCCTCGACGTGCGAGGCGGCCCAGTGGCCGATCGTGGTGGGCATCGCGCGCTGGAGGTGCGAGTAGCCCGGGATCGCGATCCCGTCGCGTTGCGCGCCGAACCCGGCCCAGGCGGCGGCCGCGGCGCCGGCGGCGGCGTCGAGAGTAAGCAATTTGTCCATGAGGAAAAGCCGTAGATCGACCTGAACTTGGTCGTTGCGGGATCGTCCGGCGTGGATTTTCGCGCCGGTCTCGCCGAGTTTGGCGGTCAGCGCCTGCTCCACCGCGGTATGGATATCTTCCTGCTCGCGGGTGATCTTGATGGTCTTCAGGCCGCTCAGAACTTTGCGGATGCGGGCATACTCGGTCTTCGTGAGCACTCCGATGGAAACGAGCCCGGCGGCGTGCGCGAGGCTGCCGTAAATCTCGAAGCGAAGCAGCCGGGCGTCGAGCTCGGGATCGGCGCCGACGGTATACGTTTCGACCGTCGCGTCGAGATCGACTTTCGTCTGCCAGAGCTTTTTCATGAGGCCGCCTGCGCGAAGTAGGAGCGGATCAGTTTTTCGTAGAAGAGCACGCCTTCTTCGAGCTCGGCGACCTCGAGGTATTCATCGGGGGTGTGCGAGCGTTTCGAGTCGCCGGGCCCGGCCTTCACGGTCGGGATGCCTTTCAGGAACACCCAGTCGGACAAGGTCGGCGAGCCGTAAGCACGGCCGGCGGGGTTCGCGGCGAGCGCGGCCCTCACGATCGGATGCGATGGGTCGGTCTCGACGGAGCCGAGGCGGTTGGAGCGGACGGCGACCACGCCTTCGACGGTCTCTTTGACGAGCGCGATGATCGCCTCCGGCGAGACGGCGGGCGTCGTGCGGATGTCGACGACGAGCTTGCAGCGGTCGGGGATGACGTTGTGCCGGTCGCCTCCCGTGATCTGTGTGACGTGCAGCGACGTCTTGCCGAGCGCGGAATGCTCGCCGTCGATCGAAAGCCTCGACAGCGCGAGGACGTCGCGCGCCGCGGCTTCGACCGCGTTGACGCCGCCGCCGTGGGCGGCGTGAGCGGAGCGGCCCATCGCGGTGATCTCGAGGAGCAGGAGGCCTTTCTGCGCGACGGCGGCCTTCAGACCCGTCGGCTCGCCGACGACCGCGGCGTCGGGGCGCGGCAAGGTCGGCAGCAGCACCTCGAGCCCCTGGCCGAGCACCTCTTCCTCGCAGGACGCGGCGAGGAGGACCTTGCCCTTCGGCGCGTTCGTCTTGAACGCGCGGGACGCGCCCAGGATCATCGCGATCAGGCAGCCCTTGGCGTCGTTGGAGCCGCGACCGTATATTTTCCCGTCCTCGATGTTCGCCGCGAGCGGATCCCGCGTCCAGCCCTGACCGACGGGGACCGTGTCGGTATGGGAGTTCAGGAGAAGCAGAGGGCCGTCGCCGCCGTCGAGGGTGGCCGTCAAATTACGGCCGGTGACCTTCGGAGATAAGCCGAGCTCGAGCATGGCCGATTTTAACCGCGCGACGACCGCGTCCTCGTTCCGGGACTCGGACGGGATGCGGATCACGTCGCGCAGGAGTTCGACGGCGTTCATGCGTTCACGAGCTCAGCGGCTTGGTACGCCTGGCGCTCGCGCTTCTCGACGATCATCGTGCCGCAGCCGGCGTTCGTGAACGTCTCACGCAGGAGAGCGCCGGGCTTGAGGCCGTTGATGATGTGGGTCCGACGGACTCCGCCCTGAAGGGCGCGGATGCAGGCCGCGACCTTGGGAAGCATGCCGCCCGTGAGCCGGCCCGAGGCCTTCATCGCCTCGACCTCCTCGATATCGGCGTAGGAGACGAGGCTGCCGGGGTTGGCGACGTCCTGGAGGATTCCTTCGGTGTCCGTCACGACGACGAGTTTCTCGGCCTTGAGCGCGCGCGCGATGGCCTCGGCGACGGAGTCGGCGTTGATGTTGAGCACGCCGCCCTCGGCGTCGGCGCCGAGGCACGCGACGACGGGCGTCATGCCCGCGTCGAGCAAAGTCGTCAGTACTTTCGGGTCCACCGATTCGATGTCGCCGACGAAGCCGTAGTCGACCGCGCCGACGGCGCGCTTCTTCGCGAGGACGAGGCCCGCGTCGACGCCGGAAACGCCGACCGCCTGCGTCTCGTGCGCGCGGAAGGTCGAGAGGATGTCGACGTTCAAGGTGCCCGCGTAGACCATCTTGGCGACCTCGAGCGTCTGCGCGTCGGTGACGCGCCGGCCGTCGACGATCTTCGGCTCGAGGCCGAGGCGCTTGGAGAGGTCCGTGGCCTGGCTGCCGCCGCCGTGCACGAGGATGACGCGGATGCCGACCTGCTGCAGCAGGCAGACGTCCTCGACGAGCGCGTCGAGCATGTCCTTGCGCCCGACCACGCGGCCGCCGACCTTCACGACGAAGACCTTCCCTTTGTACATGCGGATGTACGGGATGGCCTGCTTGAGCATCAAGGGCGAGTCGGTCATTTGCTGTGTCTCCTGGCGGCGGCGGTGGCGGGTTTCTTCGGCTCGAAAGCGAGAAGGTGAAGCAGAACGGCTTTGGCGGTATGAAGGCGGTTTTCGGCCTCGTCGATATGCACGGCCCAAGGGCCGTCGAGTACGTCGTCGTTGACGACGAGATTTCTGCGGACGGGAAGGCAGTGCATGAAGATCCCGTTCGACGTTTTCTTCATCTTGGCGGACGAGATCGTCCACTTCTTTCGGAACGCGGGATCGGACGACGGCGCCTGACCGTAATTGGCCAGGGATCCCCACGACTTCCCGTAAACGACATTTTGTCCATGAAATGCGCCGTCGGCGTCATCCGTCACGATCAGCTTCGTGCCGTTCTTGGCGCAATTCTTCCTCACCCGCGCCATGACCTCGGGATCCAGATCGTAGCCCTCGGGCCGCGCGATGGTCACGTTCATGCCGGCCATCGACGCGATCTCCACGGAGGAATTGGGAACCGCCATCGGCAGAGCTTTCACGTGCGGGGCCCAGCTGAGGAGAAAATTCTTTTTTCGCGGATTCATCCTCTCCCGGATCGTCATCAGGTCGGCCAATGCCTGACAAGGATGGCCAGACGCGGATTCCATGTTGACCACCGGCACGGTCGAGTACTTGATGAAGGCGGCGAGGGCGCCTTCGGCTTTGTCCTCGGCCCACGATTTTCCGGCCGGGAACGAACGCAGGCCCAGGCCCTGGCACATGCGGCCGAGCACGGGCACCGCTTCCTTCAGGTGCTCCGCGGCCGTCCCGTCCATGACGACGCCCTCGACGGACTCCATGCCCCACGTCCCGCCCGAGCCGAGGCTCAAGGTGACCGGGTGCCCGCCCAAGGACGCCGTCGCGACGGAGAACGACACCTGCGTGCGCAGGGACGGGTTCATGAAGCAGAACGCGAGCGACTTGCCCGCGAGGGGCATGCCTTCCGGGGCCGAGGTCTTGAGCGCGATCGCGGAATCGATGATCGCGTTCAGCTCGCCGATCGTGAAGTCCTTGAGGTGCGTGAAGTGCTTGGGCATGGGGTCAGGCCGCCGCCGCTTCCGCGGCGAAGATTTCCTCGAGCGCGCCGCGCAGCATCCCGATCTCCGCGGGGCCGACCGTCAGCGGCGGCAGCAGGCGGATCACGTTTTTGTCGTCCGCGCCGCCGACGAGGATCTTCTTCGCGAGCAGGGCGTCGCGCGTCGGCTTCGACGGCCGGTCGAGGACGAGGCCGAGCAGCAGGCCCTTGCCGCGGATCTCCTTGATCTGCGGGAAGTTAAAGGTGGCGCGGATCAGATCCTCCATCTCCGCGGCGTTGCCGGCGAGGTCGCCGTCGACGATCGTCTTGAGCGTGGCGCTGATCGCGACGCAGGCGAGCGGCCCGCCGCCGAACGTCGAGCCGAGCTCTCCGGGCTTCACCTTCGCGGCGGCTTCGGGCGCTACGAGGACGGCGCCGGCGGGCACGCCGCTCGCCAGGGCCTTCGCGAAAGTCTGCATGTGCGGGCGGGCGCCGAACGCGTGCCGCGCCGACGGGGCGCCGACGCGGCCGAGGCCGGTCTGCACTTCGTCGAAAATAAGAAGGGCTCCGCAAGCCTTACAGAGCGCCTCGAGACCTTGCAGGTATTCGTTCGTCGCCGTCGAGGCGCCCTGGACGCTCTGGATCGGCTCGAGCAGGAACGCGGCCGCGCCCTCGAGCGCCTTCCCGGCCGCGTCGAGGTCGCCGAACGGAACGTGCACGATGTCCGCGCCCAAGCCCGCGAGCCCCTTCCGGTACTTGAGGCCCGTCGCGGCGATCGCGGCGGCCGTGCGGCCGTGGAAGCCGCCCTCGGCGACGACGATCTTGGCCCGGCCGGTCACGGAGCGCGCGATGCGCATCGCGTTCTCGTTGGCCTCGGCGCCGGAATTGCAGAAGAACACCTGCGAGCCGGCCTCGCCGCAGAAATCCACGAGGGCCTTGGCGGCCTCGGCGCGGGCGCGATTGTAGACGAGGTTCGAGTAGAACAGCAGCTTGGCCGACTGCTTCGCGATCGCCGCCGTCACGGCGGCCGGCGAATGCCCGATCGCGGCGACCGCGTGCCCGCCGTACAGGTCGAGATACTTCGTCCCGTTCTCGTCCCAGACCCAGCAGCCTTCGCCTCGGTCGAGCACGAAAGGAAATTTCTCGTACGTCGGCAGGAGATACTTGTCCTCGAGCGCGATCGATTCGTTCATGTTCGTCACGGGTAGGTGCCGGCGTGATCGAGGCCCACGCCCTCGTCCCAGCCCATCATCACGTTGAGGTTCTGGATGGCCTGGCCCGACGCCCCTTTGACGAGGTTGTCGATGGCGGAGATCACGCAGATGCGGCCTTCCTGCACGGTGACGAACAGATCGCAGTGGTTCGAGCCGTTTACGGCGTTCAGCGAGGGGGGCTCGGGCACGAGGCGGACGAACGAGCTTCCCTTATAAGCGGAGGCGTAGAGGTCCTTGACGCGCTCGGCGGTCCAGCCCTTGGGCAGGTCGACCTGGCACACCGCGTAGATGCCGCGCGCGAACGGGCCCGAGATCGGCACGAGCGACAGGCGCAGCGCCTTCTTGCCCGCGAGCCGCTCGAGAATCTGCTCGACCTCGGGGATGTGCTGGTGCGTGAAGGGCTTGTACGCCTTCATGTTGCTGTGGCGGATCGGATGATGCGTGATCGACGACGGGTTCACGCCCGAGCCGGAGGAGCCGGTGATCGCGGTGACGGATACGACGCCGGTCACGCCGCCCTTGGCCAAGGGCCCGAGAGCGAGCGCGGTCGCGGTCGCGAAGCAACCGGGATTGGCGACCAGGCGGGCCTTGCCGATCTCGGTCCGGTTGAGCTCGACGAGGCCGTACGCGAACTTCTTCAACAGCTCCGGAGCCTTGTGCTTGCGCGTGTACCACGTCGGGTAGAGCGTCTCGTCGCGCAGGCGGAAATCGCCGGAGAGATCGATGATGCGCAGCTTCGGAGATCCAGCGATGATCGCGGGGACCTCGCTCATCGCGTCGCCATGGCCGCCCGCGAGGAAAATGCAGTCGAGCTTCGCGTAGTCGAGCTTGCGCGTGAACGACAGGTTCGTGCGGCCGCGCAGGTTCGGATGGGCCAAGAACACGGGCTGGCCCGGGAACGTGGAGGAGGTCGCGGCCGCGATCTCGACCTTCGGGTGAGAGAGCAGGAGGCGGATCAGCTCTCCGCCCGTGAAGCCCGCGCCGCCTTCGATACCGACTTTGATCTTCTTCATGCCGGCACCTTCCCGAACACGGCCTTTTCGACGAAAGCGCCGAGGGCGTCGTGCTCGATGCGCGCGTTGATCGCCTTCACGCCGATCTGGCCCTCGATGAACTCCTTGCCGACGGCGTTGTCCGTCGCGGGGCCGGTGATCAGGTCCACCTTGCGCTTGAAGCGGTTGTTGAACAGCTCGACCGCGCCCCACGCGGAGACGGGGTCGTTGGCGCACATGACGTGGACAGAGGCCGCGTTCATCAGCTCGTCGTCGTACAGGATCTCCTGCACGCCGTACTCGCCGAGGATGCCGTCGCCGAGCTCGATGACGAGCACGTCGGGCTCCTCTTTGTTCAGCGCGTTGAGGATGCCCTTCGCGACGGGCACCGACACCGCGCCGGTCGTCGACACGACGCCGAGATCGGTGAACGACAGGCCCTTCACGGCCCCGCGGTCGACCATGCTCATCGTGTCGCGCAGCAAGGAGACGCCCGTGAGCTTGCCGGCGCACACGCGGTAGCCTTTGCGCGTCAGGTAGCGGATGATCTCGCCGCAGGCGAAGGTCTTGCCGGCGTTCATGCAGGTCCCCGCGACGTAGATGACGGGCGCGGATTTCTCGAGCTTGTCGGCCCATGCGATCGCGTCCGTCCGGATCGAGGCGGGCACGCCGACGCGCTCGCCGAGGTGGGGGAAGGACAGGATCTGCCCGAGCACCTCGGCCTGCAGCGGCTTGCCGATCTCGAGGTTCACCGATGTGCAGCGGCCGATGACGCCGCCGAGGTTCAGGATGTCGAGCCGGTCGCCGACCTTGACGGTCGCCGGGACGTGGCCCGCGTAGCCGCGCAGCGCGCGGCGCGTGCCGAGGACGGCGGCGATGACGTCGCCGTCGTTGAGACCGATCATGCGGCCGTGCACGTCCTCGAGCGTATTGTAGACGGTCTTCGTGCCGTGGACGCGGACGGCGAGGACCATGCCTTCCTTCGCCTCGATCTGGTCCGAGAGCAGCACCTCCCGGGGGATCTTCGCGTTGCGCGTCGTGGACGCGATCTTGTCGAGCGTGACTTTCATAGAGCCGCCTTTTCCGCGCGGGCCCGCGCGGCGAGGGTCATCGGGAGGGCGTGGAGCTTCGCGAAGCCCGCCGCCTCGTCGCCGGTCCAGAGCTTGGTCGTCTCGCCGTACGTCGCGGCGCCGGCGATCATCGAGAACGGGCTCTTCACGCCCGTCACGTCGAAACGGCCCGCGCGGACGCGCACGCGCGCCTCGCCGGTCACCGTCTCCTGGCTCGACTTGATCATGGCTTCGATGTCGCGCATGACCGGGTCGAAGTACAGGCCTTCGTGGAGCATCTGGCCGTAGAACTCGCCGGCTTGGTTCTTCCAGAAGCCCTGCCAGCGGGTGAGCACGAGCTTCTCGAGCTCGTTGTGCGCGGCGATGAGCATCAGCGGAGCCGGGGCCTCGAAGCCGATGCGGCCCTTGATCCCGAGGATCGTGTCCCCCATGTGGACGCCGCGGCCGACGGCGTACTTCCGGCCGAGCGCGTGCAGGGCGCCGACGAGCGCCACGCCTTCCATCTTCTTTCCGTCGAGGGAGACGGGAACGCCCTTCTCGAAGCCGATCACGACGTCCTGGCCTTCGGCCGGGGCCTTCTCGGACGCGGCGGGAAACACGGAGTCGGGAATCTCGGCCCACGGATCGTGCGTGGCGCCGCCGCCGACGGTCGTGCCCCACAGACCGGCGTTGACCGAGTACGCGGTCGTCTTCGCGGGCACCGAGACGCCTTCCTTCGCGAGGTAGTCGGTCTCCTGCTGGCGGGAGAGTCCGAGATCGCGGATCGGCGTGTGCACCTTTACATTAGGAAGGAGGACCTGGAACACCGCGTCGAAGCGGACCTGGTCGTTGCCGGCGCCGGTCGAGCCGTGGCAGACGCCGTCGGCCTTCTCTTCCTTGGCGACGCGCGCGACGAGCTCGGCCTGCAGGACGCGCTCCGCCGCGACGGAAAGGGGATACACCCGGCCGCGCAGGATGTTGCCCTGGATCAGGGGGACGGCGAAGCGCGCGAATACCTCGGCGCGGCCGTCGAGCGCGTAGTGCTTGATCGCGCCGAGCGCCTTCGAGCGCGCCGCGATCACGGCCAGTTCCTCGGCCGAGAACCCGCCGGTGTCGACGGTGGCGGTGATGACCTCCGCGCCGAGCTCCTTCTTGAGCCACAGCACGCAGAACGTGGTGTCGAGTCCGCCGCTGAACGCGAGGACGATGACGGGCTTCTTCATATCAGTTGGCCATCCTTGATTTCAAAAATTCGATGAGGCGCTTCTGCGAGGCGGCCGAGTCGCCGGCCACGAAGACGGTGTCGTCGCCGGCGAGCGTGCCGACCAAGCCCGGCTGGGCCAGTCCGTCGAGGACGAGGCCGACGCGCGGGGCCGTGCCCACGTCGCAGCGGATCACGGTCAGGTTCGGCCCCGCGGCGGTCACGCCGCGCACGAAGGTCCGCAGCGGCATCTCGGCGTCGGGGGCGGCCTCGGAGGCGGCGGGCCGGTAGACGCCGGCCGCCTTCACGAGACCGAGCTCGGCGATGTCGCGGGAGATGGAGACCTGCGTCGCGGCGATGCCCCGCTTCTTGAGGGAGCGGACGAGGTCGTTCTGCGTGGCGACCTCCTCCTGCGTGATCGCCTCGAGGATCGCGGTTTGCCGGGCGGCCTTGCCTTCGGCCCTGTCTGCATATTTATTCATAAGCATGAATAATTATACATATGGTCATGAAAACGTCAAGCGGATTGTTTGTTACACTGCGCTCCCGAGCCATGAAATACGAGCGCATGCCCATCGAGATCGAATCCCCGGAGCAGATGGGGTACGAGAACGTCAAATTCAACCTGACGGAGAGCTCGTTTACCGACGCCCGCTTCGAAGACCTGAACCTCGACCTGAAGGGGCTCGTGCTCTGCTACGGGGATCACCGCGGCAGCCCCAAGCTTCGGGCTCTCGTCGCCGAGGACGCCGGCGTGCATCCCGACGACGTCCTGATCACCGCTGGGGCGGCGCCCGCGCTGTTCATCATCGCGACTTCGCTGCTCGAGAAGGGGGATCGGATCCTCGTCGAGCATCCCAATTACGCCACGAACATCGTCACGCCGCGCGCGATCGGAGCGCGGGTCGACAAGATCGCGTTGAAGTTCGAATCGGGCTTCCGGCCGGACTTCGACGAGATCCGCCGCATGATCTCTCCCCGGACGAAGTACGTGAGCGTCACCGTGCCGCACAATCCGACCGGCACCGTGCTCACGCGCGGGGAGCTCGCGGAGCTCGTGAAGATCGTGGCGCGCAAGAAGACCCTGCTGCTCGTCGACGAGACCTACCGCGACATGGCTTTCGGCGAGCCGCCGCCCGTGGCCGCCTCGCTGTCTCCGCGCGTGATCAGCGTCTCGTCGCTGTCGAAGACGTACGGGCTTCCGGGCATCCGTATCGGCTGGCTCATCTGCCGCGACAAGAAGCTTATGAACACGTTCCTGGCCGCCAAGGAGCAGATCATGCTCTGCGGCTCCGTCGTCGACGAGGAGATCGCCGCGCGCTATTTGGCGCATCGCAAAAAGCATCTGCCCGCCGTCAAGAAGGAGATCCGGGCGAAGTTCGGGATACTGAAGTCCTGGTTCGGCGCGCAGTCCGACCTCGAGTGGGTCGAGCCTTCCGGCGGCGTCGTGTCCTTCCCGCGCATCCGGGACCCTCGCGTGAATCCCGACCGGTTCTACCGTGTGCTCAACGAGCGCTACAAGACGTTCGTCGGCCCGGGCCACTGGTTCGAGACCGACCGGCGCTACATGCGAATCGGCTTCGGCTGGCCGTCGCGCTCGGAGCTGTCCGAGGGCCTCGCGAACGTCTCGAGAGCCTTCCGCGCCTAGCGCGGCTTCCGGGCCGTGCCGTGGCCGTTCGGCCGGCCGCGTCCCGCCTTTTCGGCGAGCCGGCGCTCCATGAGGCCGTTGGCGGCGACCTGCAGGCGCACGCGCTCGTCCCCGGCGTCGAGGGCCTCGGCCTTGCCGGCCGCGAGGCGCGCCTCGTCGAGGTTTCCGGCCGCGCGCGCGGCCTCGGACCAGGCGACGAGGTTCTCGAGATAAAGCGGATCGAGCTCGGCCTGGCGCGCCCGTTCGGACGAGGCGGCCGCCCAGTCCCCGAGCTTTGCGTAGACCGCTCCGCGCCGGGCATGGACGCGCGCGAAGTCCGGCGACTGCTCCTGCAGGAGGCCGTACGCCGCGAGCGCCTCGTCGTACCGCGCGAGCCCGCTCAGAGCGTCGCCTTTGTAGTAGAGCGACAGCGGGTAGTTTCGCGCCCCGGGGACGGCCCTCGCGAGCAGCTCGACCGCGCGGGGCAGGTCCCCGTTTCGAGCGGCGTAGACCGCCGTGTTCAGCTCCACGTCGGAGCGCAGCCATAGCCCGGGCAGGACCGTCAGGGCGGCGAAGCTGAGCAAGGCGGGCGCGTAGAGGGCTCGACGCACGCTTTCGGAGACGGGCAAGGGATAGACGCTGACGGCGGCGCGTCGGGCGGCGAGGGGCGCCAAGCCCGCGGCGAGGCCCGCGAGGGGCCAGGCGTACCAGCCCGCGGCGGGCGCCTGCCCGGCCGGACCGAAATGAGCGGCCGCGAGCGCCCCCGCCGCGGCGGCGGCGAAGCCGGCGGCGTAAGTCGACTCGGGCAGGGCTCCCGCGCGCCGCAGGGAGGAGGCGGCGCGCGCGCCGGTCCATAAGGCGGCGCCGAACAACCACAGCATGAGAATGGCTCCCGCGGCGCCGCCCTCGATCGGGACGGTCGAGTTGATGAGCCCGGCGCGGCCGGCGGTGGCCGTCAGCGCGACGTATCCTCCGACGGCGGCGGCGGTGAGGAGTGCTAGCCCCGCGGACTTGAGGCCGGGCTTCGTGCGCAGCGCGGACGCGACGATCGCGGCGTAGACGACGCAGGAGACGCAGAAGCCCGCGGCTCCGGCCGGTGACGCGCGCAGGACGACGGCCGCGGCGGGCAGCATGAGCAGGGCGGCCGCGCGCAGAAGCCCAGGCGTTTCCGGATCGAGCTCCAGCGTCAGGGCGAGTGGCACCGCGACGGCGAGCAGCGAGGCCAGGTAAGGCGCGGCCGCGGCCGAGAACGTCCGCGAACAGGCGACGCCCGCCGCGGCGAGAAGCGCCGACGCGACGGTCAGGGCCGCGAAGCGGGAGGCGTAGCGCGCGCCGGAGAAGCCGAGGAACGCGCCGAGGAAGGCGGCGAGCATCGTCAGCCGGGTGAGAAAATCGGGAAGGGCGGCGAGCTTGTGCCCCTCGGCCACGAAGCCGACGGCCGTCCAGGACCCGTACGCGAGGACCGGCAGGAGCACGGTCCACGAGGCCGCCGGGGCCTGGAAGCGGCCTCGCGAAATGCCCTGCCAGAGCCATCCGAACAGCATCGCGAGGGAGCCCCACTGCAGGACGGCGAATTTCAGCGAGGCCGGATCGTAGGAATGGAGGCTGAACGCGAGCGGCAGGACGAAGGCCGTCGTGAGCAGGGCGAGCTCGCCCAGGCGATGTGCGGATTCCGCGGACGGAGTTCTCATGGCGTCCTCCCGGCGGCGAGCTCGTCGCCGCTTGAGTCCCGCTGCGACGGCACGCCCGACCAGCCGATGCCGACGGCAATCAAGGCCAGCGCCGCGGCGGCGACGGCGACGCCGGACAGGTCTCGCGGCCACAGCGGCAGCGCGAGTGCGGGGACGGGCTCCGGCGCCCCGCGACCGGCCTTCAGCGCGGCGGCGAGTCTGTGCTTGAAGGCGGGCTCCAGTTTCTTCGCGAGGGCGGGAGCGATCGGAGAAGACAGTTCAAAGCACGCGGGGCACGACGCGAGGTGCGCGGCGACGGCCTTCGCGCGCCGCGGCGTCAGGCGCCCTTCGGCGTGGAGATCGAGCACGGCGCGGGTCGCGTGGCAGTTCATGAGAGGAGCTCCTTGAGCTTGGCGCGGCCGCGGTGCAGGCGCACGTCCAGCGCGGACAGCGAGCAGCCGAGCGTGGAGGCCGCTTCTTCGCGCGGCACGCCTTCGAGGTCGACGAGGACGATCGCCATGCGCATCGCGGGCGAGACGAGCGTCAGCGCTCCTTGGACGCGGTCCGTGTTCTCCCGCGCTTGCGCGAGTCGTTCCGGTCCCGGCGCGGTCTCGGCCAGGAAGTCCTCGAGCGAGGCCGAGTCTTCGTCCTTCTTATAGGACATGGACACGGTCCGGTGAGAGGCCTCCTTCCGCAGGCTGGTGAAGTAGACGTTTTTGAGGATCGTCACCATCCAGGCCTCGAAGGGCAAAGTCGGGTCGTATTTATCGAAGTATTTCATGACTCTCAAGAAGGCCTCCTGGACGACGTCTCCCGCGTCGGTTGAGTTGCCCGTCATGCGCAAGGCGACGGCATAGGCCTTGTCCGCGTGCAGGGCGATGAGGCGGTCGATCTCGGCGTCCACCTTGGCTTCCTTGGTTTCCTTACTCCGGCCGGGGGGGAGAACTTACAGGCCCGGAGTGACAGGGATTATACACCGTTCAGCTGGGTCCAATGGCTCGAGGCCCTGGGTCTAAAGGAGGTCGACGCATCCATCCGAAGCGGTTACTATAACCACGATGTCCTACAAGAGGATGTCCTACCTGGCGGTGACCGCTCTTCTGGCGGCGGCGCCGCTTTCGGCCCAAATGCGCACCGGCGTGACCCTCGAGGCCGGCGTCAACGGCGTCTCCGGCGCCTCGATCAACGGGACCTTCTCCACTTTGGCGGCTCCGGCTCTGGCGCCTTCGCTCAGCGCGGCCTCGTTGAACCCCGCTTTGATCGTCGCCCCGGCGCTTTCGGCGGCGGCGAAAACCCCTATCGTAACGGCCGTGCCCTCCGTCGTTCCGGCCAAAATCCCCGCCGCTCTGCTCGTCGTTCAGCCCGCGGGCGCCCGCGCCGTCCTGCCGCGCAGCGAGGCCTTCAACACGACGCTCGAGGCGCTGTCGCCCGACAAGATCGGCAAGATTTCCGGCGAGTCCGCGAAGGCGCTGTCCGGCCGCCTGCTCGGGCTCGAGGAAGGCCGGAGCGAGACGGGCGGCTCGGTCGAAGGCCGCTTCGCGGCCTCGGCCTCCGACCTCGGCCCCTCCGATTCTCACGGCGTCGACCCGGCGCAGGAGCCGGCCTCGCCCACGCCGGCGCGCACGTATCCGCCGACGCTCGCCGACCAGTATCATCACGCGCGCCTGCTCGCCCAGAACTACTACTGGTACTCGGTCACGCACATCGTGAATATGTGGCCTTCCTACAAGAAGCGCTGGGAGGAGGCGAAGGCCGCCGGCGCGGCCAACGTGTCCAGCCCGCGCGCGTTCTTCTCCTACATGCGCGTCGCCGCGATCAGCGGCCGCTTCTACGTGCTCGGCTCCGCGCCCGTCGAGGACGACGAGGTCATCAAACGCTTCCGCGAGACGCTCGTGAAGTGGTACGACGTTCCGGGCGCCCTCGGCCCGAAGGAACTCGCCGCGTTCGACGCCTTCACGGCGCGCGCGAAGGCCTACAACGCCGAGCGCCGCGCTCCGTCGAACATGCGCAAGCACGTCCGTGACGCGCTGATCAAGGGCTCGACGATGAAGCCCTCGGAGCTCGCCCCGTTCTTCGACTCGCTGCTGCTCGAGGAGACCGCACGGGAGACCTGGGACTTCCAGAACAAGGGCGAGCAGAAGCGCATCCTCGACTCCTTCAAGCAGGTTCTCCACGACACCTTGGCGGAGGAGCCGGCGGGCGAGAAAGGCCGGGTCCGGGCCGCGATCCTCCTCGGCAGCTTCGCGACCGGCTCGGCCGGGCCCAAGAGCGACTTCGACGTCGAACTCCTGACCGACAACGGCAGCAACGTGCGCTCGGTCGCCTTCATCAAGCGCCTGACCGATCGCTGGATCGCGACGGGCCACCACACGCGCAACCCGGTCACCGTCCACGACTTCCCGTCCACGCCGACGCGCGGCATCATCGACCTCGTGCACACGGGAGACTACATCCTGGTTTCGCTCGAGCCGGAGCTCGTGACGGCGCTGCAGCGCAAGCCCGGCGATTACGCGCCGAAGATGATCCGCTCCGACAGCCTGCGCGGCAGGGTCAACCGGGCCGTGCAGTACGGCGTGATCCTAATCTCCACGTACATCGGCGAGCTCAAAGCGCGCTTCGGTTCCGCCCCCTCCGGCCACTAGACCCCGCCCCGGCCTAGGCTATAATCATCAGGATGAAAGGCAAGCTCTGGGAATTGGGCCCGTTCGCCCTGGCGATCCTCGTCGGTCTGTACTTCGCGGCGGCGCGTCTCCTGCACGGTCCGCCCCCGCCGTCGCTCGCCGAGACGCCGCCCGTCGAGGCGCCCCGGAGCGGGACGACGCCGCGCCTCAGCTCCGGCCCCCAGGATCCGACGAAGCCCGAGGATTTCCTGCCCGACGCCCATTCCGAGCCCGATCCGAACAGCCGCCCTGATCCTGCTCTCTCGACCGTGACGCGGCCGTCGCCCTCCGCCAAGCGCTGATCCTGAAACGAAGGAGCCCCCCGCGCCGAGAGCGGGGGGCTCCAATTTGTTTAGGCGGCTTCCGTTACTGGACGCCAGTCTCCTTTTGCTCGAGGAGAGTGTGGATCCTCTCCAGGCCTCCCGTCAGCTCGGCCTTCAGCACCGGCTCCGTCTCCACCTGGAGCCGGCCCGCGAGCAGGGTCTCGCCCTGCTTCGCGTCGACGAACTTGGCGACGACCGCCTTTTTCACGGCGACCGCCGCGTAGCGGCGCGTGTCGGCATCCGGGCTCTGCAGGCCCTTCTCGACGTGGGCGATTCCGGTCTTCACCATGACCGGCCGCGCCGCCATCGCCATCATGCCGCGGCGGAATCCGGCCTTATCCGCCGACTTCAGATGCTCGTCGAGCAGCGCGGGGCTGATCCACGGCATCTTGCCCGCGCTCTCGATCATGCCGACCGCCTCGAGGCGCTCCAGGATCTTGCCGATGATCTCCGGATCGCGGTAGTCCTGGAGGGCGATCGCGCAGCCGGAGATGAGCTTCACGTTGTCGGTCGAGGACATCAGTGCGACGAGGCTCTCCTTCGCCTTCACCCCGCCCGTGCGGCGCAGCGCCGCGGCGAGGATCCCGTCGGGCACGAGGCCCTTCTGCGCGAGCTCCTGGATCTTCGCGTAGACCGCGGAGCCGCGCACGCCGATCGGCGAGCCGACGCGCTTGATCGCCTCGGTCCGGATCTCGGCCGGGCCCTCTTCCATCGCCTTGAGGACGAAGTCGCGGCTGGTCTTGCCGGAGACGCGCCCCGCGAGGAAGCCGACCGCGCGTCGGCGGAGCTCGAGGTCTTCCGCTCCGCCGTCGCCGGGTTTCTCGAACACGGAGACGACGGATTTCGACAGGCTTTCCGCGGTGACGGAGTCGATCTCTTCGCCGTCGAACTCCGGCGACTCGAGCGCGGCGAGCAGGCTTCCGAGATGCGTGCGCTTGTCGGTTTCGGCGGCGACCTCCGCGTTCGAGAGATACGCGCCGATCGCGGCGTCGACGGTGCGCTCGGGCCGCGTCTCGGTCTGGATCTTGGGCAGGACGTTCTTGGTGGGCGGGGGAGTCCCGGCGAGCTTCGAGAGCTCGTTGTACTTCTGTCCGAGACCCGCAGCGACGAGAGCGACGAGTGAGGCGCCGGCGACGGCTTCGATGCGGTTCATAAATCACTTCTCCGGACGCTTCGGGCCTCTGGTGCGGAGCGGGCCTGCGTCCGTCAGTGATACGCGGGAGGGGGAGGGGAACTTACACGCCGGCGACGACGCGGTAGGCGTCGCGAGCGATCAGCAGTTCTTCATTGGTGGGGATCACGTAAGCCTTGAGCAGCGAGGCGTCCGTCGTGATCGGGCCCGCCTGGCCGCCGGGGAGTGCGGCGTTGCGCTCTTCGTCGAGCTCGAGCCCGAGGCAACCGAGCCCCGCGCAGATCCGGCGGCGGATCTCGGAGGAATTCTCCCCGATGCCGCCGGAGAAGATCACGGCGTCCGCGCCGCCGAGCTCTGCCTGATACGCGCCGATGCGGCGGCGGGCGCTCGCGCAGAACGAGTCGATCGCGAGGCGCGCTCGCCGGTCGCCGTTCTCGCGTTCCTCCTCGAGGAGCTCGCGCATGTCGCTTGTCAGACCGGACAGGCCGAGCAGCCCCGACTCCTTGTTGAGCATACGGATGATTTCGGAGAGGCTCATGCCCTCCTTCAACGCCAGAAATTCGAGGACCGACGCGTCGACGTCGCCCGATCGTGTGCCCATGACGAGGCCCTCGAGCGGCGTGAAGCCCATCGAGGTGTTGACCGAAGCGCCGCCTTTGATCGCGGTCGCGGAGCAGCCGTTGCCGAGATGCAAGGTCACGATGTCGACCTCGTCCTTCGGAATTTTCATCATCGTCCGGTAACGGTAGGCGAGGTAGCGGTGCGAGGTCCCGTGGAAGCCGTAGCGGCGGATCTTGTGGCGCCGATAGAAATGATACGGGATGCCGTACAAGTAGGCCGTCTCGGGCATCGTCGCGTGGAAAGCCGTGTCGAAGACCGCGACCTGCGGCGTTCCAGGGCCGAAGACGTCGGTCGCGGCGCGAATGCCGCGGAGATTGGCGGGGTTGTGCAGCGGCGCCAGCTCGACGCAGGCCTCGATGCCGGCGATGACCGCGGCGTCGACGCGGACCGAGGCGCTGAACTTCTCCCCGCCATGCACGACGCGGTGGCCGATCGCGTGCAGGTCCGCGGCCGAACGCACGCCTTCGATGCCCGAGCCGAGGTTCACGGCCCACCGTAGGATTTTTTCGAGAGCCGCGCGGACGTCGCGCAGCGGCTCCTCGGAACGGAGCGTCTCGCGTCCCGCCGCCTTGAAGGTCAGCAGCGAGAGGCTGCCGATCCGTTCGATCAGGCCCTTGGCGAGGCAGACGTCGGAGTCGGCGCCGATGCGGTCCGCGTCGGTCGAGATGATCTGGAACTTGAGGGAGGACGAGCCGCAGTTGAGGACGAGGACGTTCACTTCAGGCTCTTGAGCTTCTCGCGCAGTTCCGCCGAGCGCTGGCGTGCCGTGGGGTGGATCTTGCTCGGCGTCTTGGCGGCGGACTCCTGCGCCATGGCCGGTGCGGATGCGAGGAGCAATATGACGAGCGGCACCGATCGAGCCATACCGCAGGGTAGCCCCGTGCCCGGCGATTGTCAAGGAGAGGCGGAGCTCGTTTTTGGGTCATTTCTCGACGGGGACATGCGATAATATACGTGCCGTGTCTTCTCCTTCCTCCCGCCACGATCCCCGTTTCCTTCCCATGACGCGCGCCGCGATGGTCGCGCGCGGCTGGGACGCGGTCGACATCGTCTTCGTGACGGGCGACGCCTACATCGACCACTACTCGTTCGCGGCGGCGCTGCTCGGACGCGTGCTGACCGAGGCGGGCTTTCGCGTCGCGATCCTGTCCCAGCCGGACTGGCGCAGCGCCGAGCCGTGGCGCGAGTTCGGCCGGCCGCGCCTGTTCTTCGCGATCTCGGCGGGGAACATGGACTCGATGATCAACCACTATACCGCCAATAAAAAAGTGCGCAACGACGACGCGTACTCGCCGGGCGGGAAGATCGGCCTGCGCCCGGACCGCGCGACGATCCCCTACTGCCAGCGCGCGCGCGAGGCGTTCCCCGGCGTGCCGGTGATCGCGGGCGGCGTCGAGGCGTCGTTGCGCCGCCTCGCGCATTACGACTACTGGTCCGACTCCGTGCGCCCCTCGATACTGCTCGACTCGAAGGCCGATCTTGTCGCCTACGGCATGGGTGAAGAGACGATCGTCGAGATCGCTAAACGGCTTCAGGCGGGAAAATCGGTCAAGGAGTGCCGCGATTTGAGGGGCGTGGCCAGCTTCCTGGGGGCAAGTGAGCTCGCGCCCGGCGGCGCGGACGTCGTGCAACTGCCCTCGTTCGAGGACGTCAAAGCATCCAAAGATTATTTTCTCGAGATGGCAAGATTAGCCCATCGCGAGACAAGCCCTTTTAACGCCAAGACCTTGGTTCAGAAGCATGGAGCCCGAACCGTGGTCGTGACGCCGCCCCAGCTTCCCGTTTCGCAGGACCGCATGGATTATTACTACGGCCTGCCTTACACCCGGCGCGCGCATCCGAGCTACGCGGGCACGCCCATCCCTGCGTGGGAGATGATCAAGGACTCGGTCACGATCATGCGCGGCTGCTTCGGCGGCTGCACGTTCTGTTCGATTACGGCGCACCAGGGCCGTACGATCCAGTCGCGCTCCGAGGGCAGCGTCTTGGGCGAGATCGCGGCGCTGACCCGCGACCCGGAGTTCAAGGGCGTCGTCTCCGACATCGGCGGCCCGACGGCGAACATGTATCAGATGCGCTGCACCGAGCCCGAGATCGAGAAGATCTGCAAACGGCAGTCTTGCGTGCATCCCGTCGTCTGCAAGTTCCTCGGTACCGATCATGGCCCGCTCGTGAAGCTGATGAAGAAGTCCCGCGAGACGCCGGGGATCAAGAAGGTCTTCGTCGCCTCCGGCATCCGCATGGACCTCGCGCGTCTCTCGCCCGAGTACATGTCGGAGCTGACCGCGCACCACGTCAGCGGGCGCATGAAGGTCGCGCCCGAGCACGCCTCGCCGAAGGTCCTGGAGCTGATGAAGAAGCCGCGCCACAATACCTTCGAGGACTTCGCGAAGAAATTCGACGAGGAAAGCAAGAAGGCCGGCAAGAAGCAGTTCCTCGTCCCGTATTTTATCGCGAGCCACCCGGGCTCCGACCTCTCGGCGATGATCGAGCTCGCCGTGTTCCTGAAGAAGAACGGCTACAAGCCCGATCAGGTCCAGGACTTCATCCCGGGCCCGCACGACCTCGCGACCGCGATGTACTACACCGGACGCAACCCCGAGACCGGGCTGCCGATGCCGATCGCCAAGGGGATGAAGGACCGCCGCCTGCAGCGCGCGCTCCTTCAGTTCTTCAAGCCCGAGAACTATTTCGAGGTGCGCGAGGCGCTGCTCGCGACCGGGCGCAAGGACCTCATCGGCTCCGGCTGCGACTGCCTCATCGGCGCGAACCCGCCGAAGGAGGCTTTGATGGCGCGGCGGGAGAAGTCCCAGAAAGATTTCCACGAGCACACGCACGCGAAAGACATGGCCAAGCAGAAGCCCGGCCAGCCGCCGAAAAAAGGATACCGCCCGGGACGCTCGTCGTGGGAGCGGAGAGAACGGAAATGACCGCCGGCAAGCCGAGCCGCGTCCGCTTCGGGAATCTCGACGCGATCTCGATCCCGAACCCGGACCCGAACGCCCTGACCGTCGTCTGCCTGCACGGCTACGGCGCCGACATGCGCGACCTGGCGCCGCTCGCCCAGGAGCTCGAGACCAAGCGTCCGATCTCCTGGTTCTTCCCCGACGCGCCGGAGATCCTCGACTGGGGCGGCCGCGCGTGGTTCCCGATCGACGTCGCGGCGTTCGAGGAGGCGCAGCGCTCGGGCACGCCGCGCGACCTCTCGCTCAAGGAGCCCGAAGGTCTCGAGTGGGCGCGCGAGGAGCTTCAGCGCTTCATCAAGGGGCTCGGGACGCCGTGGGAGAAGATCGTCCTCATGGGATTCTCGCAGGGCGCGATGCTGGCGGTGGACCTCGCCGCGCGCGCCGAAACGGCCCCCGCGGGCGTCGCGATCTTGTCCGGGACCTTGGTCGACAAGAAGTCCCTCGCGGAGCTCGCGCCGGGGAAGAAGGGCCTGCCCTTCTTTCAGTCTCACGGCTCGGTCGACCCGATCCTCGGCTTCGCGCAGGCGCGCGCGCTCGAGAAGGTCATCCTCGAGGCCGGCTGGAAGGGCCAGCTCCGGCGCTTCGAGGGCGGCCACGCGATTCCGGCCGAGACGCTCGAAGGTCTCAAGGCCTGGCTCGAGAAGCGATGAGCGACTGGACGAAGCAGTTCTTCCGCGCGCCCGTGTTCACGCCCGGCGCTCCGGAGGCGCTGGCGGCGGCGCCGATGGAGGCCGCGGCCGCCTGGCGCGCGCTCAAGCTCAAGCCTGGCGCGCGGCTTCTCGACGTCGCGTGCGGCACGGGCCGCCACGCGGTCCTGCTCGCGAAGCGAGGGGCCTTCGTCGTCGGCGTGGACAAGACGGACGCGTACCTTCAAGAGGCGCGTCGCGCCGCCCGCAAGCTGCCGAACTGCCTGTTCGCGCGCGGCGATATGCGCCGGCTTCCGTTCAAGGGCGAGTTCGACGCGGCGATGAATCTCTGGACGAGCTTCGGCTACTTCGCCAAGGCCTCGGACGACCTCGAGGCCCTCAAGGGCGTCGCGCGCGCGCTCAAGCCCGGCGGCCTGTTCCTGATCGACCTGCTCGACTTCGCGTGGGTGAAGAAGCACGGCCAGAGCCGCCGCTGGGACCGGCGCGCCGACGGCGCCTACCTGCTCCAGGACGTGCTGTGGGTCGAGGGCCGCGATCCGCGGATCATCAACGCCTGGATCATCTTGCGCCCCGGTAAGCCGGAGCTGCGCTCTCGGTTCGTCGTGCGCGGCTACGATAAGGCCCGCCTTTACGCGGCGTTGCGTCGCGCGGGCCTCGAGCCGGTGAAGTGCTGGCGCGGCCTGGGCGCTCTCGGCCGCCTGAAGTCGAGCGGCCGGCTCGTCGTGCTGGCGCGCAAGCCCGCCCGCTAGTCGATCGAGTACTCGATCGTCACGACGACGCGGGCGGTCTTGTCCTGGGTCGTCTTGTCGTAGCGCCCGCCGTAGTCGTTCGAATCCGCCGACGACTCCCCGACCGGCAGGATGTAGAACGCGCCCTGCGAGGCCGATCTCATGGAGCCGGCACGCACGCCGCCGTTCTTCGCGAATTCCTCGGCACGCTTGCCGGCGTTCTTCGTCGCGGCGCCGATCAAGGACATCTTGATCTCCTCGAGATTGGAGACGAGATACTGCGGCGCCTCGTAGACGACGGGCACGCCTTTCGCCTTGAGCTGGAGGGCGGCCTTATCGGCCGCGGCGACGCGGGCCATGTCCTTCGTCGTGAGGCGGATGGTCTGGGTGGCGTTGAAGCCCTTCTGCACGCGCCGGGTCCGGTCGTTCGGGAGCTCTTCGTCGACCATGTTCGGCTCGACGGCTTCGTTGGACTCGCTGAGCGAAGCCTTATCGAAGCCCTGCTTCTTCAGGAACTCGTCGAGGGCGGGCCGCGAGCGGCGGAGCTTGTCGAGCGCCTCGGAGAAGGAGGCGCCGTGGGCCGTCACGCCGATGGTCCACTCGGCGTAGTCGGCGCGGATCGGTTTCTCGGCGAGGCCTTTCACGCTGATGGACTGCTTGCCGGAGCCGATGCGGCGCGCGTAGCCGCCGAAGACGGCGGCGGAAATCACGAGCCCGGCCGCGAGCAGGCCGCCCAGGATGGCCGCGGAACGATTGTGGTCGCTGTTCATAGGGGAGGGGCGGCGGCGAGGAAGGCCGCGATCTCGGCTTTCACGGCGGGGTCGGTCTCGACTGCCGCGAGGGTCGTCAGTAGGACGTTGACCCGGGCCAGCGCCGGCGCGTCCTTGATCGCGGCGCGGTTGCGCGCCGAGTGCCAGACGACGGCGAGAATGAGGGCGCGCGCGGAGGCGGAGCCGCTCACGGCGAACGCGGCGGGGTTCGACTCGATCGGCGCCAGCATCGCCTTATCCAGGGCGGCGACGAGGGCCGGAGCGCGCTGCGCCAGATCGTCGTGTGTGCGCACGAACGCGTCGAGCGCCACGAGAGCCGTGAGGCGTTCCTCGTCGGACAGGCTCCGGGCGAGAAGATCGAGGATCGTCGTCTGGAACTGGGCTTCGACGGAAGCGGGCAGGTCGTGGGTGGCCGGGCCGAGACCGCGCAGCGCGAACACGCGGTACGCCGGGGAGGCCGTCGACTCGAGCAGGGTCCGCACGGCGGCGGCACGCGCGTTCTCGTCGCCGACGACGGGCACGGCGTAGCCCAGGTACGTCAGGGCCCGCGCGCGCACGGCCGGCGACTCGGACGCGGACCCCGCGACGGCCCGCAGCGCCTCGAGGCCCTTCGTCCGGCGCGCCTGCGGCGCCAGCGGCAGCGAGGAGTGCAGAGTCTCGAGAGCGGAGAGCTTCTCGGCGGAGGTGGAGGCGCCGCTTGCGAGGATCGAGATCGGGTCCTTCGCGGGCTTGATCGCGGCGAGGGTCTCGACGTAAGCCGTTTCCAAGGACGCGGGAGGCAAGGCAGGCGCCGGGGCGAACATGCGCTATTCTAGATATTTAACGCGCGCGGGGCGCTACAATCGCGGCGAGCCGCGCTCGGCATCGATGCCGATCCGCCGGCTCAGCTTCGCCGGCTCGACGGCGCGCGTCGCGGCGTCGCCCGCGGCGCGCACGCCGAACGACAGATGGTCCTCGTTCGCGGAGGCGCGAGTCAGGATTTTCGCCTGCTCGGCGCTCACGCGGAGCTGGACGGCGGCCCATTCCTCGTTGCCTTCGGGTGGTCCGGCGCGCAGCACGACGACGTCCTGCATCAAGGTGATCGCGGTCAACTCGGATTTTCCGTGCGCCTTATAGCCCTGGCGCGTCGCGATCACGTCGACGCGGTCGCCGAAGGCGAGAAATTCCTGCTGGTCGGGATACGCGAGGACGGAAAGGCCGCGCTCCTCCTTCTCGAGGGCGGGCGGCTCGGAGGGGAAATCCTTGCGCTTGAGCGGCTCGGGTCCGGCGGCGAGCTTCGTCAGGAACAGCTTGTCCTCGCGGTCGACCGCGAGGGCGGCGTACTGCGCCTCCTCGGGCGTCAGCGCCAGCGAGACGAGCCCGGTGCCCTCGGACCAGTCGGTCTTGATCCGGAGCACTTCGGCGCGGGCGGCCAGAATCTCGGAGCGCATCTCGCTCGTCGCGTCCGCGCGCGGCGTCGAGACCATGATCATGACCTCGACCGCGTCGCCGGGAGCCAGGAACTGGGTCTGGCTCTTGTCGATCGCGAGGCTGAAGGCGCGCTTGCCGGCGGGCGGCTCATACGCGGCGAGCGGATCCGCTGGAGGCGCGGGGCGGCACGCGGCGAACAGGAGAACGACGAGGACCGGGATCAGCTTCATAGGTTTAGAATTGGAAGGTCAAGGTCGTGCCGAACGCGTAGGCGATGAAGTCCTCTTCCTTGAGGAATTTGTGCCACAGGCGCTGCGCCGAGCCGTTGAGGGTCATGCGAAGGTTCTTCGCGATTTCGTAGTCGCCGCTCGTGTTGAGCGAGAACAGCTTCGAGTTGTCGGCGACGGTCACCGGCGACCGTCGCTGCGCGAGCGAGGCGGTCGTCGTCCAGATGATGCGGTTCGTGAAGAGCAGGGGCTTCGCCGAGCCCGGCAGGCGCAGGCCGGCGGGCAGGGCCAGGTCGGCGCGGACGAGGATGCTCGGCGTGATGACCTCGACGTCCTGGGTCTTCACGCCGGTGCCGAGCTTGGTCAGATCCTTCGAGTAGTCCACCTTCGGCGTGATGCGGAACTTGCGGATATCGAAGGTCACCTGGGTCGTGACGTCTTCGTGCTTCGTGTTCTGCGTGTTCGCGGCGATGCGGAGGTCCTTGTTGACCGCCGAGCGCTGGTTGTAGCTGATCAGCGTCTCATAGCGCTTGATCACGATCGTGCGCAGATCGGTGCCGAAAGTGTCCTCGGTCTGGAGCGTCGAGCCGACGTTCTCCGTCGTGCGCTTCGAGTACTTGAAGTTCATCTGGGTGTTGGCCATCCAGCGCTCGGAGTGCCACAGCTGCTCGAGTTGCGAGATGCTGACGACCGCGTCGGGCAAGGTGCGCGCGATCGTCTTCGACGGCGTGCCCGTGACCTCGTTGCGCTGGACGCTGAGCACGTAGTTGTTCGAGATCGACAGCGTACGCCAGGCCGCGCCGCGGCCGCGCAGGTCGTAGCCGTCGAGCGGCGACCACCGCTGCGTCGAGTTCCAGGTATCGCGTAAAGTCAGGTTGACGCGCTGGGCCACCGGGTTCGACGGGCGCAGCGGCGTCCGGATCCACAGCGCTTTCTGCGTCGAGAGGTCCTTCTCGACCTGGTTCCAGACGTCTCCGTCCTGCATCTGATAGCCGGAGATGATGTTGACCGAGTGAAAAAGCTTCGTTTTCGGGAAAATGTCGCTGATCTGGATCGGCAGGCTGATCGACGCGTTGCCGGAGCGGTTGACGGTCTTGATGTCGCCGGGGTTGAACACATAGGTCGAGCCCTGGACGATGAACGTCGACACGCTCAGGATATTGTTCTCGATCGTGTCGATCTGGTAGTTGATCTGGGGGTTGAGCCAGCTCGTGAGACGGTAGTTCGACGCGAAACCCGCCGACTGGGAGAACGACTTCGGGTAGCGCGTCGACATCGGGACGGCGCCCGTCGAGTCGATGCGGCTTTCCGTCACCTTGGTCATCGACCAGGTCGGGTTGAAGGAGGAGCCAGTCCACGGCGTGAACGTCATGCGCAAGCCGTAGGAGTTCGTGCGCTCCGCGGTGTCGAAGTTCCCGACGACGCGCTTGACGAACGGATCGTTGAAGGTCACGTCGTAGCGGATGAGGCCCGCGCTCGCGTCGAGCGTGCGCGGCAGGAAGCGGCTCTGCGAGGGCACTCCGTACTGCATGGTCCCGTTGTACGTCTGGCGGTCGTCGAGGCGGGTGAGGAGGTCGTACTCGACGCGGTTGCGCGTGTGGGACAGGTTGAAGCGCGGGTAGGCGCCGTAGGCGATGTTGCCCTGCGCCGAGCCGGCCCACGTCGTGACCCTGCCCTGTTGCAGCAGGTTGACGAGGTTTGACAGGTTTCCCGTCTGCACGGTGCTCGGGGTGTCCGTGATGTGCCGGTTGATGCTGAAGCTCATGGGGAACCATGCGAGCCGTGTTAAGTTCAGATAGCTCGAGTCCTCGGTGTTGTCCTGGTTCGCGACGACCGAGGTCGGCGTCTGGAAGTTGCGGTCGATCGAGCGGTGCTTGAGTCCGAAGGTGCCCCAGCCGGGCGTCTCGAAGTCGGCCTGGATTTTGTTCGCCGTGCCGACGCGCGTGACGGGCTCGGCGACGTGAATCTCGTTGAGGTAGACGGCGCCGGCGGGGTTCGCCGCGGTCTTCGAGTAAACGCCGGCCGTGAGCGCGCCGACCTGCTGGAGGCTCGGGTTGCCGCTCGAGATGATGACGGTCCCGGGAGTGGAGACCTTCCAGCCGTCCATCACGGAGTTGTTGCTGCGCGAGGTCTGCTCGACGCGGATCTTCCTCCAGCCGGTGAACGTGATCGGCACCTGAACCTCGAAATAATCCTGATCGGCGCCCGCGCGCAGGAAGAATATCTGGTTGCCGGTCGTGTCGTTCCCGGCGGCGTTACCGAAGACGAGGAAGTTGAAGAAGCGGTGCTGGCTGATGTCGATCGCGCGCGAGAAGAGGCGCTTCGTGTAGACCGTCGTGCCGCTGGTCAGGCCCGCGAACTCGAGCTGCAGGGCTTGCTCGGACAGGTTCTTCGTGTTCGACTGCTTCTGAAGCGTCGTGAGGCTGCCGTACAGGTCGTTAAACACCTGCGCGGCGTCGCCGGCCGAGTTGAAGATCGGCGTGTAGGTCGGGTTGTCGACGCTGTTGACCGGCGTGACCGTCAGCTTCTCCGTCCCGATCGCCGCCGAGCCGGGGACCGCGGGATCTCCGGCCGCGCCGCGCTGCCAGGTGTTGCCGACGACGGCGATGCGGGCGAACTTGAGCGTGCCGGCGGTGACGCCGCCCGTGCCGCGGATCGTCACGCGCAGCTGCTTGATGCTGGTGAAGCGGCTGAGGGTCGCGGTCGAGATGTTCAGCGGGATCTGGAAGGTATGCCACCTCGAGTTGTCGAAGTCCATGACGCCGTTGAGGTGATCGGGCCCGCCGGACACGTCGTGGAAGTCCATGCCGGTGGTCGACGTGCAGTTGGCGCCGCCCGTGCAAGCGTAGCCGAAGTCGGCCCCGCTGAAGTCGTCCGGGTTCAGAAACCCGTTCTTATTGAGGTCGAAGCTGTCGATGACGCCGTTGCCGGCGCCGTACCGCGCGGTCGGCGCGACGCCGTACAGGAACCCGATATCCTCGGCGGGTTGGAGAATGCCGTCGCCGTTCGTGTCCTCGGTCTTCAGGAGGCCGGAGCCGTCGGCGTTCTCGTCGATGCCGCCGAGGCGGAAGTTCAGCCTGTTATTGCTGTTGTCGCCGAGCATGACGACCTCGAGGATGGTCTTCTGCGACATGTCCACGCCTGAGACCGAGAACGGATAGACGATCGAGACCTCGTCGTTGTTGTTGAGGGGCGCCGCGCCGCCGCCGCCGTACTGGAACTGCAGGACCTTTTGGCTCTCGTTGGCGGTCGCTTGCGCGCGCGGGTTGATCGCCAGGACGTTGACGTCCTCCGTCAGCCAGTTGAGCTTGGTCGGAGGGGCCGAGACGCCGCTGGGGTTGGAAGCGATCTGCCACTGGGCGGCCAAGGTCGAGGCCAACTCCTCCTGCTTGATGCCTTCCATGTTGTCGATCAGCGCGAACGGGTTGAGGTTCAGGTTCTGGCGGCTCTGCGCGAACTCGCCGGCGAGCGTCATGATGAGCTTGCTGCCGATCTTGACGCGCTTGGCCTGGGCGTCGAATTCGTAGACGAGCAGGCTCTTGGCGAGCTCGGTGATCTGCGGGACGGTCGGTGATTTCGAGCCGGCCTGATACAGCAGGGTCGAGCCGACGGAGTATTTACCGCCTTCGCCCCATTCCTGGGACACGCGCGAGCCGAGCAGCGTATCGTTGTTTAAATTCGCGAAGGGCGCCACCTCGAAGCTCATGTCGATCGTCGAGCCGGTCGTGATGCGGTCGGGGTTGAAGAAGGTGATGAAGCCCGCCTCGTAGTCGATGAAGTAGTCCACGTTGCGGGTCAGCTTCTGCCCGTCCAGGATCACGATTTCGGACTGGACGACGAGGTTCGGTTCGAGGAAGAACGTCTTGAAGCGGTAGTTGTACTCCAGGCGGATGATGCGCTTGGCGATCGGCGTCTGCGCGTAGATGTCGGGGTCGGGCGTCGTCGGCGAGGCGTTCGACACGGAAAAGGGCGCCTTCAGGTGGAAGATGCCGTTCTCGAAGTCGACCTCGATCGTGTCCGGATATTTCTGCTGCGGCTGCAGGCCGGACCCGACCTCGGCGCGGTTCTGATCGAGCACCCGCAGGATGAAGTTTCCGCGCCCGTTGTCGCGCACGATTTGGTTCTGGCCGATCGAGTAGAACGTCTTGAGCTCGCGGTTGTAGCCCGCCTGCGCGAGGGTCGAGCCGCCTGCTTCGGCGATGGGCACGTCGGACGGCGTCTTGATCAGCTTGAAGCGCCCGGAGCCGCCGCCCGCGAGCGTGTTGCTGGAGGACTGGGTCGTGAGCTCATTGCCGCCGTTGTCGACGTAGTCGATCGCGACGACGTACTGCGGCAGAAGCTGGTTGCGGAACTGGATGATGCCCTTCGCGTAGTCGATCGTATAGTCCTGGCCCGCGACGAGCGCCAGGAACTTGCCCGTAAAGGTCGACGTCTGGACGCCGGGGGTGACGGGGTCGCCGTCGAGGACGATGTCGTCGACGGTCAAGGTCTGCTCGTTGAGGTTCGTGACGCCGACCTCCTGCTTGGCGAGGAAGACCCGCTCGGTGCCGGCCCGGACGGGCAGGCGGGCCGCGTTGTCGAAGGTCACGTCGTAATACTGGCGGCGCAGATAGGAGGTGTCCTGAAGGTCGATGGCGACGAACTGCGAGTTGCCCGTGAACTGCTTGGTCTTCGTGGTGCCTTTCGTGCGCGAGCCGATGAAGGTGGAGCGGAAGCCCTTGTACTTCACGTCGGCACGGATGCCGAAGAGCTGCTTGTTGTAGGACACGAACTCCGTCGCCGGCAGCGACAGGTCGATGTCGCCGAACGAGACGTTTTGGACGACCTCGCTCGGGTCGCCCTGGTAAACGACGGAGATGTCCTGCTGGTTGAGCTTCGTGTCGTCGTAGTCGACGTTCACGGTGATCTTCGGGCCGACTTTACCCTGCATGCGGAGCTGAAGCTGCTGGTCGATCTCGATCAAGTTCGTCGTCTGCGCCCGGCCCGTCGTCTTCTGCGGGTTCAGGAAGCGCTTCTCGGAGAAGTTGAAGCCGATGACCTTGCGGCCGGTTACCGACAGGCTCGTGCCGTAGGTCGGCAGCTCGACTTCGGGCGGCGGCGGCTTAGGGGCGGCGGTCGAGAGCGCGACGTCATCGTTGACGAGCAGCGGCCCGCCGTCGGGGCCGGTGCGTTCCTGGCCGGGCTCCTCGCCGCGGTCGACCTGCTCACGCACGCGCGTGAAGCGCGCGGCGTCGTACTGGACGGGCGTCATGCCGGCGCGCACCTCGCCGGGGTCCCGGGGCGCTTTCGCGGGCTCGGTCGACGCGGCGGGCGCGGGCGTCAGGAAGCCCGTGCCCGCGGGGCGGTCGAGGAGCTGGAACGGCGCGGCCGGAGCGCCGGGAAGAGCCTCGAGCGGCGCCTCATCGACGGGGGCCGGACGGCTTTCCTTCGGAGTCTCGGTCGACTCTTTCTTCTCGGAGGAGAAGTCCGGGTCGTAGGGCGCGGAGAACTGGGCGAGCGCGGGGAAAGCGGCGAGACCCGCGATAGCCGCGAGAAACGCCACGCCGATGATCCGTCTGAAGCGGGTTGAGAGCAAGTTGTGGTTGTTGATCCCGGCCCCGTAAAAAAACGAGGCCGCGTATTAAGGTCGGCGTTCCTTAATACGCGCGCGCGAGATGTTCGGGAGTATAGCGGACCGATGTTACGGCGTCAATACGGGGGGCACTATAGGAAAGAGACGGATGCGGGCACGGGCGAGGGAGCGAGGGCCATAGGGGACGGCGGGATTGACCCGCCTCTAACGGGGTCGCGCGACCGACGGACCAGCAGCGACCCCTCACGCCCCGAAGGACCTCGCTGCCTCGCCCTTAACAACCGGGTCTCATTCCACGCGTTGAGGTGGTCGCGCGACCACCGGGACCACCTTGAGATGTCGCCGAACCGCCTCGAGTTATCGCGTGAAGAGCGCGGCTATCGAGAAACGACAGCGGTGTAGGCGTCGTGGTATTCGTCCATCATGCGCCGCAGGGTGAACTTCTCGAGGATCGCGGCGTGCGCGGCGGCCCCGAGGGCGGCGCGGCGTTCGGGGTTTTCGGCGAGCTCCTTTAGGGCTTTGGCCAGCGCGGCGGGGGAGGCGGGGGGGACGAGGGCGCCGGTTTTTCCGTTCTCGACGACCTCGGGCACGCCGTCGACGGCGGAGGCGATCACGGGCAGGCCGAGCGCCATCGCCTCGAGCAGGCTGTTCGGAAGGCCTTCCCAGAGGGACGGCAGACAGGCGATGTCGAACGCGGACAGCCAGCCGGCGATATCCGGGCGCTCACCGTAGAGGCGGACGTGCTTCTCGAGCTCGTGCTTGCGGATCAGCGCCTCGAGATGCGAACGTTCGGGACCTTCGCCGAGAATCACGCAGCGCAGGTCGGTCTGCTTGAGCCGGGCCATCGCCTCGATAAGCGTCGAAAATCCTTTCTGCTTGTCGAGTCGTCCCACGGCGCCGACGAGCAGGTCCCCGGCGCCCAGACGAAGCTCCATGCGGCGCTTCTGCCGGTCCACCTTGGAGACCGGCCAGCCGGCGAGATCCACGCCGTTGCGGATCGTGAGGACCTTCGACGGTGCGTAGCCCAGACGTTGCACGAGGAACTCGCGGCTCGATTCGCACTCCGCGATCAGCAGGTCGTCGCGGTTCTTGAGCGTGCGGTCGATGAGCAAGGTCCAGAGGGAGCGCGTCCGGTAGTGCACGCGCGGGGAGCTGACGAGCTTGAAGGCGAACGGAACCTTCGACTTCGCGAGCCGGCACAGCTGGATCGCCTGGTACATGACGGCGTGCACCACGTCCGGGCGCTGCTCGGTGATGATCTTGGCCAGGCGCGCGGCGTCGGCGGGGCGGGGCGCGCGCGTGAGCCCGAGTGACTCCGTCGGCACGCCCTGGAGCTTCAGCTTGTCGGCGTAGGCGCCCGCCGGCTTGACGCTGACCACGCCGGCGACCTGGTGGCGCTTGGGGTCCAGCAAAGTGGCCAGCGTGTAGACCGTCTTCTCCGCCCCGCCGACCGTCGTCGACGTCGCGACGTAGAGGATTCGGGCCAAGTTATTTGAGGAAGCGGCGCACCGTTTCGACGACGCGTCCCGCGTCCGCCGCGGAGAGCTCCGGGTACATCGGCAGCGACAGCGCCTCGCGCGAGGCGGCCTCGGAGGCCGGGAGCGTCCCGGCCTTCACGCCGAGCGAGGCGTACGCGGGCTGCAGGTGGACCGGAGTCGGGTAGTAGACGCCCGTGCCGATGCCGTGGCTCCGGAGGTCGGCGGCGAGAGCGTCGCGGCGCTCGGTCCGGATCGTGTAGAGGTGGAACACGGGCTTGCTGTCGGCGGAGCCGAGCGGCGGCCGCTTGAGCGGCAGGCCCGAGAGGCCCTCGTCGTAGATCGCGGCGATCTTGCGGCGCGCGGCGGTCCAGGCCGCCAGACGCAGCAGCTTCACGCGTAACACGGCGGCCTGTATCTCGTCGAGGCGGCAGTTGTGGCCGACGCGGACGTGATCATACCCGGCCGCGGCGGAGCGGCCGCAGTTGCGCAGGATGTTGACCGTGTCGCGAAGAGCCTCGTCGCCCATCGTGACGGCGCCGGCGTCGCCGGCGGCGCCGAGGTTCTTCGACGGATAGAAGCTGAAGGCGGCGAGGGCGCCGATGGAGCCCGTCGGGCGGCCTTTGTACGTCGCGAGGTGCGACTGGGCGCAGTCCTCGATGATCGCGATGCCGCGCGCCTTCGCGAGCGACATAAGCGGGTCCATGTCGCACGGCTGGCCGAAGATGTGGACGGCGAGGATGGCCTTGGTCTTCTTCGTGAGGGCGCGCTCCGCCGACTTCGCGTCCAAGGTCATCGTGACCGGATCGATGTCGGCGAACACGGGCTTCGCGCCGAGGACGGAGACCGCCGTCGCCGTCGCGATGAACGTGAACGACGGCAGGATGACCTCGTCGCCCGGGCCGACGCCCACGGCCTCGAGCGCGAGCTCGAGCGCGGACGTGCCGGAGTCCACGCCGAGGCAGAACTTGGCGCCGACGGCCTGCGCGAACTCGACGTCGAACGCCTTATTTTCGGGACCCAGGATGAAGACGCCCGAGTCGAGCACGCGCGCGACGGCCGCCTTGACTTCGGCGCCGATCTCGGCGTGCTGGCCTTTCAAAGTGAGAAGCGGGATGTCGATGGCGGTCGCGGTCAATAGGCCCCCTTGCCGAACACCATCACGGCCGGTGTCTTGACGATGATCTCGAGGTCGAGGCCCAGAGACCAGTGCTCGATGTAGAATAGGTCGAGCGCGAAGCGCTGCTCGCTCGACACGTCGGAACGGCCCGAAACCTGCCAGAGGCCGGTGATGCCCGGAAGAATGTTCATGCGCTTCTTGGCGGTCGCGCCGAAGTCCCGCTCGAGCGCCTCGACTTCCCCGGTCGTCAGCGCGAGCGGGCGCGGCCCGACGACGCTCATGTCCCCGAGCAGCGCATTGAGGAACTGCGGGAACTCGTCGAGCGAGAAGCGGCGCAGCCATTTCCCGATGCGGGTCACGCGCGGGTCCTTCTTCGACTTGAAGAAGGCGCCCTTCGTGTCGTTGAGGCCTTTAACCGACTCGATGTTCTTTTCGGCGTCGACGACCATCGTGCGGAACTTGAAGGCCTGAAATACTTTTCGCTTGTACCCGTAGCGGGCCTGCGTGAACAGCACGGGCCCGTCCGAATCGAGCTTGATCAGAAGGCAGATCAGGAGCCAGAAAGGAGCCGTGGCGGCCAGGAGCATGGTCGAAAAGATGACGTCAAAAATCCTCTTCGCGAGAAAATTGGCGCGGGTCAGGGAAGTGTGCTTGATGCGGTAGGCGGGCAGGCCGAGGTGATGGTCCATCTGGACCTCGCCCATGCGGATCTCGAGCAGGTCGGGCACGAGCGCGAAGCGGATGCCGCGCGCGTCGCAGGCCTCGGCGGCGGCCAGGATGCGCTCGTGCGCGTCGCGCGTGCGCAGCACGATGACCTCGTACCAGTTCGTTCCGTCGAGCAGCTTGTCGAACTCGGCGCCTTCGCCGAGTTGCGGCGTCTCGCGCACCTGCGCCCCGGGGTGGCGCGCCAGGATACGCTCCGTCAGGACCGTCGCGACGGGGCCGCCGCCGACGAGCAGGACCGGTCGAGCGGCCTCGAGCCCTGCGAGCCACTCATCGAGCCAGAGCGCCAAGGTGTGCGACGCGCTCAGGAACACGACCCCGATCGGGAACGCGAGCGCGAGCATGACGCGCGAGTACGCGAGGCGCTCGTAGAGGAAGGCGGCCGCGAGCGTCGTGAGCGTGCCGAGCGCGGCGGCCTTGACGATCTGGATGAAGCGGTCGGCCGAGCCCATGTAGGAGGCGGTGTAGACGCGGTTGGAGCGCAGCAGGAGGAGCCAGATCGGCACCGCGGCGTACAGCAGGCCCCGGTATTTGTCGAAGGCCACGGCTTCGCCCGAGAACGGGATGCGGGAGACGAGCCAGGCCCAGTCGAAGCGGGCCCAGAAGGCGACGCGATACGCCGCCGCGATCGCAAAGGCGTCGAAGGAAAGGTGGCCGAGCGTGCGCAGCCCGTGTCTCAGCCAAGGGGGGAGCCCGGCGCGGTCGTGAGAGGCCATGCTGGAAGGGATTGTATCAATTCCTCCCGAGGGAGGAATCAGCGTTTGCGCGCGACGAGGTCCAGGTCGTCGCCGCGGCCGAGTTCGGCCAGGGCCTTGCAGCCGGGGAGCAGGGCGAAGACCTCCTCGCCGGGGGGAAGCGCCCGGGCCTGTTCGGGCGCGCAGGCCCGAAGGATGTACAGCAGCACCTCCGGGGTCGGGGGCGTGACGAGGGAGACGACGTCGAAGCCCGTCGCTTCCAGGTGCCGGCGCAGGCTCGTAGGGGTGAAGTAGAACAGGTGGCGGGGCGCCTCGACGGCGTCGGGGAAGGCTCCGTAGGTCGCGCCGTCGTAGTTCGGCACCGAGACGACGAGCAGGCCGCCCGGCTTGAGCAGCTCGCGCGCGCGGGCGAGATAAGCGGCGGGAGCGTGCGCGTGCTCGAGGGAATGGTTGAAGCGCACGACGTCGTAGGCGCCCACGGGCAGGTCTGCGGAGAGCAGGTCGCCTTCGGTCACGCGCAGGCCCGAGGCCCGCGCCTCGGAGCAGGCCCGGGGATCGGGCTCGACGCCTTCGGCCGCCACGCCCCGGCTCGCGAGCCACAGGAGCGAGTAGCGCCGCCCGAACGGGTGCAAGGTCGTCCCGGAGCCGCAGCCGACGTCGAGGAGGCGCGTTCCGGGCGCGGGAACGTAGGCGGGGGCGCGGTAGCCGCGTACGGCGTTGAGCCAGCCGAGGCGGCGCGCGAGCGGACGCACGGGGGCGAGCAGTACGGCGAGCGCCGCCGAGCCGCCCGGCGCGAAGGCGGCGCCGAGGACGGTCTTCGCGGCGTCCTTGAGGGCCTCGAGGCGCCCCGGGCGGTAGAAGCTGTAGGAGGACGGATAGTAGCGCCCCATCGCCGCGGGCGTCGGGCGCTCGCGGATGAACATGAGGCCGCAGGCGCGGCAGCGCGCGTGCAGGAAGGTCTCGTCGGTGGTGCGGTAGACGAAGTCGGTCTGCGAGAAGAGGTCTTCGAGGTCCTGGCCGCCGCAGAGAGCGCAGGCGTCCACGCGCTCGCGCGGGGAGGATTTCATTCCGGTCAAATTATATCAGTTGAACGAACGGCGTCATGCGCCGGCATAGAGGCGCGACAGTTCGGAGAGCATGCGTTCGCGCGAGAAGGCGTCGCGCGCCCGCTCGCGTCCCGCGGCGCCGAGCTTGAGGCGAAGGGCCTTGTCGTCGATGAGCTGCTGGCAGCGCTCGAGCAGCTCGACCTCGCTTCCGACGATGAAGCCCGTCACGCCGTCGACGACGGCGTCACGGTTGCCGGCGTTGTCCGACGCGACGACGGGAAGCCCGGCGGCCATCGCCTCGAGCACGGCGTTGGGCAGGGCGTCCCAGCGCGAGTAGTGAATGAACACGTCGAGGCCGCGCAGGCGCTCGCGGGCGTCCGCGGCGGTCGTCCAGCCCGTGACCTCGGCGCGGCCGCTCAAGTTCATGTTCTCGAGCAGGACGCGCACGCGCGGCTCGTCCTCGCCGCCGCCGATCCAGACGACCTTCAGGCCGTTGCGCGAGTCGGTCAGGCGCTGGGCGAGGAGCAGCCACGCGTCGGGGTTTCTCGCGTAGGTCAGGCGCCCGCAGGCGCCCGCGACGAGGCCGTCGTGCGGCAGGGGCTCTTGGAACTCGCCCAAGTACGCGTCGCAGACCGTGACGACGCGCCCGCCGAGCGCCGCGGCGGCCGCGGCCTCCCCGGGCGCGCAGGCGATCGTCGTGGCGAGGCGCGCCGCGGCCCGCTCGACCGTTTTATAAAGCAAACGAGCCGCGCTCGACCGGTCCTTCTGGAGGAAGCCGTAGCCGTGCGGCGTGTAGAACACGGTCTTGATCCCCGCGGCCTTCGCGGCGGCGCGCGCGAGCACGCCGGCCTTCGAGGAGTGCGCGTGGACGACGTCCGGCTTGTGCTCCGTGAAAAGCGCCTGGAGCTTGCGCAGGGCGGCGGCGTCGCGGGCGAGCGAGATCTCGCGGGTCATCTCGGGCACGTAGTACGCGGCCTTGGCGCCCGCGCACTTGGCGCGGTATTCCTCGGGCGAGCCGCCGCGCGTCGCGTAGACGAGGGTCGTCTCGAAGCGCGCGGGATCGAGCCCGTTGCAGATCGCGGCGACCTGCTCGCCCGTGCCGCCGGGCCCGCCGCACTCGACGACTTGGAAAACTTTTATCATGCAGGCTCCTGGCCGGTGAAGAGGCGCTTAGCCTCCTCGGCGGCGAACGGGAACAGCATCGGTAGATAGAGCAGCTTGTGGCGGCCGGCGCT
The DNA here is from genome assembly GCA_038211115.1 of Elusimicrobiota bacterium. Taxonomy (GTDB): domain Bacteria; phylum Elusimicrobiota; class Elusimicrobia; order UBA1565; family UBA9628; genus GWA2-66-18. Next base: position 8,351 of record JBBQVX010000009.1, on the reverse strand, counting down.
TCCCAAATCGAACTCGAGCAATGCGGAGCCGACCGCCATCGCGGCGAAGAAGGCGATCAAGCCGAGGCGCTCCGGGGTTTTCTTGCGGCGCGTGAATCCCGCCGCGGCGAGAAGCGCCATCGCGAGCAGGACCGTGTTCTCTCCCGCCGCCGCCCACCGTCCGATCTTGCCGTCCATCGGATAGAGCCCGGGCAAGGGCATGAAGAGCACGGTGAACGCGCCCTTCGGCAGATAGAGGAGGACGTCGAGCCAGGTCTTGAAGGCCGCTCCGGGGTAGATCTGCGTGCCGATCTCACGATGTGTCCGGTTCTCCGTCCAGACGCGGTCGGCCTCCTGACGGGTCTTGCGGAAGCCGCTGATCCCCTCCGGCGAGGTCGGACGGTAGACGTTCGGGCTGTAGCCGTCGTACGTGACCGGAATCAGATGGGGCTGGATGCGGGCGGCGTCGCCCGGGCCGAGCCTCTCGGCTCGAAACGAGTCGAGCAGGGCGCTCGACGCCGACGGATACAGCGCGAGGGCGGCGAGCAGCGCTGCGGCGGTGACGAGCGCGTTCGTGCGCGGCGCGCGGAAGGCGGCCAGCGCGAGCGCGGCCAGGAGCGCTCCGGCGAGGCAGAGGAGAACGTACGAGCGGTAGATGCCCGCTCCGAGAAGCGCCGAGCCGGCGGCGAGTGCTAGGGCGGACGTCTTCGAGCGGGAGCCCCAGGGCTGGAAGCCCGCGGCGAGCGCGCAGCCGAGCGCCGCGTACGCCAGCAGGGCGACCGGAGCCTCCTTGAGATTCTGGGAGGTGTAGAAGACGTGGGAGGGCCAGACGGCCATGCCGAGACCGGCGACCTGGGCCGTCCGGGCGGCGAAGACCATGGACAGCGCCCAGACGAACGCCGCGACGGCGAGCGCGCCCAGCAGCGCGTTGAACAACTTGATCAGGAACGGGCGCGGTCCGAACCCGCGGTAGATCCAGAGCGAGAGGAGGGTTTGAACGCGCTCGCTGAGCGAGCCGTTGATGACCGGCGCGCGGCCGGCGCGGACGGTCTCGAGGGCGCCGAGCGCCTGAGCGTGGATCATCGTCGCGTCGGTGTAGTAGTAGTCGGGAAATATCGGCTTGAACTCCGTCACGACCGCGCACGCGACGCGCAGTCCCAGCGCGAGCGCCGCCAGCGCGGCCAGCGGCCGGTTCTTAATCGAGGGCACGATAGCGCAGGAGGCAGAAGAGGTACGAGAAGCCGTCCTTCCAGGTGATTTTCTTTCCTTCCGCGTAGGTGCGGCCGGAATAAGAGATCGGGGTCTCGTACAGGCGCAGGCCGCGTTTACAGATCTTGGCCGTGATCTCGGCCTCGATCCCGAAGCGCTCGCTGTTGAGCGGGATGGCCTTGATCTTCTCCGTGACGAAGACCTTGTAGCACGTCCCCATGTCGGTCAGGTTGATGTTGTAGAGCACGTTCGTCATCAGGGTGAAGAACATGTTCGCGACGTAGTTCCAGAAGAACAGGACGCGATGCGGTCCGCCGAGGAAGCGCGAGCCATAGACGACGTCCGCGCGGCCGTCGAGCAGGGGGACGAGGAGGCCGGGATAATCCGCCGGATCGTACTCGAGGTCGGCGTCCTGGATGATCGAGATATCCCCGGTCGCGCTGGCCAGCGCCGTGCGCAGGGCGGCGCCCTTGCCGCGGTTGCGCTCGTGGAGAATCACCGTCGCGCGGCCGCCGAGGCCGGCGAGGATCTCGCGGGTGCCGTCGGTCGAGCCGTCGTCGACGATGATGATCTGCTTGGCGAGAGTGAGCGGCACGGCTTCGACGCGGCGCACGAGCTCGAGCACCGTGGCTTTCTCGTTGTAGACGGGGATCAGGACGGAGAGCGTTCGAAACATGACGGTCATTATAGGTTTTCGCGGCCCGCCCTCAGGGAAATCGTGCCCCAGGCCCAGATCAGCAGGATCAAGGTCGCGAACTGCTCGTTTTGGAAGGAGGTTTCGGTGAGGGACATCGTGAGCAGGACCGCGACGGAGCCCGCCGCCCACAGCGCGCGCGTCTCGGTGTCACGGCGCGCGGCGCGCACCGCGCGCGTGAACAGCGTCCCGCACAGATAGAGCAGCGCGGCCGCCCCGAGTGCGCCGCGTTCGGCCAGCTGGTGCAGGTACAAGTTGTGGGCGCTGCCCCAGCCGCTTTCGCCGTCGAGAGGGCCGGGATGATACGTCGAGAAAAGCCGGTGATAGCCGCCGGGGCCGACGCCGAACAGCGGATGGTCGCGGAACATGCGCAGCGCGGCGTCCCAGAGCGCCCACCGGGCCTGATGCGGGTTGTTGGGGTCGTAGGACGCGAAGAGGGAGCTGAGCGTGCGGCCGCCGTTCGGAAGGAATTCCCAGGCGACGCCCACGGCCGCGACCGCGAGCAGGGCCGGAAGCGCCCAGCGCCGCGCCGGCGGCTCGATCAAGGCCACGACGGCGAAGCCGGCGAGCGCGGCGAACAAGGCCATGCGCGTCTGGCTCATGACCAGCGCGGCGAAAATGAGCGCGATGAAGACCGAGGCGGCCCGGCGCGAAGCCCGGAGCGTCGGACGCAGGAGCACGCACGCTCCGCCCATCGCCGCGACCGCCATCTGCTCGCCGAACACGACCGGATGGACGAAGCCGTGCGCGCGCACGGGCATGCCGCCCGGCCGGCCGCCGAACACGGTCTGGGCGATCGAAAACAGCGCGATCGCGCCGAAAGAAAGCCCGAAAACGGGGCGCAGTGGAACATCCATCTCGAGCGTGAGGGCGGCCGTGAACAACCCCAGCGCCCACAGGTGATGGAGATCCTTGAGGACGTCGTGGAGCGACGCGGACGGCGCGGACGAGAGCGCGGCGGCGACCAGCCCCGCCGCCGCGTACAGCAGGAGGGCGGGGATCGCGGGCTCGGAGCTCCAGGCGGCGAGCATCCGTTTTCCGTCGGGCCGGACGCGAAGGAGGAGCGCGACGGACAGCAGCGCCAGCGCCGCGTTGGTTCCGGCGATCGAGATCGGCAGGGCCGCCGCGCACAGCGCGAGCGCGGCGGCGACGGGCGTCAAGGAGCGCATGCGAGAGTTTACCAGATGAGGCGGAACACGGTCGCGGTGACCCCGGGCGCGAGCCCGACGCGGCCCGCCGGCGAGGCCTTCAGCCGGCCCGACTCGGCCATCGCGCGGACGCCCGCGTTGGCCCGGTTCAGGAATGCGGGCAACTCCGATTCCGGGACGCCGTCCACGAGGACGAGCCGGTCGCAGGACTTGTCCTTGAGGCGGATCAGCGCGCCCTCGGCGGAGGCCTGCGCGTAGCCGAGGCTCACGAAGCCCAGCTCGAGGCCGCGCGAGGCCGCGAGCGAGGAGAGATTGTTCGCGTTGAGGCGGGGATCCTCGAGGGCCACGGCGGCGACTTTCCCGCCGGACGCCGCGACGGCGTCGACGAGCGCTGCGCGGTCCCAGCCGGGTCCGGGGGGCGGGGTCCGGAACGTCCGGCTCGCGCAGACCGCGAGCCCGATTCCGAGCAGGACGGCGGCCGCGCCGCCCCGTGCGGCGGCGCCGCGAAAGGAGACGGCGGCGCGGCCCGCCAGGAGTGCTGCGACGGGAAGCAGCGGCGCGATCAAGCGCGGCTCGCGGTTGACGCCGGCGGCGTAAACGAGAAATGGAGCCATGCCGCACAAAGCGGTTCGAACGCCGTCATCGGCTTTCCTCTCCCCGAGGACGGCCGCGAGGGAGACCGCGGACATGGCCGCGAAGAGCGGCCAGGACAGGCCCACGCCGATGATCGCGGCGAGCCAGTCGAGCCGCGCCCCCAGGCCTCCCGTGCCCGCGTAGTCGCCCGCGACGCGACCGAAGCCCGCGCTCCAAGCGAAGCCGAGCACGTAGGGGGCGTTCGCCGCGTACCACGTCGCCGCGAGCAGGCCGCCGATGAGCAGCGCGGTCTTCGCGTGCGGCTTCAGCCGCTCGCGCGCGGGCCAGACGAAGCCGGCGGCGACGAGCGGGAAGGTGACTTTCGCGAGCAGGCCGAGGCCGAGCAGGACGCCGAGGCGCGCACCCTCGCGGCGGTCGCCCGGCTTGGCCGCGGCGCAGCGCCAGGCCCACAGGCCGAGCAGGGCGGTCAGCAGGGTCTCGACGAGGAAAACGCGCGACAGTCCGTAGGCGAGCGGCGTCAGCGCGCACAGCGCGCCGCCGAGGGCCGCCGCTTCCCTCGCGCGCGGGTGCCCGTGCCACCACTCCGCCGCCGCGCGGGACCACGCCCACGCCGAAAGCGCCGCGAGCGGCAGATTCGCCCAGACCGCGACGCGCTCGCCGGCTCCGAAGAGGGCGTACAGCGGCAGCGGGACGAGGGAGATCAACGGCGCCTTGATATGGAACGCGTTCTCGTAGGCGCGGAGAAACGAAAGCGGCCCGGCCCTCAGCGCCGTCCAGAGCCGGAAGCTCGTTTCGAGATACCAGGCGTCGTCGAAGGCCGGGGGCGCCGCGCGGCGCGCGATGAACCAAGCCGTCGCGGCGAAGGCTCCCGCCGCGGCGGCGGCCGCGGCCGCGATCGTCGGCCGCTTCATGCGCGCCGTTCCCACAAGGAAAAGAGGCCGTACAGCGCCAGGCCCCCGGCGTACGACAGCGTGAGCGCCAGCGCCGCGCCGAGCACGCCGAACGGCGGAACGAGCCGGGCGGTCAGCGCCACGTTGCCGATTCCGGCCGCGAGCGCGCCGGCCACCGAAACGCGCAGGCCGGATATGTCGCGCGCCGCGTACAGCGCGGAGACCGCGCCGTGCATGAGGATGAGCGTCGCCGCGCCCGCGAACGCGGCCGCCCAGCCGAGGTCGAAATTGTAGCGGCGGCCGAATAGCGCGATGCCCGCGATCGCGGTCGCGTAGAAGAGCGCCCACCCCGCAAGCAAGGCGGGCGCACCCGCGCGCCGGAACAAGGCCCAGATCTCTCGCTGCGCGTCGGGCCCGCTCGCCATCGGCACGAGCACGGCCTGCAGCATGTAGAGGAACGCGAGCGCGACCTGCACCGTCGAGGTGAAGTAGGCGCTGAACAAGCCGACTTCGTGCGCGCTCCCGTGCCGGTTCAGAAACAGGCGCGCGGGCGCGAGCACGCAGGCCGTCGCGAGCAAGGTCGGGGCGGCCGTCGCGGCGTAGCGGCCGACGGCCGTCACGAAGCTCCACTCGAACGCCGGGCGCAGGTAGCGCCGCAAGGTCCACAGCGCGTACGCGGAGCTCGCGAGCAGGCTTCCGACGAAGGCCAGGATCATCGCGCGATGATCCGCTCCCGTGAAAACGACGAGCCCGGCGAGAAGGACCGGCGCCGCGACGCCGTAGACGGTCTCGACGAGCCCGCGGTGCGCGAAGCGCTTCAGACCGAGCAGCGGGCTCGCGAGGACCTGGCTCAAGGCCGTCGCCGTCGCGAGGGTCGCTGAAAGGACGAACAGCTCGGCGGGCAGGCCCATCGCGCGTTCGAGCCAGCCGTGGGCGAGCGTCATCAAGGGAAGGCTCAGCACCGCCCACAGGGCGAACGACGCGAGCGCGGTCGAGATGAGCCGCGCGCGGCGCCCTTCGTCGTGTTCGTCGGAGATCAGCTTGCTCGTCGCGAGCGGAAAGCCCAGCATCGGGATGATCTGCAGATACGCGGCCGCGGCGATCACGAGGTTGGCGCGGCCGTACTCTTCCGGGCCGAGGAGGCGCCCGGCCAGCAGCTGGGTCGCGAGAGTCGACACGCGGGCGGCGCTGTAGAGGACGCCGATCCAGCCGAGTCCCGACAGCAGCGCGCTGCGCCGGTGCGGCGCGGCCTTCGCGGGGGGGGCGTTCTCGCGCGCTTTCTCGACGAGGGCGGACAGGCGCGCGAACACGGCTTCCTCGGCGTGCGCGCGCGCGGCCTCGACGCGGGCGCCGCGCGAAGCGTCCTTGTCGAGCGCGCGGGCCGCCGCGATCCAATCGGCGGGCTTGCGGCAGATCGTGAGGACTTCGGATAAGCCTGCGAGTGCGGGCAAGGGGCTCGCGAGCACCGGGCGGCCGGTCGCCAGGCATTCGTAGGTCTTGGCGGGGATCACGCCGCGGTTGTACTCGTCGTTGACGTAGGGAAGAAGAAGGGCGTCGCAGTCGGCCAGCATCGCGGGCAATTCCTCGTGCGGAAAGGCGCCGCGAAAAACGACCGACGGCGGCAGCGGGGGAGGAGCTTCCTTGACCGGGCCGATCAGCTCGATGTCGAAGCCCGCCTCCGCGAGGGCGCGGATCGGCGCGTAGTCGACCGCCCGCCACAGCGTCCCGAAGTAGCACAGCCGCCGGCGCGGACGATCCGGGGCGGCGGGGAGGAAGAACGCGCGGCTGACGCCGTGATGGAGCTCGACGACGTTGCGGTGCAGCGGCGTCTTATCCTGATAGAGCGTGTGCGAGGTCGTTAAGACCAGGCCCGCGCGGGCCATCAGCGCGGCTTCGGTCGCGGCGAGGTTCGGCGGAGGGCTCGGCAGGCCGTAGAAATTATCCACGCAGTCGTAGACCACGAGGGAGGGCGACAATTCGTCGAGCAAAGACAGCGTCGTCTCGGTCGGGAGATACGCGAAGACCACCGGTCCCCGGCGCAGACCGCGGTCGTGAAGCAGGTCAGCCAGACGCGGCGCGAGCAAAGCGGCGTTGGTCTCGCGGAACACGCGGCGCGTCGGCGGTAGGACGAACGGGCTGACGACGATCACGCCCTTCGGCGCGCGGACGCCCCGCGACAGCCGGCCGCGCAGCACGCGTCGCAGGCGGTTGGCGACGCGGCGCACGTCGCCGAGGCCGGGCTCCCGAAAGCCCGTGTTCTCGACGAAGAAGACGCGGTGCCCGGCTTTCGCCCACTGCGCCGCGAAGGCGTGATGGCGCTGCCAAGCGGCGTCCCACTCCACGCTGGAAAGGATGACGACGTCGAAAGGGCGTTCGGTCATTTCGCGGCGGGGTCGCCTTGGCGCAGGGCGAACCAGTCCCAAGTCCCCGAGGCCTTGCCCGTGAAATCCCGCTCGTCGTCGAAGCCCGTGATCTCGACGCGCTTGAGCAGCAGCGGATTGCGGTCTGCTTGATTGAGGCCGTAGAGCGAGCACGCGGCGCGCGTAAATCCCGCGGCGCGCGCGGCGTCCGCGGCGCGGCGCGAGGCCGCCCCGTGCGGCCAGGTCATCACGGTCGCGGGACGTCCGAGGGCGTCCTCGAGGCGGCGGCGGGACCCGGACAGCTCTTGAGACAGCGCGGCGTCGCTCAGTCCGTCGAGGCGCGCGTGCGTGAGGCCGTGCGCCCCGATCTCGCAGCCCGGGACGAGCGAGAGCTCCTTGAGCTCGTGCCAGGAGAGGTGCGGGGGCCCCGAGTCGAGCAGGCCCGGCGTGACGCAGACGGAGAACGGCACGGACAGGCGCGCTATAATCGGAGAGGCGGCCCTCAGCGTGTCGAGGTAGCCGTCGTCGAACGTGACCGCGAGCTCCGCGCTCCCGTCGAGCCGCGCCCCGCCGAGCGAGACGGGCTTCCCGAACCGGCCCGACGCGACGAGCTCCATCTGCCGCGCGAACGAGGCCAGGGAGACGCTGAGGCCGTACCGGTCGCCGGGGATGACGGAGCCGACCGCGTGGTAGCCTAAAACCCGCAGGCCGGAATCGTCCGAAGGGCGTCCCGCGGCGCGCGCGACCGTCCGCCAGAGCGAGTGCTTCCAGCTCACGCGCCCTTCCCGAGCTTCCACGCGATCAAGGCGCCCGCGGGGCGGCGCAGGGCGGAGGGCGACGCGAAGTCCCACTCGCCGAGCGTGGTCGCAAGTCGCGACCCCAGGCCCTTTTTAAAGTCCGACACGCCGGGGGCGTTGATGGGATCGGCTCCGCCGAGATCGTACGTCCGGGCGCCGAGCCGGCGGGACTCGAGGATCAAGGACCAGAGGAGGGAGTAGGTGGCGTACACTTTCCGCGCCTCCTCCGTGGCGGCCGCGAGCAGATCCACGGACGAAGCTCCGAAGATCGCGCAGGCGCGCAGCGCGATGGTCCGCCCGTCGACGACCGCGCGCCGGAGCACCATGGAGCCGCCGAGCGCGCGCACCATCGAGCCCAGCTCGTCGGCGCGATGCTGCGGCGGAAGCCCCTTCAGCGCTTCCATCGCCTTGTAGACGTTCTCCATCTCGACGGGATCGGGAGCGGACCAGGCCGACGCCTCGGCGCGCGCGAGGCCGCGCTTGAGGTTGTGGCGCCAGTTGGTCGAGAGGCCGGCGAGCAGCGCGTCGGGCTCGGGCGACAGGTCGAGCAGGTAGGTCGTGTTGCGGTCGAGCGGCGTCGTGGGCCGCCGCCATCCGGCGGCGCTCAGCGCGGAGGCGTCGGCCTCGTCGGCCTCGCGGTAGGAGCAGACGCGGCCGTAGGCCGCGGCGCCGCCGGCGGC
>JBBQVX010000008.1:0-47810 GCA_038211115.1 Elusimicrobiota bacterium | reverse complement strand
GGCAACATCACGTACGCCGAGAACGGGGGCGTCAACCCGACGTTCCTGTACACGGGCGGAGCCTTCCCGGGCACCGGCACGATCGGCGTGGTCGTGCGGCGCCGCGCGGCCGCGTCCACCAACAATTCCTCGCTGTCGGCGACCGGCGCCTACGACGACTGGCAGACGGACCCGACCGCGGCGCGTGATTTCGCGACCGGCTCGTCGGCGGCGCCGCTCTTGACTCGCGCCGGACGCCTGACCTTGACGACGACGCCTCAGACCGTGAACGTCACCGGCAACCAGGTGTCCTGGGTCATCTACGCCAACAACGCCGGCAGCGGCGGTCTGTACAACACGGACATCCGCAACGTCATCCCGCCCGGCTTGACGATCAACGTCTCGTCGACGAACGCGCAGAACCCCAATTATCCCGTGAACGTCGTGGGGATCGTCGGTGCCACCGCGACGTGGAACGTGACGACCGGGGCGCTCCCGATCGACATCGCCGCGGGCGGCGGCGTCGCGCTGACGGTCGTGGCCGACGTGGCCGGCGGCATCTGCTCGATCCCGACCGGCGGGAGCATCATCACAGGCCGCTGGGGCTGCGACGGAACGAACCACGAGCTCCTGACGAAGCTCGATCCCGGTTTCACGTTCCCGACCGGCGGCATCCAGGCCACCCACGACAGCGTCAATACGTTCGCGAAGATGTGCGCGCTCGATTTCGACACGATCATCCTGAGGAATACCGGCCTCGTCCACGTCTACGACGCGCACCTGTCCGAGGTCCTCGAACCCGGCGTGACCGGCATCGACCTCGTGCCCGGGACGGTGGAGGTCAGTACGAACGCGGGCGCCACCTGGACCGCGTTGGGCGCCGGCGGGGACCCGCTCGGCACGGGCACGGCGGCGGACCCGTACGTCTGGCGCTCGACCGAGGTTTCTCAGCTGGCGGACGTCTCCCCGCTCGGCGAGCCGGGCGGCTACAGCAGCGTGAGGCTCCGTTTCCAGGTCTCATCGAACGAGCTCACGAACGGCTTAGCGCCTCAGGTCACGACGAAGGCCACCGCGGCGACCGCGTGCGGCCAGGCGCTGTCGGACCCGGGGACGCCGTTCTCGTTGGGCGTCAAGAAGCCCAGCATCGCGGTGACCAAGACCGGCCGCAACCTCACGGCCGGCCAGGTCGGCTATACGTCCTCCGTCTACGGCGGCGTCGGAGACAGCGTCGAGTGGAAAGTCGTCGTGACCAACGCCGGGGCCCAGCAGGCCGAGCACTTGCGCCTGACCGACATCCTGCCCAGCGACGGCGGAGCCGCGACGGTGAGCGGCCCCGGCATCACGGGGACGCCGGCGCTCGCGACGAACGTCCCGGTGCGCGTCTCGACCCTCGCGGCGAGCGGAGCGAACGCGACGTACCTCGTCACGGAGACGCTCGGCTCGACTTGCGTGTCGGACGTCAACACGGCGAACCTCAGCTGGGGTTGCACGGAGAAGGCGGAAGGCCTGCGCTCGAACTTAAACTCTCCGTCGGCGAGTACGGCGACCGCGCAGCTCTTCATGGGGCCGAATTTCGCCAACGCCTCGAGCCAGATCACGTTCACGACCTTGCGCGGCGGACGCAGCGAGATCGGGGTCAAGTTCTTCAACGGCGGCGGCACGGCTCAAGGCATGGTCGTCATCAGCACTTTGCCGGCCGGCTTCCTCTTCGACGGCTCCTCGACGCCGACCTTCACGACGGACGGCGCCGTATCCGCGATGACCATGACGGCCGCCGGGGCGTCGCCTCATTTCCAGTTGACCGGCGTTCTGCGCAACTCGCAATTCGTCCAGGTCAACTACCGCGTGATCCAGACCGGGAGCTTCGACGTGAACACCTCCTCGTTCACGAACCCCGAGACGACGGGCGCGGGCAGCGATCCCGCGCTCCCGGCGGGCGGCGCGGTCGCCGGCGAAATCGACTTCGCGACCACTTGCGGCGTCGCGAGCACGCAGGCCGTCACCGCCGCGTTCGACCCGAAGACCCCAGACGTGGACATGACGGTCACCCCGGCGTTCAAGACGCTCGCCGACGGCGCCTCCCAGACGTTCGACTTCACGCTGAAGAACAACGGCGACGCGGGCTCCTTCGCCGATCACGTCGCCTGGCGCCTGGCGAGCGTCGGCACGGGCTGGACGGTGACGTCCGTCAACGTCCAAACGCCGGGCACCGGCGGCACGGGCGGCGCCTGTGTCGCGAACGCCTGCACGGAGGTTCAGATCGGCACGATCGCCGCGGCGGCGTCGGCGGTCATCCGTGTCGTCGCGATCGCGAACGACAACGGCAACCCGTTGAATCTCGTCGCCGAGGTCGAAGGCAGCCTGTACGACGACGGCGGCTCCGACACCGGCTCGAACTACAGCCTGGACCAGTCTGCGCCGAAGATCGTCGGCGTCACCGTCACCAAGAGCCTCATCTCGACGAGCGAGTCCTTCACGAGCACCGGCACCCTCGCGATCGGCGAGGAGGCGACGTTCCGCCTGCGTGCGCGCTGGTTCGGCGGCGCGGACATCAGCACGATCACTCTTCGCGACACTTTGCCGACGGGCCTCGGCTTCGTCGCTTTCTCGACGGCGACCGGGCTGCACGACCTTCCGATACCGACCGCGACGGGCAACACACCCGTGCTCTCCGGCGTCGTGAACTTCACCGCCGCCGACTTCTCGGGCAACGGCACTTTCGTCGTGGATCTCGTCGCGCGCGCGCTCAACAACGCCTTCAACGTCAACGGCCGCGTCAACACGAACAATCTCGGCGTGCGCTTCGACGCGATCGGCCAGACCTACGCCTCGAACGACGCGACAGACGCCTTCGCGGGCGGCACCGAGGCTGCGCTGCACTCGAGCACGGCGACGGTCATCGCCCGGCCCGCGCTCGCGTTCGACAAGCAGGTCAAGAACATCACGCTCGGCGGCGCCTACGGACAGGCCGGCGTCGGCCGCGGCGGCGACACCCTCGAGTACCGCGTGACCGTGACGAACACCGGTCCGGCGCCGGCCTTCGATCTCGTCATGCACGACGTCCTCGCGACGAACAAGCTGCTGATGACGGACGGCTCGGGCGACGGCATCGACAACGACGGCGACTCGGTCGTCGACGACGCGACCGAGGGCGGCTACACCGCCGGGGCGAACGGCACGGTCACGTTCACCGGCGCGAACACGGGCCTGCCCCTGGGGCAAGGGCTCGACCGGCTCGACGCCGGCCAGACGGTCACTTTGACCTACCGCGCGCTCGTCGGCGTCAACGCCTCTCCGAACGACTCGTTGCTCAATGGCGCGACGATCTTCGCGACGACGTTGCCCGGAGACAGCGGCTCGCAGACCGCGCCGCTCGGGACGCCGAGCAGCGCGAGCGGAGAGCTCGTGCTGACCGCGACGGACTCCTCGGCGGTCTCGATCACGACGATCTCGTTCAATAAGACGCTCGTCACGACCTCTCAGAACGCGGACGCGTCGACGAACGTCGTCGTCGGCGAGCAGGTCCGTTACCAGCTGAGCCTGGTCCTTCCGGCCGGGACGATCACGAACCTGCGCGTCTTCGACCACCTGCCGTCGGGCATGCGCCTGCTCGCGACGCCCGCGCCGAGCCAGGGAACCGCCGTGAGCGCCGCCGCGCCGACGATCACGCCGGGCGGGCTTCCGGTCGACGGCCCGGACATCACGTGGAGCTTCGGGCTGGTGACCGTGACCAGCAACACGACGAACGCCGAGCGGACCTTGACCATCCTCTACGACGCGCAGGTGCGCAACATCGCCGGCAATGTCAATGCGACGACTTTAATTAACAGTTCCTCGTACTCGTACACGGGCTCGACGCCGGTCAACGGCTCGACGGTGACGATCGCGGTGCGCGAGCCGAGCGGGATCGTCAGCTTCGCGATGAGCCCGGCGGCGGCCTTCGACGCCGGGCGGATTCTGACCGCGACGATCACGGTGAGCAATGCGGGAGGAAGCTCGCCGGCGTACGACCTGAACGTCGGCGCCTATCTGCCCGCGGGGCTCAGCTACGTCCCCGGCACGACCGTGGGCTTGAGCGGCCCCGCGATCGGCGAGCCCGACGTGGCCGCCTCTTCGCTCACGTGGGGGCGGCGCCAGGCGGCGCCGCAGGACCTGGACGTCACGACCACGACGCCGCTGCAGTTCCGCGTCCAGCTGCTCGTGACGGACGCGGTGCTGCCGAGCCAGTTGCTGGGCGTGACGGCGGTCGGCGATTGGACCTCGCTTAACGGTTCGCCGGGCCCCGATCTCGGGGTCGCGGTCGGCCCGCCCGGGGCGTCGGACGGCGAGCGCAATGGAGCGGGCGCGGCGCCCAACCTCTACACGAGCCAGGCGAGCGCCACATCGACGGTCTCCAACGTCTACTCGGTCGCGAAGAGCTCCTCCGGGGCGCTCCTGGCGGACGGCTCGTTCCGCGTCGGCGACATCGTGACCTACACTCTGCAGGCCTCGCTCCAGGAAGGCACGGTCAACAACTTCCGCGTCGAGGACGTCCTGCCCTCGGGGCTGGCCTTCGACTCCTTCGATCCGGTGGTGCCCGCCTCGGGGGCCGTCGCGTTCGCCTACGCGGCGCCGGCTCTGTCGAGCGCCCCAACGGCCGGCGCGACCGGGACGATGACGTGGTTCCTCGGGCGCGTGACGAACGCCGGAGACAACGACCTCAACAACAACGTTCTCACCTTGGTCTACCGGGCCCGCGTACTCGACGCGGGCGGCATCGCGACGGCTCCGACGGTGACGACGAAGGTCAACGCGGCGCGCCTGCGCTATGACGACGTCGCGGCGGCGGCTCAGGTTTCGGCCGTCGGCTCCTCGACCGTCACGCTCAAGCAGCCCGCGCTGATCCTCGGCAAGACGCTGCGGACAGGGCAGTCGGTCAACGTCCAGGCGGGAAGCACGGTCCTCTACCGGGTGACCGCGACGAACGCGGGCGGCGGCCCGGCCTACAACGTCCGCGCGGTCGACGTTCTGCCCGTCGGGATGCGCGCGACGACGCCGGTCGTGAGCTCGGCGACGCTCAACGGAGTCGGCGTGACTTTGGGGCAGTCCTACACGCCCGCGACCGGCGTCCTGCAGTGGGACTTGACCGACGGACAGATCCTCAACGGCTCGGTGAGCGGCTCGACCATGGCTTTGGTCGTCGACTACGACGTCCAGGTGGACTCGGCCGCCGGCGGAGGCCTGTCCCTGTCCAACTCGGCGAGCGTGACGCAGTACTTCTCCAAGGAGAGCGCCAGCCCCGTCGAGCGCCGGACCTACGCCGCGACGGCGAGCTCGGCGGCGACCGTGAATACGCCGCTGCCGACGACGATCTCCAAGTCCGTGGACGTTTCCACGTCCAATATCGGCGGGACGGTCGTGTACACGATCAAGATCCCGTCGACGACCGTCGGCGTCGCGTTGTACGACCTGCGCATCCAGGACGCGCTCCCCGCGGGACTCACGCTCGCGGCACTCGGCCATAACGGCGCGCTGCTCGCGCCGGGCACCTGCGGCGCCGTCAACGTGACGAACAATACCGTCGGCAACGCGGTCGACCTGACCTACGGCTGCCTGCCGCCGTTCACCCAGGCCGTGATCACGGCCACGGCGACGGTGCGCGACGTCGCCGGCAACCAGGAAGGCTCGGTCATCAGCAACGGCGCGTCGTACACATGGGCCAAGACCTCGGGCGGGGCCGCGCAGACGGCCGTGTCCACGGCCGGCATCGCGTTCGGCGTGCGCGAGCCGATCCTCGGGATCGACAAGTTCCTGGTGTCGGTGACGACGGCCGACGCCGCCCAGGGCCTGCAGGCCGGCGACAAGGTCCGCTACCGCATCAAGATCGTCAACGGCTCCGGCCCGCTCGCGGGCGCCGCGCACGACCTGACGGTGCGCGACGTCATCGACCAAAACCTGATCTCCCCGACGATCTTCGCCGCGCCCGACAATCCCGGCGTGCCGGTCAACGACGGCACGGCGGGCGGCTCCACGACGTATCGCTGGAACGTGCCCGGCCCGCTGTCGCCCGGCGCGACCTATCAGTTCGACGCGGAGTTCACGCTCGGCCCCGGAGTCCAGCCCCAGCAGACCATGGTCAACGGCTCGAGCGTGACCTGGACGAGCCAGCCCGGCGCGCCGGCCGACGAGCGGACCGGGGCCGGCGGCATCGACGATTACACCGCGACCGACCCGACGCCGGTCTCGGTCATCGTCGGCCCAGTCCATATCGAGAAGACGGTCAAGGCGCCGGGCGACCTGACGTACGCGGTCGGCGAGGACGCGACGTACCGGCTGACCTTCAGCTTCGGCCAAGGCACGGTCAACGGCGTCCACGTCATCGACGCCCTGCCCGCCGGGCTCGTTTACAGCACGGCGGCCGTCGTCGTCTCGAACGCGCAGAAAGCCGGCGGCGGCGCGATCGCGATCATCAGCGGCCCCGCCCCCGGGGCGCTCGGAACCCTCGACTTCTCGATCGGCTCGGTGGAGAGCACGGGCTCGAGCCCGACCGTCCACATCGACATGACCGCGCGGGCGCGCGACGTCGGCGGCAACATCGACGGGACGGCGATGACGAACTCCGTCACGGCCCAGCTAACCTCGTCGACCGGCGGCGTCGTCTCGGTCAGCCCGATGAACGCCCTGCCCATCATCACGGTCATCGAGCCGCGCCTGGCCGTCGCCCTCGACGCCCCGGCCGGCGCGACGATGGACCTCGGCGTGATCTCGACGTTCACGATCAGGGCCAAGAACGTCGGCAACTCAGAGGCGTTCCAGCCGACCCTGCAGGCCCTTCTCCCGGTCGGCGCCCGCGAGGCGAGCCCCGCGACCTTCACGACGGCCGTCTCGATCGCGGGAGGCCGGACGCTGACGTTCTCGACGACCGAGTATACGCTCGCGTACAGCTCGACGACGGGCCTGCTGTCGATCGCGATGATCTCCACGCCCGCCTACGTCGCCGCCGGCGAGACGCTGACCGCGGCGTACCAAACGCGCCTCGACAACGACTCGGTCAACGGCCGCCTGCTGGTCTCCACGGCGGCCGCGACACAGTACTTCAGCCGCAATACCGCGGCCGGGCTCGCGGCCGAAACCCGCACGCACGTCTTCACGCTCGCGTCCGCGAACGTCGGTATCGCCGACGGCGCCGCGATCGCGGGGGGAGACGACCACGGCGACAACGCGGTGATCTCGATCCGCGCGCCGTTGCTCAACGTTACGAAGTCCGTGACCCCGACCACGGCGATTCTGCCCTTTAATACCGTCCTGACCTGGACCGTTTCGCTCGCCAACGGCGGCGCGATCGCGGCGGCGGGGACTGCGCTCACGGACGACCTGGGCGCGCTCGGCGGCTCGGCGTTCATCTCGAGCGCGACGTTGTCCACCGTGACGGTGAGCGGGGCGCCCGGCGGCTTCGTCGACGCGTCGAACGCGCTCGGCGGCACGGCGAACAAGGGCCTGGTGTCGGTCACGAACCTGACGATCCCGGCGGCGAGCACCGTCACGCTGAGCTTCACGGTCAGCATCAGCTCGGCGATCCCGAACGGCACGAAGATCCTCAATCAGGCGTCGCTGACCGCGCCCGGGTTCACGAACCCGTTCAAGTCGGACTCGAACCGGGCGGCGGACGACGACGCGACCGAGACGGGCAATAACCCGGCCGTCGCGAACGACGACGACCCGACGTCGGTCGTGATCAACTCGATCCCCGGCTTCGATTTCGACAAGACCGCGGCCGACGATAACGGCGGCTCGCTCGTGGCCGGGGACACGGTCACCTGGACGATGACCATTCGCAACCGCGGGACCGAGCGCGCGCTGACGTCCGTCGTCGTCGACGCGATCCCGGCCAACACCGTCTACGTGCCCAATTCGACGACACTCAACGCCGCCTCGGCGGCCGACGTGGGGGGAACCTCGCCGCTCGTCTCCGGCCTGTCGGTGCGAACGCCCGGAGAGGTCGCGGGAGCGCTCGCGGTGTACACGGGAAGCGAGCAGGCGGTAGTGACCTTCCGCGTGCGCCTCAGCTCCGGCGTCACGGCGGGCACGGCGATCTCGAACCAGGGCTCCTTGAGTGCCCTCGGGGAAGGCACCGGCACGCCGATCACGAAGCTCTCGGACGACCCGGCCACCGCGCCGACCCCGGACCCGACCGTGCTGATCGCGGCCGGCGGGGCGTACCTGCTGTCCGAGAAGTCGGTCGTCGACGACAGCGGGGGCTTCGTCGTCGCGGGCGACACGCTCACCTACACGGTCACGGTGCGGAACCTGGGAGACACGGCCGCGACGTCGGTCGTCGTCCGGGACCAGATCTCTGCGAACGCGGCCTACGTGCCCGGCAACCTTCTGTACGACGCGGACGGCTCGAGCCCCACGCTCGCGATCGCGCTGACCGACGCCGCGGACGCCGACAGGGGCGACTACAACATCACGAACTCGAGCGCGGTGACCATCGCCGTCGGCACGATCACGGCGCACAGCGAAATCTCCTTCAGCTTCAAGGCGCGCGTGAGCTCGGGCGCGATCGGCGGTACCGTGATCGCCAACCAGGCGATCATCTCGGCCTCCGGCCGTCCCGACATCAAGTCCGACGGCGACGGCAACCACGGCAACGGCGACCAGCCCGTGTACAGCGTCGTCGGGTCTACGGGTGCTGCGGTCATCCGGCAGACGAAGCAGGTCACCGACCTCAACGGCGGCACCGTCGATCCCGGAGACGAGCTCGAGTATCTGATCACGACCTTCAACGTCGGGACTGCGAGCGCCACGAACGTGACGGTGACGGACGCGGTCCCGCCGACGAACACGGCCTACAGCACGGGCACGACGACGTCGAACGGGGTGCTCGTCGCCGACGCGGGCCTGATCTCCGCGCTCGTCGCGGGCCGCAACATCGGGACCCTCAATCCGGGCGCGAGCCAATTCCTGCGCTTCCGCGTGCGGGTGTCTTCGACGGCGCCGGCCGGCACGAACATCGACAACCAGTCGTCCTTCAGCGCGAACGGCGGCGCTTTGACCGGCCTGTCCGACGGAGACCTCGACGACGGCATCGAGAGCGGGAACTCGCCGACCGATCCGAACGACGACGATCCCGTGCGCGTGCAGGTCGGAGGCACGCCGGGCAGCGCCGCGGTCAACGGCCGCGTTTGGCAGGACGTCGACCACGATCGGACCTACAACCTCGGCGACGGCGTCGAGGCGAACTGGACGGTCGAGGTCTTGCGCGGCGGCGTGCTCGTGGCGTCGGCCTTGTCCGGAGCCGACGGCACCTACCGCATCGCCAACCTCGTTCCCGGGACGGGCTACCAGATCCGTTTCCGCAATCCCGTCACCGGAGTCGTCTACGGCAAGGCGATCTCAACGCACGCCGGCGTCGTCCTGACCGACGGCACGATCCGCAACCTGACTTTGCAGACGGGCGAAAACGTGCTCAATCAGAGCCTGCCGCTCGATCCGAACGGCGTCCTCTACGACTCGATCACGCGCCAACCGATCGCCGGCGCCCAGGTCTTCCTGGATGGCCCGCCCGGCTACGTTCCCGCGCTGCATCTGCTGCCCGGCCAGGACGGCCAGGTCACCTCGGTCACGGGCTTCTATCAGTTCGACATCAACTTCGCCGCCGGCGCGCCGTTCGGCATCTATACCCTGCGCTTCGCGGCGCCGAACGGTTATCTGACGAATCTGCCGAACATGCCGTCCACGCTGATCGCTCCGAATCCTTCGACGGTCGGCTGCGCGGGCGTGAACTGCCTCGACGTGCCGCTCGTCCCGGATCCGTTCCTCGTGCAGGCTCAGGCCGTCGCGCCGACCGGCGTCCAGCCGACCGTCTACTACCTCCGCTTCCAGTTCGACAACCTCGCCGACGCGGCCGTGGTCAACAACCACGTCCCCCTCGATCCGATCCTCGACGACGCGATCTTCGTGACGAAGACCGCGCAGCGCCCCGAGGCAAGCCGCGGCGATCTCGTGCTGTACACGATCACGGCGCGCAACAACTACGCGTCGGTTCTCCCGAACATCAAGCTCCACGACCTGTTGCCGCCGGGCTTCAAGTACCGCTCGGGCTCGGCGACGCTAAACGGCGCCGCCGCCGAGCCCGCTCAGTCCGGACGGCAGATCGAATGGACGGGCCTGACCTTCGCCGCCAACGAGACGAAGACGTTCAAGCTCCTGCTGATCGTCGGCTCTGGCGTCGCTGAGGGCGCGTACGTCAACTCGGCGTGGGCGATCAATACGGTCGCCGCCCGGCGCGTCTCGAACGTCGCGACGGCGACCGTGCGCATCGTGCCCGATCCGACCTTCGACTGCAGCGACATCCTCGGCAAGGTGTTCGACGACAAGGACGCGGACGGCTATCAGAACGAGGGCGAGCCCGGCCTGCCCAACGTCAAGGTCGTCACGGCCCGCGGCTGGATCATCCAGTCCGACCAGGACGGCCGGTTCCACATCACGTGCGCCGACGCCCCGAACGAGGAGCGCGGCTCCAATTTCATCCTGAAGGTCGACGAACAGACATTGCCGACCGGCTACCGGATCACGACCGAGAACCCGCGCGTGATCCGCCTCACGGCCGGCAAGTTCGCGCGCGCCGAGTTCGGCGCGTCCCTGTACCGCGTCGCGCGGCTCGACCTCTCCTCAGCCGCGTTCCAGCCGAGCGCGGCGCCGGTGTACGGGCCGGTGTGGGCGCTCGTCGTCGACACCCAGACGATCCCGCCGATTCGCTTCGACGTCGGCAAGTCCATGATCACCCCGGAGCACGTCGAGCAGATCCGCGAGGCTCTCGAGCGGGTCAAGGCCCTGCCCGACGCCCGTCGCGTCAAGCTCAAGATCATCGGCCATACCGATTCGTCGCCGATCTCCGGGCGCCTGCGCGACACGTACGCGGACAACTCGGCGCTGTCGCGTTCGCGCGCGGCGGCGATGGGCGAGCTGCTGCGCGAGAAGCTGGGACTCACGCCGGATATGGTCGTCACCGACGGTAAGGGCGAGTCCGAGCCCGTCGCCTCCAACGCGACCCGCGAAGGCCGCACTTTGAACCGGCGCGACGAGGTGCAGGTCGTCTATGAGCGGAGCTTCGGGTCGGGCGACACGGCGGTCTCGGCCGCCGCGCCCGGCGCTCCGTCCTGGCGCGTCGGCGTTGACCGGCTCATCACGGCCCTCGGTCGCCGGCCGAGCGTCCTGCGCCTCGGCTATTGCCGCGCGCCCGGCGAGAAGATCGAGGAAGTCCGCTTCAAGCTCTGGCAGGTGTCCGAGGAAGTGCGCGCCCGCTGGAAAGCGAAGCCCGACCGCTACGCGCTGACCATCGAGACCGAAATCGACGGCGCGTCCTGCGCGGGGGGCGGTCGATGAGGGTTCTGCGCGCGGCGTCGGCCCTCCTCGTCCTGTCGAGCGCGCTTCCGGCGCGCGCGCTGGAGAACTCCGCGCTGGCCGCGTCGCCGGACGACGGGCGCGCCGCGTGGCGCTCGGAGGTCGTCGACCGTCCCGTTTACCCGAACCTCGAGGGCTACGCGCCGGGCATCACGAGACCTTGGTGCGAGTCGGACGGCTCGCCGGCGCAGCCGGTGCTCGAGGATGATCCGTGCGCGGCGAGCCCGGGCCGGTCGACCGCGGGCTACCGCCTCAGCATCGACGGCAACGTCCTCGACGGCGACGGCCGCAGCGACGCCGAGTCCCAGCGCTGCACGGACGTGCGGCTCGCCGCCGCCGGCATTCGTGTGCAGTCCGACGCGCATCTTCCGCGCAAGGTTCTCTCGGTCGGGGCCTGGCCCGACCGCGCGTGGCGCGGCCAGCCGATCTCGTTCACGGGCTATTGGAACTACTCGGCGTTCATCGCGCGCTCGGAGGTCCGCCTCTTCGCGCTCGGCCAGTCCCCGAAGGCGCGCCCGTTCGCCGTACGCTCGCTCGACGCGCAGGACCGCGCGGTCTGGACGCCGACGGGAGCCGACGGGATTTCGGGCTTCCGCCTGGTCCTGCGCGTTTACGACGCCCAAGGTCGCTTCGATGAGACCGAGCCGTACGACGTCCTCATCGGCGCCGGGGAGCGCCCCGCGCTCGAAGGGCCGGTCCCCGAGCGCGAGCGCGCGACGGTGTACGGCAAGACGCGGCTCGTGCTCGACCGGATTCCGGTCGCGGGCGCGCTCGTCACGGTGTCGGGGGACAGGCTCAAGCCGGGCAGCCGCGCGTTCGCGCTGGGCCGGGAAGCTCCGGTCTCGCCCGAGGGCGCCTTCGCGGTCGAGGAGATTCTGCCCCCGGGCCGCCACGACGTGGCCGTCCGCATCGACGGGCCGGCGCCGCTCGAGTTCCTGCGCCCGATCTACGTCGCCAAGGACCGCTGGTTCTACGTCGCGCTCGCCGATCTCACGGCCGGCGGCAATAAATCCAAAGGCCCCGCGGCGCTCGTGCGCGCGGACACGGCCCATTACGACCACGCGGTGTTCCTGGACGGACGCGCCGCGTTCTACTTGAAGGGGCAGATCAAGGGCGACTGGCTGCTGACGGCGAGCGCCGACACGCGCGAGCAGCCCCTGAGCAACGTCTTCTCGAGCCTCGATGAGAAGGATCCTCGCTACCTTCTGCGCCGCCTCGATCCCGACCGCTACTACCCGGTCTACGGCGACGATTCGACCTTCAGCGAGGACGCCCCGACGCAGGGCAAGTTCTACGTCCGCCTCGAGCGCGGCGAGTCCCAGGTGTTGTGGGGCAACTACGCGATCCGTCTTCGAGGCAACGAGCTCGTGCCGATCGACCGCACGCTCTACGGCGGCCGCCTGCACGCGGTGACGGACTCGACCACCCGCTTCGGCGAGCGCCGCGCCTCTCTCGACGCCTTCGTCGGCGATCCCGGCACGCTGCGCGCGCGGGAGGAATACCGCGGCACCGGCGGCTCGCTGTACTACCTGCAGCATCTCGACATCACGCCCGGCTCGGACCTGATCTCGATCGAGATCCGCGATAAGGACTCCGGGCTCGTTCTGCGCACGCGCGACCTCGCGCACGGCCAGGATTACGACTTCGACGCGCTGCAGGGCCGCCTCGTGCTGAGCTCGCCGCTGCCGTCGACGGCCGACGACGGCCTGCTCGTGCGCAGCGGGGACCTGTCCGGCAATCCCGTCTTCCTCGTCGTCCGTTACGAGTACCAGCCCGGCCTCCTGCAGCTGCGCGACTACGTGACCGGCGGCCGCGCATCGGCTTGGCTCGGCGACCATCTCGAGGTCGGCGCGACCGCGAGCCGCCAGCGCGAGGGCTTCAGCGGCGAGAGCCGCATCGGCGGCGCCGACGCGACCCTGCGCTACACCCCGAACACGTACCTCAAGGGCGAGGTCGCGCAGACGAAGGGCCCGGGCCCCGGAGAACGAAGCTCGACCGACGGCGGCTTCAGCTTCGCCGCCGTGAGCCAGGACCGCGCGGACCTGAAGGCGAACGCGGCCCGCGCCGAGGCCGCGATCGCGTTCGCCGACCTGAGAAGGAATTGGGACGGGCGCGCGACCGGCTACTGGAAAGGCCGCGAGCGCGGGTTCGCCGGGCCCGGCCAGCTCACGCTCGACGAAACGGTTCAATACGGCGGGACCTTGACGCAGCCGCTGCCGTGGAAGACCCAGATCGACGTCAAATACGACCAGACCAAAGAGATGGCCGGACAGAAGATCCAAAACCTCGACCTCGACGTGAAGAAGGGGTGGGGGGACCACTGGTCGACCTCCGCCGGCTCGCGCAGCAGCTGGCGGCGCAACGTCGCCGTGAGCTCGAGCGCCTTCCTCTCCCAGGAGGGCTCGCGCACCGATGTCGCCTTCCAACTCGGCTACGACAGCCTCAAGCGCTGGTCCGCCTACGGCTTCGGACAAGGCCAGGCCGATAAGTTCGACAACCGGCTCAAGGACGGGCGCTACGGCCTCGGCGGGCGCTGGTCGCCGACCGACCGCTGGTCCCTGACCGGCGAGGGCTCGCGCGGCGCGCGGACCATGGGCGGCAAGCTCGGCACGGAGGCGCGCGTCAGCGAGCGCTCGACGATCTACGGCAGCTACCAGCTCGACACCCAGCGCACCGACAACCAGACCGTGGGGCGCGTCGGGCAGTTCGTGACCGGCGCGCGTTCGCGCTACACGGACTCGACGACGATCTTCGGCGAGGAGCGCTGGCAGCACGGCACCGGCCCCACGGGGCTCACGCACGCCTACGGCCTCGACATCGCCGCCGAGGACGGCTGGCGGTACGGGCTCACCGGCGAGCACGGCACCCTGTCGGATCCGCGCGCGGGCGATTTCAGCCGCACCGCGATGACCGGCTCGATCGGCTTGTCGCGTACGAAAGTGAAGTGGACCTCGAGCCTCGAGTACCGCGAGGAGCGCGGCCAGATCGTCCGCCGTACCTGGCTCACCCGCAACAACATAGGCTACCAGGTGCATCCGGACTGGCGCTTGCTGACCAAGCTCGCCTACTCGTTCAGCGGCTCGAGCCAGGGCGACTTCTTCATCGGCGAGTACACCGAGGGCGTCTTCGGCTTCGCCTACCGCCCGACGAAGAACGACAAGCTCAACGCGCTGATCAAGTACACGTTCTTCCGGGACCTGGCCTCCCCGGGCCAGCTGACGGTCACGAGTGCTACGCCCGACTATCGCCAGCGCAGCCACATCTTCTCCGGCGACGCGACCTACGACCTGATGCCCGCGCTCTCGATCGGCGGAAAGTACGCGCTGCGGCTCGCGCAGGTCCAGGTCGGACGCGTCGGGAGCTCTCCGTGGTTCTCGAGCACCGCGCACCTGGGCATCCTGCGCCTCGACTGGCACGTGGTCCGCCACTGGGACGCGATCGTCGAGGGCCGCCACCTGCGCGTCGTCGAGGCGCGCGACTCGCGCACCGGCGCTTTGCTCGCGCTGTACCGCCACGTCGGCAAGAACCTGATGCTCGGCGGCGGCTACAACTTCACCGACTTCTCCGATGAGCTCACCGACCTCTCCTACACGAGCCACGGCTGGTTCGTGAACCTCATCGCCAAGTTCTAGGCCTTCGGGCGCGCTATAATGGAGCCATGGCCGAAACTCTCGGACGCCTGATCACCGACCTCGGCGTGCGGTCCCTCTACGACGCCGCGAGCCAGTGTTCTCGTTGCGGCTACTGCGAGCAGGCCTGCCCGACCTATGTCGCCACGGGCGACGAGTCGAAGTCGCCGCGAGGCCGCAACCAGATCGTGCGCCTGATGATCGAAGGCAAATTGGACGACAAGGCCGCCGCCATGGAGGCGCTCTCGACGTGCCTCACGTGCGGAGCCTGCACGACCGCGTGCTACGCGAAGGTCCCGGTCGTCGACATCGTCCTGGAAGGAAGACGCATGCTGCGGGGGGAGACGCACTGGCTCGTCCGCAGGGTCTCCCGTCTCATGATCGAGAGCCCGAGGCTCTTCGCGTTCCTCCTTAAGATAGGGTTCCTGCTCAAGAGAGCGGGCGTAGCGAAGCTCGGTCGGCCGGTCCTTCGTGCGATCGGCCTTCCCGTCCTGGCGTCGATGGACGAGCACACGGACGAGGCGCCACTGCGCAATCTCGACGATCGGACCGCGAAGCGAAAAAATCCGGACGAGCCCGCGTACCGCTACTTCGCCGCGTGCGGGCCCCGCTATCTGTACCCGCGGGTCGGCGAAGCGACGCTGTTCGCCTTGGACGAGCTGAAGGGGAAGGGCGCGTACCTGAACAACCCGTGCTGCGGCCTCCTCGCCCACAACTACGGCGACCTCGCCGACGCGCGCGAGCTAGCCAAGAAGAACATCGAGCACGCGGAGAAGAACGGGACGGAGGCCATTGTCGGCGACTGCTCGTCGTGCGTGGCCTTTCTGAAAACCTATCCGCAGTTATTCCTGAAGCCCGAAGACGAGAAGTGGAGGGCGCGCGCCGAGAGCTTTTCCAAGCGGATCAAGGACGTGATCGAGATTTACGGCGAATGCGCCGACAAGCTGCCCGCGGCCGTCGCCGAGGGCGTCGAGACGACGTATCACGACTCCTGCCGCGCGATCAATCCGCAGGGCATCAAGGAGGCGCCGCGCCGCGCCGCGAGGAGGGCCGCGGGCGCGTCCTTCTGCGAGATGGCGGGCGCGGACGCCTGCTGCGGCGGCGCGGGCGCCTTCGGCTTCGTGCACGAGGACCTTTCGGACGATCTTCTGAAGACCAAGGTGGGGAACGTCGCGGCCGTCCAGGCGGGCTCCGTATTAACCAGCTCCACGTCGTGCCTCATCCAACTGGACCGGGGACTGAGGAAATACTATCCTGACGCGAAGGTGCTCCATATGTCCGAGTTCGTCGCCGGAGCCCTTCGAAAAAACCATGGGACGTAGACAAGAGCTCGAACAGCGTCAGTCCCTCCTGGCCCGGTTCGGGCGCATGGTGGCCGCCGAGACGAGCCTCGATACCTTGCTCGGCATCATCGCCGAGGAAGTGCGCAACATCCTCTCCGCCGACCGCTGCTCGGTGTTCCTCGTCGACTTCTACAAAGGCGAGCTGTGGACGAAGATCGCGCTCGGCATGGAGGAGAAGGTCCTCCGCATCCCGATCGGCCAGGGCATCGCCGGCTTCGTCGCGCGCACCGGCTCGGCCGTGAACATCCGCGACGCGTACAAGGACACCCGCTTCGCGCAGGATCTGGACCGCATCACCGGCTATCAGACGCGCACCGTGCTCGCCGTTCCGCTGCGCGGGCGCGACGGCAAGGCGCTCGGCGTCTTCGAGGTCCTCAACAAGGCCAAAGGCTCCTTCACCGAGGAGGACGAGGGCCTGCTGCGCATCCTCGCGACGATGGCGGCGACGTTCATCGAGAACGCGACCCTGTACGATGACCTGCGCCGCTCGCACCTCGAGACGATCTACCGCATGGCGCTCGTCGCCGAGTACCGCGACCAGGAGGACACCGGCCGCCATCTGCGGCGCATGAGCCGCTTCTCCGGGATCCTCGCGCAGGGCATGGGGCTGTCTTTTCTCGAAGCCGAGGACATCCGCTACGCGGCGCCGCTGCACGACATCGGCAAGGTCGCGATCCCGGACTCCATTCTCCGCAAGCCCGCCAAGCTCACGCCGGAAGAGTTCGACGAGATGAAGAAGCACACCATCTACGGCGCGAAGATGCTCGCGAACGCGGAGAGCCGCCTGCTGCGCCTCGCCTCGAAGATCGCGGTCGGCCATCACGAGTACTTCGACGGCACGGGCTATCCGTACCAGCTGAAGGGCGAGGCGATCTCCCTCGAGGCGCGCATCGTCACCGTCGCCGACGTCTTCGACGCCCTCTCCTCCAAGCGGGTCTATAAAGGAGAGTGGACGGTCGACGACGCGGTCGCGTACATCAAGGAGCGCTCCGGAAGGCAGTTCGATCCGAAGGTCGTCGCCGTTCTCGTCGAGAAGCTCCCCGAGATTCTCGAGGCGCGCGACGAGGAGAATCGCCGCATGGTCGAGGACGAGGCGAGCGCCCTCCAGCAGCATTTCCCGCCCTCGCAGCCCGCAAAGCCGGCCTAGCTCCTTCCCAACGGGCCGGATTCTTGCTAGAATCATCTTCGAACCGCGGGCGTGGTTCAATGGTAGAACGGGTCCTTGCCAAGGATCAGACGAGGGTTCGATTCCCTTCGCCCGCTCCAATTTTCACTCCCCCCAGGACATGATGAACGTCAATCGCCGGATTCTGATCAGCGCTCCGTACGAGTCGGTCCGCACGTATCTGCGCGACCTCTCCGAGATCAAGAACTACGAGCCCAAGGTCGACTCCATCGCGATCTCTCCCGCCGGCGAATCGGCCGAGGCGAGCGGTCGCTTCTTCGGAATGCCTTGGCACGGGACCTTCAGCTTCCAGTTCGCGCCGGACGGCGGCTATCATGGCGTGATGCTCACCGGCCCGCTCAAGCGGATGGAATGCCGCATGCTGATCCGCCCGGTCAACGGCGGCACTCTTCTCGAGCACGATGAGGAGTACGAGTTGCCCCTGTTCCTCCGGCCCCTTCGCCCGCTGGTCCGCCGCTGGCTGGACCACACCCTCGAGACCGAGCTCGACGTGATCAAAGAGCGCGCCGAGGCCCTCAACCGCCGGCTGCAGCTCCAGACGCTGGACGCGTAGCCTAGGCCTTCCGGCCCGCGTTCGCAGGGGCCTCACGTCGTTCTCCTTCTGGGCCCCCGGACCCCCGCGCGGTGCCAGCCTTTAAGCCTATGCTCTCGTCAGCGGATGAGATCCGCGCACGTCGTTCATAAGAGAGAGGGACCACGCATGAAGAAAACGCTCGCCGTACTGTCCATTATGACTTTGACCGCCCCCGCCTTCGCCCACGAGTTCAACGACATCGGCGAGTGGCGCCGGGAGATGCGCGAGCAGCGCGTGGCCGAAGCGAAAGCCGCCGAGATCGCCGTTCCGACGCCGACCGACGCGGCCGGCTGCGCGATCATGAAGCTCGACGACGTCGTGATCAGCCGCGGCGTGTTCTCGACGGACTTCACCGTGGAAGGCGGCGGCCGCGAGATCGGCAAGATCGCGGTCAACTCCTCGGGCTACGTGATCCGCTCCGGCACCGCGGTTACCGCGAAGAACGAGGGCGCCGTGGTGAAGGACTGCTCGGGCAACGTGATCGGCTCGGTCGAGGAGACCGCGGGCGACGACGCGAGCTCCTTCGTGATCAAGGACGCGTCCGGCAACATCATCGCCGCGAGCGGCAGCGTGGACGGGCACTCGATGGTGCTGAAGGGGACCGGCGGGATGGTCTCGGTCCAGAACAACCATTGGCTCATCGACAGCTACAAGGTGTCGGTGTCCGGCGTGGACGCGCGCCTGGCCTCGATGGCCGTCGTGATGAACAACTCCGCGCTGTACCGACGGGCCGCTCAGCGCCGGCGCGACAATCCGCGCGAGCCGCACGGCGGTCGTCGCGGGGATATTTAAACGAGTCGCCGGGCGCGAGACGCCCGGCGCAAACGCGCAGAGGAAGGGCTTATAGCGTTAAGAGGCGGTAGGCGCGCTCGAACACGAGCGCGCCTGCCGCCCACGCCGGAAAGAAGTCGAGCCGCACCAGGTCGCCCACCGCCCATTTATGCCCGCGGTATTCCGGCTCCCACGGGGCCTCGCCGACCACGGCGCGCAGGATCAGCCCCGTGATCCCTTCCATGATCATGATTGAGACGGCGTAGAACGACGCGCGTACCGGCCAGGCCCAGCCTCCAACGTGAGGAAGCAGCAGCTTGAAGCCCGGGTAGAGCAGCGCGTAGATGGGGAACATCCAGACGTACGTGTAGCCGAGCAGGCGGGCGTCCCGCTTCTTGGCGGTCGCGGCGGTGAAGAACACCTCGGCGGCCATGCCGACGCACGCGAGGAGGGCGGTGCGCTCGAGGTCGAGGGCGGTCATGCCCCGTGGCACTTCTTGAATTTCTTGCCGGAGCCGCAGTGGCAGGGGTCGTTGCGTCCGACCTCGGGACCGGTCTTCACGACCGTCACGCCGGGCTTGTGCGCCTCTTCCTCGAAGTCGCCTTTCTCAACGCGCTCCTTGTTCTTCTCGAGCCACGCCTGGACGGCCTTCATGTCCTTGATGTCGACCCCGTCCTTCTGCATGTGCGCCGCGAGGACGCGCAGCTGCTTGAGGAACGCCGGGTCCTTCCACTTGCGGAAGAACGTGCCCATCATGCCCTTCATCTTGGGATCGTTGGCGATCTCCGGGGGGAGCGGAGGCATGCCGGCCGGCATGCCCGGGATGGAGGAGGCGCCTTCGGCGGGCGCTTCCTCCTTGGCGAACGGATTCTTTATTTTCGGGAGCCAGGACATAGTTTTAAAAATGGCGGAAGGGGAGGGATTCGAACCCTCGAAGGAGTTGCCCCCTTGGCAGTTTTCGAGACTGCTACCTTCAACCGCTCGGTCACCCTTCCTGGGTGCGAACGAAATTTGAATTCAGCGGTTGATGGCGCTATTTTAGCATACCCTAACCGCGGCGGTTTACTTCGCGCCGCGAGAGAGGCCGCCGAGGCCCCACACGGTCAGCAACGAGCCGCCGATCAGCAGCAGCAGGGCGCGGTCGGTCGGCGCGCCGGTGAAGAGACGCGAGACGCCCGAACTCGCGGAGTGATAGGCGTCATAGCCGGTCGCCAGCAACGCCAGGCCCAAGACGAGCATCGCGATCGAACCGATTCTGTTCATATTTATACCCTCGTGAGAGCGTGGAACGCGGAGTTGACGAGCGCGAGCACGAACGCGAAGCCGAGCGCCCACCAGAAGCTCGCGACCTTGAAGCCCGGCACCATCGCCGCCGTGAGCATGACGAGGGCGCCGATGATGACGAACGTGAACAAGCCGAGCGTCAGGACGTTGATGGGCAGGGTGAGAAACAGCAGGACCGGCCCCAGGATCCCGTTGACGAGGCCCAGCACGAGCGCCACCACGATCGCCGTGCCGAAGCCGTTGATCGTGACGCCGCTGAGAAGCCTGCCAGTGACGAGCACGGCGATCGAGCTGACGAGTATGTTTAGGATTATGTTCATAGGGAACCTCAGCTCTTGAAGTAGTAGCGAAGACCGAGACCGGCGTCGAAGCCGACGCCCGGGTCGCGGGTCATGTAGAACACGGGAACGAGCTCGAGGAAAATCTCGACGGGATCGTGCGGCAGCCAGTACGCGATGCCCAAGACCGTGCGGATGCCGACCTCGGTATCGTCGAATGCACGGACCTGCGCGCCGAGGCCGAGGTAGACGGGCACCTTGCCCTGCGACGGCTGAGGGAGGACGTCCCAGCCGTGCCAGAGATAGTCGCCGTACACCGTGACGCGGTGATCCCAGCCGAGGCCCACGTCGACGGCGCTTTTGTGGTCGAGCCACAGCTTCCCGGTGATCGCGGTCGGCGCGCCGAGCACGACGCCGATGCCGGCGCTGCCGGCGTTCTGCGCCATGGCGGGCGCGACGGCTGCGAGCAATCCGACGAACACGAACGAGAGTGTCTTCTTCACGTGATCTCCTTGCGGCGCTTCTGCATGGACTATAGCTCCACCCGCGATTCGAGGATATTCGGAATTCTACGCGCCGACCAGCGTAGTACTCCGCATAGCCCCATTACTAAGGACGGAGTATCCTTGATGCAGGCGAAGATCGCGGAGGAACGCATGGGCTTACTCGACGTCATCATCCTGCTGGTACTGCTGTCCTGGGTCGGAGGCTTCTCGCTGCACGTCGGCGGCGGCCTGATCCACGTGCTGATCTTGATCGCTCTGGTCATGTTCATCTTCCGGCTCGCGTCCGGCAGACGCGCCGCTTAACTCAAGGAGAACGCAATGGACTTGATTACTTTTCTCGTCGTCGGACTTATCGCCGGCTGGCTCGCCGGGCAGTTCATGAAAGGTGGCGGCTACGGCGTCGTCGTCGACATCGTCCTCGGCATCGTAGGTGGCGTGGTCGGCGGCTGGATCTTCGGCGCGCTGGGCGTCTGGCCCGGCGGGGGCCTCATCGGCGCGATCTTCGTCGCCTTCATCGGCGCCGTGGTTCTCGTCTGGATCACGCGCCAGCTCAAAAAGGCCTGAGCCGGTGAAGCGCGCGCTGCCGCTGCTCCTCGCGCTGCTGCTTCCTTTAAAGGGAACGGCGGCGGAGCTGAGCGAGCTCAAGGCTTTTCCCAAGGACATGTGGGGAAGCTTCAAGGAGGAGGGCAAACCCGAGGGCCTGCTGACCTTGGTCGCGTTCGGGGGCGGGGCGAGCATCGCGCGGTACGGTTCACGGACCTACTTCGACGACTTCCACCTGGCTGAGACGCTGAAGCGGCGGCGCCCGCTCGGCACGCGCGCCACCGATTTCGGCGCGGCGATCGGTTATCCGGTCTATCTCTTTCCCGTCCTGGGCGCGACTTATTTCGCCGGCCACTATCTCAAGTCAGAGTCGACCGAGGAGTTCGGGATCCTGGGCTTCGAGGCCCTAACGCTGGCGGGAGTACAGACCGCCGTTCTCAAACTCAGCGTGAGCCGGCTGCGGCCCGACAGCACCGACCGCGCCGCGTTTCCATCGGGGCATACCTCGGCGTCGTTCGCGCTCGCGACGGTCGCGGCGTCGAAATACGGCTGGAAGGTCGGTGTTCCCGCCTGCATGCTCGCGAGTTTCGTCGGCTTCACGCGCATGGAGAACGGCAGCCACTATCTGTCGGACGTCGTGTTCGGCGCAGGTCTCGGGATCATGTCCGGCCGCGCGGTGTTTAAGTACCGCAAAGGGACGCATCCCGACCGCTACGTCTTCGCGCCGTTCATCGTCCCGGGCGGCGGCGGCGTGACGATGGCGTTCTGATGAGATACGCGGTCATGCTGCTGTTGGCTCTGGCGTCTTTTGCGAGAGCCTCGGAGGCTCCGAAAAAATACGCCTGGAACGAGAACTGGCCGCGTTTTCGCCCGGCGGAGTACGCCGTCACGGGCGTCGCGATGGCCGGGGCCGCCGCGAACTATTATCTCGTCGCGCCTCCCGTCACGCCCGTCTGGCGGGGGCCCATTCTGTTCGACCGGCATGCGCGCAACATCCTGTTGATCGGTTCCGAGCAAGGGCGCGAAAAGGTGCGGATCGCCGCCGACCTCCTGACGATCCCGTTGATGGGCTACGCGATGCTCGACGGGCCGATCACCGCGGGCTGGGCGGGACGCAACACGGACACGGCGATCCAACTGGCGCTGATCAACGCGGAGACCTTCGCGGTCGTGGAGGTCCTGAACCTGTCCATTTCCAACGCGCTTCCGCGCAGCAGACCCGAAGGCGCGGTCTGCGATCCGCAGTCGAAATACGACTCGAACTGCGTCAAGAGCTTCTGGAGCGGCCATACGGCGAACGTATTCGCGGCCGCGTCCTTGATCTGCGTCGAGCACTCGGAAGTCGGCTTGTACGGCGGCGGCAGGGCCGACAAGGCCGCCTGCGCGTCCGCCCTCGCGGTCGCCTCCGTCGTCGGCGTCTCGCGCGTCACCTCGAACAACCACCACGCCTCGGACGTCCTCTTCGGGGCGGCCGTCGGCGCCGCGACCGGCTACCTGATGCCGAAGCTCCTGCACTTCCGTCCGAAGAAGGAGAACAAGCTGGGCTACCTGGTTCCGAGCGTGAACCCACGGGGCGGGGGGCTCACATATGTCAAAGCGTGGTAGAAGCGCGCTCGCCTTGGCTCTGGCGCTGTTCGGCGCCGGCTGCGCCGCGCGGCCGAGGCTCCGGCCTTACGCGACCGACGGGTGCAGCCTATTTCCCGACGGTACGGTGAAGCACTCGGCAGCCTGGCTGCACTGCTGCGAGGAGCACGACCGCAAGTACTGGAAGGGCGGCGTGAAAGCCGAGCGTCTCGAGGCCGACCGTGCGCTGCGCGCCTGCGTCGCGGCCGAGGGCTATCCCGTGACGGCGAAGCTGATGCTCGCGGGAACGCGGGCCGGCGGGACGCCGTACCTGCCGACGGGCTTTCGCTGGGGCTATGGCTGGAAGTTTCCTCGCGGTTACAAGGCTCTCACCGATGAGGAAATAAGACTGATCAAGGAGTCCCGATGAGAATATTCCTGACTCTCGCCCTGCTGCCCCTCGCCGCGGGCGCGGGCGCCGCCGTGCCCGAGTTCATCCCGAAGATTCTGACCTCCACGACCACGGTCGAGACCGTCACGAAGGCCACGCCGACAACCGCCGACAACCAGGGGCCGACCTCCCCGAACCGCGTGCTGCCCGGCGAGCTGCCCCGGCGCAAGAGCTACTTGATCCCCGCGCTCGAGATTCCGTTATTCGAGCTCACGCTCAACGGCGCCGACCGCCTCATCTATGCCGCCGAATACAAATCGGGGTATAACTCCACGCGGGACCACGTCCGCAAGGGCCCTTGGGTCGTGGACCAGGACGACTTTGCGGTCAACCAGATCGGGCATCCATATCAGGGCGCGACCTATTACGGTTTCGCGCGGGCGTCGGGCCTCAATTTTTGGGAAGGGCTGATCTACAGCAACGCGGGCAGCATCATTTGGGAGCTCGCGGGCGAGACGAGCCACCCCTCGATCAACGACCAGGTCGCCAGCGGCAACGCGGGTGCTCTCATCGGCGAGCCGCTGTTTCGCATGGCGAACCTCGTCCTCGAGGGCGGGGACGGGAGGCCCGGGTTTTGGCGCGAGCTGGGCGCCGCGTTCCTGTCGCCGCCGACGGGCTTAAACCGCCTGCTCTTCGGCGAGCGGTACACGCCGGTCTTGAAGAGCCGCGGCGCGCCCGTCTTCTATCAGGTGCAGGCCGGCGCGGCCGTGAACTCGAAGGTCAACGACCCGGGTAGCGCGGTCCCTGTGGGCCGCCGCGCGGCCGTCGCGGACTTCTCCATGACTTACGGGGCGCCGGGCGAGCCGGGCTACCTCTACCTCCGGCCGTTCGACTACTTCACCTTCGAGATGAGCGGATTGCGCCAGAACCGGGCGAACTATGTCAACCTGATGACGCGAGGCCTTCTGTTCGGTGAGAAGTATGAGCTCGGCGACGCGTACCAGGGCGTCTGGGGTCTCTACGGTACCTTCGACTACTACTCGCCGCAGGTGTTTCGGTTCTCGACGACGGCCGCGTCGCTGGGCAGCACCTTTCAGTGGTGGATGGCGCGCAAGGTCGCACTGCAGGGCACGGCGCTCGCGGGCGTCGGCTACGGCACGGCCGGAACTATCACCTTGATCGACGACGACAAGGACTATCATTACGGTGCGACGCCCCAGGGCCTGCTCGCGCTGCGCATGATCTTCGGAGAGCGCGCGATGCTCGATACGACGGCGCGCGGCTACTACATCACGAGCACGGGCTCGAGCCGGGCCGTCGGCAGCGAGAACATCGGCCGCTTGAACGCCTCGTTTCACGTCCGCCTCTTCGGACGGCACGCGGTCGGCGTCACCTATCTCATAACGAGCCGTGAGGCGAAGTACGCGGCGTCGGGCATCCCCTCGCGGCATCAGACCGTTGAGACCGTGGGCCTCGTCTACAACCTCCTCGGCGACACGCGCTTCGGCGCGGTCAACGTCGACCGGGACTGAAAAAAAGACCGTCGCCGGGCGTCGCCTCTCCGTAGTAAGCACGCCCCCGCGTGGAATTACGAATATCCGCCTTCGTGCCCCAACCCTATACTGTCTGCATGAACAAATTCGTGGAGACAAAAATGAACGTCCTTAAACGCATCAAACAACTGTTTGCCGCTACGCTCGCATTGGCCCTCGCCGCGCAAGGCGCCTCGGCGCAGACCTTGGGAAGCACGGTGGCAAGCTTCAACATCCTGGCCAATCCGCAGGTCGTTCTCACCGGCTTTTCTCCGACCCAGCCTTTGAATATTCCCGTCGTTGGAACGAGCCCGGGCATCACGCTGACTTTGACCAACGCGAGCGCCGGGACTTACCACCCCAACGACACCACGTCGATCAACGGCATGTCCGAGGGCCTGACCCTTTATAATAGCCTCACGAACCCGCCCGGGGCCACCTTCGTCGTGTTCGGCGCGGGGCTTCCCGCCGGCGCGCTGATTCCCGCGCCGTCCGCGGGCATCACCGTCTATCAGGTCGCGGCCGCTCTGTCGACGACCAACGGAGCGCCGACCATCATCACGGGAGGCGTCAACGACGTCGTCATCTTCCAGGTCGGCACGGCCCTGACCAATACCGACCACGACGTCCAGCTCGTCGGGATCCAGGCGAAGAACGTCTATTGGCAAGTCACGCAGGCGGCGAGCGTCACCAACGACGACGCCACGCCGAGGGGTTTCCCGGGAACGATCATCAACAACACGATCGGGCAGGACATCACTGTGGTGTCGAGCGGCGCCGGAGCCCTTCGGACCGGCAGGCTCGTGTCGCTGGGGGGCAAGGTCTCGGTCACACAATCCGGAGCCGGGGTCATGACCTTCGACTTTCCCTTCGCCAATGGCGGACCCACCGGTTCCAACTGCACCGCGGGCAACTTCTACCCGTCGCCGGCGACCGGCCGCGTGGGCACGTTCAGCTACTGCATGGAGCTCGCGGGCAACGTCAAGATTCAGGTTTGGAACGTGATCGGCGACCTGGCGTCCAAGATCGAGGATGTCAAGCCGGCCGGCTCGCAGACGTCGACGATGGACACGGCCCGGCTGGCGCCGGGTATCTATCTCTACGTCCTCGAGCGGAGCTACGTCAACGGACAGACGACCAGGTCCAACGTGAAGAAATTCGTCGTGAAGCATTAAGAGGACGGCATGAAAATATCAACGATCGCGATCGGAATTCTCGCCGCGGGCTTGATCCGAGGCGTCGCCGGAGCGGCGGAAACGACGTACGGCGCCGGCGCGCAGGCGCTGCCCCTGAGGCAAGAGGGCGGCACGGCCCGGGCGATGGGCATGGGCTCGGCGGTCGTCGCCGTCGAGCAGGGCTCGGCTTCGCTTCTATGGAACCCCGCCGGCTTGGGCCGGATGGATTGCAAGGAGGTCGGTATTCATCATAATTCCGGCCTCGGTGACACCGTCCAGGAGATCATCGTAGTGGGCTCGCCCTTGGGCGAGGTCAAAGGCGACTGCAAGGGCGGCTCGCTTGGCGGCATCGCCGCCTCGCTCGGGTACGTCAACTACGGAAACTTCGAGGGAACCACCTTGAACGGCGCCCCGGGCGGCAGCTACAGCGCGGGTGACCTCTCCCTCAGCCTCGGCTACGGCAAGGAGATACTCCCGAGCCTCAGCGCGGGTGTCGTGATGAAGGGTAACCGGTCGTCCTTTGGCGACTCCAGTTACATGAACTACGCGGCCGACGTGGGCCTGCTGTGGGCCGTTCACCCGAAGCTCGACCTCGGCGTCACTTACACGAACCTCGCCCTCGGGCCCGGCCTCTCGGGAGCCTCCGTGGCCGCCGGCGTCCGTCTCGGAGCGGGCTGGAAGGCGAATAACCATTGGCTTCTGGCCGCGTCCGGCGAGTTGCAGGACGGGGGGGCGGTCAACCGCTTTCAGCTCGGCACCGAGTACCTTATCGGCGACGTCAAGGAGATCGCCAACGTCTTGGCGCTCCGCGGCGGGTACGCGCTCGACTTTCCCGATGCCCAGCTCGGAATGCTCAACGGTTTGAGCCTAGGTATCGGCTACACGCTGACGAAGTCGATCTCGGTCGACTACGCGTTCCTTCCTGCCGGAGACCTCGGCGCCTCGCACAGGCTGAGTGCCACGTTCAAGTTCGGTTGTCCGACCCTGGCGGCTGCCGTCAAGCCGGCCCCCGTCAAGCCGGCCCCCGTGAAGATTGCCCCGGTCGTCGTGAAGGCAACCGCTACGGTCGTCGCGGCTCCCGCCTACAGCATGGTCACGCTCGAGGACGCGCATTTCGATTTCAATAGCGCGAAGCTCAAGCCTGAGGGCATGAAGGCCCTGGATGCGAATATCGCCGTGATGAAGGCCAACCCGAAGCTCAAGGTCCGTGTCGCGGGCTATACGTCCAAGTCCGGCACCGCGGAGTACAACCAGAAGCTCAGCGAGCGCCGGGCGGACGCCGTCCGGACCTACCTGCTCTCGCAGGGCATCGACAAGAAGCGAATCTCGACGATCGGCTACGGCGAGACCCGCCCGAACACGCACGAGAAGCGCGCCGAGGGCATCGATTCGAAAGCCGCGCATTCCAACATGCGTGTGCTCTTCGAGATGTATGTCGACTAGCCCGATAGCCCGCGCGTTTAAAATGGAGAAACAATATGCGTTTAGGCCTTAATTCGGCGGCCCGCGCTCTGACAGCCGTCCTCGTTCTCGGAATCGGCGCCGGCTCGGCGACCGTGGCCCGCGCCGCGGATACGATCGTAATGCCGGTCCAGTCCTCGGCCGGCGCCAAGCAGGACCTCTTCAAGATGTCCATGCGCAAGCTTTGGGCGGAGCACGTGATCTGGATGCGTGGCTACATCGTGGCGACCATCGCGGGAAGCAGCGACGCGAAGGAGATCGAGGCACGTCTGCTGCGCAACCCGGTCGAGATCGGCGCGGCGTTCGCGCCTTACTACGGCCAGGACGCCGGCACGAAGCTTGCGGCCATTCTGACCGAGCACATCCGGATCGCGGGCGAGGTCGTCAAGGCGGCGAAGAAGCCGGCCAGCGCGAAGTTCCTCGATGCCGACAAGCGCTGGCACGAGAACGCCGAGCAGCTCGCGGTGTTCCTGAGCGGGATCAACCCGTACTGGTCTAAGGACATGCTCTTGAAGATGTTCAACGATCAGCTGCTCATGACGACGGCGGAGATGACGGCGCGCCATCATAAGGAGTGGGTTTTGGACGTCGCGGCCTTCGACGAGATCTACGTGCAGGCTCTTGCCATGGGCGACGAACTCGCCAACGGCGTAATCTCGCAGTTCCCGGAAAAAATTTAACACACGGAAAGAATTCTGGCCGTGCAGCCCTCCGTCGGTAGAATTCCGCATATCCGCCTCCCAGGTCCGCCGCTACAATGAGGCGATGCTTGGAAGACGCAGCAAAGAACGAGGTGGAACGTCGGACCGCAGGGATCTTCCGCGGCCTTCTCTTGGCCTCAATATCTTCCTGATCGCCGCCTCCGCGGCGGCTTTGATCTTCGCCGCCGGGGAACGCGGACGGATCGACGCTGAATACTCCCGCGTCTTCAATAAGACGTCCGAAGGCTCTCCGGAGCTCAACGAGGTCAAGGCGGAACTGGCCGAGATGGACATCGCCAAGGACTCGCTCAACGCGGAGCTCGACAGCCGCCTCGCCTATCTCGAGAAGCGTAAATCCAGGGATTTCTTCCTTTCGATCGACACCTCGAGCGGAAGGCTCTCACTGAATTTCGGGAGCGACACCGTGCGCGACGCGAAGGTCGAAATCGGCGCCCCGATCACCTTTGAGGGACCGAACGGGAAGCTCTTGAGTCTCGCCCCGCTCAAAGGGGCGTTCAATGTCGTGGGCAAGGTGGAGAACGGCCTCGGACGTTATGTCATCCAGCTTCCGAACGACTACGTCATTCATTCACCGCCCACCGCCGGCCGACGAGGGCCGAAGCCAGGCTCGTTCATGGTCTCGGAGGCGGATCTCAAGGCGATCTGGGACCGCATAACGCCGGAAACGCGCGTTTACATCTTCTAGGAGAATCAATGCCCCGCTGGATCGGCTTTCTCGGATCGTGGGCCCTGTTCACGTTAGGGCTCGGCTTGGCGACCATCGCCATTGGAGGCGAGTGGATCAATCTCAAGGACATCCGCAGGCTTAAGCGGTACGCTCTCGTCGATACGTTGCTCGCCGAGCGGAAGTCCGGAACGGTCGCCCAGCTTCGTTTGATCAGGGAGAAGTCGGCGACCTCGCTCGACAAGATGCGCTCCGACGTGACGAAGGCGTCGAGCGCGATCGAAGCGGCGCAGGACACGCCGCAGATCATCATGGTCTCGACTCTGGAGAACAGGGTCTATGTGCGGAACAAGCAGGCGACCATTTTCAAGGCCGTCTGCTCCACGGGCAAGAACACCATGATGGTCGCCGGAGGTCGCACTCGGATTTTCCGCACGCCGATCGGGAAGTTTAAGGTCCGTTCGAAGGAGGAGAATCCCGTTTGGGTCCCTCCGGACTGGCATTACGTCGAGGAGGCGCGCAAGAAGGGGATGAAGGTTGTCCGCCTCGAACCCGGACGTTCGATCGACGCCGACACGGGTGGACCCGCCCGGAGGATCGGCGGTGGAGTTTGGGACTGGGTGGGTAAATCCGGCGGTTCGCGGCGCGTACTGATCGTGAAGAACGGCACGGTCGTCGAGATCTCAGACGGAGCCGAGCGGGAGCTGCCGCCCGGCAAGATGATCCGCGCGGGCAAGACGCTCGTCATCCCGCCGTTCGGGACCCCTCAGCGCAAGTT
This sequence comes from Elusimicrobiota bacterium, assembly GCA_038211115.1. Classification (GTDB taxonomy): domain Bacteria; phylum Elusimicrobiota; class Elusimicrobia; order UBA1565; family UBA9628; genus GWA2-66-18. The sequence continues at coordinate 18,046 of JBBQVX010000008.1, read as the reverse complement.
CGACAAGGTCCTGGGAGCGTACCGCTTGAATCTGGGCGACGGGTACGCGCTGCACGGGACCCAGGCGGTCGATCAGCTCGGCCGGAGCGTCTCGCACGGCTGTGTAAGGCTCGGAGACGCGGACATCGAGGCGCTTTACAACATGGCCAACGTCGGCGATCAGGTCATCATCTACTGACCGTCTACCAGCTGCGCACTCGGCCCACATCGACGTGGACGAAATCGGACTTAGCGTAGTAGCCCACGCCGCCGCGCGCCATCGCGAGCGCGGTATCGCGCACGAGAGAGGTTCGCTTTCCGGGAAGGCGGATGTCGATGGCTTCTGCGAGCATGTGGAGGCTCGCCTTGGCGACCTTCGAGCTGAGCCTGCGCAGCCCCGCGTTGCTCTCGGGTGTGCGGTAGCCGCAGATGACGTGGAGCTCCGAGTCGGGGCTGCGCAACTGGACCAGGAGCTCGGCGAGCAGATCGAACAGGCGCGGATCGTATTTCTTGACGGTTCCGGCCCGGCTGTCGCGCAGGAAGACATCGAGCTTCGCCAGCGCCTCGGGATCGTACACGCCGTCGCGCTTATAGACGATGTTCAGGCGCTCGCCTGAATGGGTGTTGTACAGCTTGAGGCGGGATTCCCGCGGCGCGGGAGAGGGCGCTGCGGCCGCGAAGGTGCTCGACAATAAGAGAACGGCCAGGGGCAGGCGTCTCATACCGTCAGCATAGCCTGATCGCCCGTTTTGCGCCATCGGTACTAATACGTGGCGTACCCGCTGTTCACCCTACTTCCCGGGGAGCGGGATTCGCGGCGCGCATCTTCCGTTCTCAAAATTCTCGTCATCTCGACAAGGGCCGCTCGGGGTCGCGGCGGTCGCCGTCGTTTCCTCAGGATGCATATGGTTCCGATTGTGGCCGCAGCCGGCCACAAACAAAGTCGCGGCCGCACAAAAAATAAACAGAAGGCGGTTCATGACTGGGAACCTCTCATTTTCCGATTTAAAGGTGCCCAAGCAACCTTCGAGTCGATGTAGCCCGGCTATTCTTTGCCGAGCTCCTCTTTCATTTCGGCGATGCCCTTGTCCACTCCGGCCTTGAGGCCCGTCCAGGCCTTGCCGCTCGCGCGCTTGAGCTTGGCGAGATCCTTCGAGGCCGTCTTGCGCCGGGCCTTGAGCGCCTTGAGCTTCGCGTCCATGCCTTCGCGCACATCGGCGCCGGCGTCCTTGGCCTTGGTCTCCAGGGCATCGATCTTACGGCCGAGCTCATCGAGCTCGACGCGGGCCTTTTTCGCGTACTCGTCCTTCGTCTCCGCTAGCTTCGACTCCGCGGCGCGCAGCGGCGCCGAGGTCGAAACCCCGAACGCACACGCCATCGAGACGGCCAATATGAGGATTTTCATTGGGAACTCCTGTTAGAAGTGGTAGTTCAGGCCCGTCGTCAGCATGAAGCCGTTGTCGCTGAAGTGTCGGCCCAGCGGATGTGCGCGATCCTCGGAGATGCCTGGACGGGATAGACGTCTACGGTGTTCTCGCCGAATGTCGTCTTGCGGTAGTCGATCGAGCCTTCGATCGTGAACATCGGCGACAATGGAATATGCAGCTGGGCGCCGCCGCTGAGGTCGCCGCCGTCGGCGTCCTTGGCGCGGTAGTACATGGCGCGGCCGCCGAGGGAGACGCCCGTGGCGATGCCGGCGTCCGCGTCGTCCGCGAATGCGGCGACGGGCGCGAGCACGGCCGCGGCGAGGACGAACGCCGCCATCATGCGCGCGTGAGGGATGGCGAGTTTCATTTATTCTCCAGCAGCAGCGAGGAGAGGTCGTCGGCGTGCTCTTCCTCCACGGCGAGGATGCCTTCGAGCATCACGCGCGTCGTGGGGTCGTCGCTTCCGATGTAGCGGATCATCTCGCCGTAACTGTCGATGGCGATGCGCTCGGCGATGAGATCCTCCTTGATCATATCCTTGAGGTCCGTGCCCGCCGCGTATTCCGAGTGGCTCCGCGACGCCAGGCCCGCCGGCGAGAAATCCGGCGCGCCTCCGAGCTGCACGATCCGCGCGGCGAGAAGATCCGCGTGGCCCTGCTCCTCGAGCGCGTGCTGCGCGAACTCCGCCGCTGCGCCCTTCGCGCTGAGGCCCTTCGCCATGAAGTGATGACGCTTGTAGCGCAGCACGCAGACGATCTCGGTCGCGAGCGCCGTGTTCAGCAGCTTGAGCACGGTCTCGCGATCGCCCTTGTAACCCGAGGTCACGGCGCCTTGCTCGATGTGAAGACGCGCCCGCTCGCGCAGGAGCTTAAGGTCGCTGAGAAACGGCCTACCCCCGACGCCGGCGGGTGCGTGCTTCAATGGAGTTCCTTCTCGATGGCCGACCAGCCGTTCTTGAGGTCGGAGGTGATGACCTTGAGCTCGGCGGCGCTCACGTCCTTCACGCGGCCGAACTTCTCCGCGGTCTCCTCGACGATCTCGTTGTACGCCTTCTGGTTGACGTGTTTCATCTTCTCGAGCTTCTCGAGGACCTGACCCTTGAGCTGCAGCGCCCAGCCGGCGATCGTCTCGCGGTTCTTCGCGCCGCGCTTACCGTAGAGGAAATAAGTTCCGGCCGCGGCGAGCGCCGCGAGGCCGATCCCGGCGCCGATGAGCTTGTCTTTCGTTTTCATGTCGATTCTCCGTTGGTCCATGACTACGGACTCAAGAGGAGTATACGCCGGCGCGCCGCGGGGGGGCTATTCGGAGTAGTCCCGCATCCGCTGCGTAATTATACGCAGTCGCGTCAGTCGTCTATTCGGCCGCCGAAGATCGACGAGCCCTTTTCCCGTAGCCTGGCGCCGCGTACCTGGAGAGGCTTCGCGGGCTTTTTCGGCTCCTCAAGCTTCACGCTTGCCACCTTCGCCGCGGGAGGGGGCAAGTTGAGCGGCACCTTGTCGAACTTGCGTTGAGGCGTCCCGACCGGAGGGATGACGAGGGTGCCTCCGGCGAGGATCAAAGCGCCCGGCGGCAATTCCCGGCGGGCGCCCTTGAATATCTCCACGACCGTATCGTTCATCACGGCCAGCATCCGGCCCGAGCCGGCGGACCTCCCGAGCCAGTCCCACACTCCGCCGCCGGTCCGCGGCGCCGCCCGACCCGTCTCGGCGTCGACGATCAGCCCGGGAGCGAGGCGGACCACGTTCAGACCGTTCGTTCTGGCCATTTCGACGAAGTACTCATCGTTGGGCGAGCCGGACGCCGGTATCGCGGCGATCCGATTTTGGATCGCCGTTTGGAAGGACGCCCTGGACGCCGTTGCCAGCTTTGATCGTACGAGGCTTCGCGAGGACGCTGAATGTTCGCGCGCATCTTGGAGTTCGGCGGATCTATCGGCCACGCGTGCGCTCAGCAGCTTCTCGATGACGGCGTATCGCTGCAGCTTTCGGGAGTCCTGGATGTTGACCCATTGCCCGGCTAAGGCAATCGAGGTGAGCCCGAGCCCGAGGACGAAGAGCGCCCAGGAGCCGAGCAGGCCGATCATACGGCGCATAGCATCCCTAGAAAACATAAACGCGCGTCTCCGGCGTGATTTGATCCCAGATCGCCTGCAAATCAGCTTTGGGCACGATAAAGGACCCGGGCTTCGCCCCCATCGGCGGACCATTTTTGACGGAGGGGGACTGGATGACGCGCCCGTTCGAAAGGAAAATGGTGAATTCTGCGCCGCTGAACTTCTTCCCGGATACGGCGAAGGCGCCTTTGCCGAACGCCGGTGCGATTTGGACGCTCGTCTCCCGCACGATCTCGTTGCCCGACTTCATGATGAAAGTTTTTTTCGCGGTGTCGATCGATAGATAGAAGTCCAGCGCCTTGAGGCTGCCGATGTAGGCCATCCGGCTCTCGAGCTCCTTATCGAGCGCTCCCTTGGCCAGGTCCATCTCCGCCAGCTCGGCGGTAATCGAGTTGAGCTCCGAGGGGCCGGCGTATGATTTGCTGAACGTCCGCGTGAATTCGGCGTCGATGGTTCGTCGCTGCCGCGCGGCGAAAAGCGACACGGCGGCGGCGATGAAGAGAAGGAGGATATTGAGCCACAGAGGAGGGCGTAGAATGTCCCTTCTGTCGGACGAGCCGGCTCTTTGTTCGCCTCTTCGTTCCGGCATCAGAAGGCCTGCCCGGCGAGGATCGACAACGACCAGCGCGAGGCGCCGGCTTGCCGGCGAAGGGGGAAGGCGACGTCGATGCGCACGGGACTGTTGCTGCCGGAGCGCGACGGGGCCACGCGCAGGCCCAAGCCGACGCTATTTTTGAGGTCGCCGAACTTCATGGAGCGGTTCGCCGCCCAGACGTTGCCCGAGTCGTAGAAGACGACCGTGCCCACGTCGATCACCCGAAAAAGGTCGTCGTAGACGTAGATACGGTCCTCGATGTTAAAGAGGAAGCGGCGGTCGCCCGTGAATTCGCTCAAGCCGTAGCCGCGCAGGCCGTTGAGCTCGCCGAGCGTCAGCTGGTGCTCGGCGTCGAGCCGCCATCCGAGGTCGTAGCCGGTGTGGAAGGCCAAGGTCTGATATTTGAGGCCGCGCACGAAATACGATCCGTCGAACGAGGCGACGCGGTTGCCGTTGGCGCCGTTGACGTACTTGGAGATGTAGCCGGTTTTCAGAAGCAGGAGCTGGCTTGCCCAGGTGAAGCCTTTGTGGGCCGTGATGCTGGGGATGATCTGCTCCTGCGTGGTGCCGAGTTCACGCACCTTTGGCGCCCACGCGACCGCAGGGACGATTCCCAGCCCGAGGTTGAAGTCCTCGTCATGCGTGAAATTTTGGATGCGCCGCACCGTCAGGAAGTCGAGCTCCTCCCACTCGCCGCCCAGCTTAAGGAAAGTCAGCTGCTCGAGATTCGGAATATCGCCGTTCGACACGGCGCGGTGGGTCAGAACCCCCATGGTGACGCGCCGCGTGCGCTCGGTCGAGGTCGCGATGGCGACGCCGTAGTCGAAGCCGGCCTCGCCCGTGCGCCGCGTGGCCCCCGAGGCCTCGCGCGCCGTGCTGTACGCGATCTGGACGCCCGCGGACCGCTTCGCGATCGACGCGTAGAACGGGCGGGTGAGCGAGACTTGGTAGTTTTGGGTGCCCGGAGCGCTGACGGCGACCATAGAGTATTGCAGGCGTTTATAATGGAGGAACTGAACGTCCTTGTAGCCGAAGGACTTCGACACCGCGCCGCCGTCCTTGCTGTAGACCGCGGAGCCGGACTTGCCCTCGCCGAGGATGTTGTGCTCGGCGAGCCCGGCCTTGATGCTCGTGACGCCGCCGGCGCGCTTGAAGCCCGCGACGACCTCGAGCGTCCAGGAGTCGTAGGTGCGCACGACGACGTCGACTCCGCCCTTCGAGTTGACCGTCTCGGAGACTTCCGCGCGCCGGATGAAGGACAGGCCGCGGAGGTTGCGCTCGGTCTCTTCCATCAGGAGGGGATCGTAAGGGTCTCCGACCTCGAACAGGAGCTCCCGCTGGATGACGGCTTCGCGCGTCACGATGTGAAGGCGGTCGGCCAGCCGGTAGATCAGCTTGTTCTCGGCGGGGACGTCCGGATCGAAGACGTTGTGGTTCTCGATTTTGATCGAGGCGATGGTCGCGCCGCTGGCCGCCGGATGCGCCTTGCGCGGCGGCGCCGCGGCGAGCGGAGACGCTTGTAGCCCTAATAGAACGAGAAGGATTAGGTGGCGCATGGAACCGTCCAAGAGTATGCCTTATGCGTAAAGCCGCCTCCATTCGAGTTTATACCCAGCGTTGTCCGTAGTCATACGGATCGGGGCTTCGGAGTTGTGCCTACAATAAACGGCGTCAATAGGATAAACTGACTCATGAGGAAACGCGTGCCGTTCTCCAGCGTCGCCGTCGGCGCGTCTGCCGACGACGGCCCGCTGCGGCCCGCCGCGGGCACCTTCGACCTGCAAGGCAAGCTCGACGCCGTCATGCCCCTACGCTACACTCCCACGGGCATCGTCGTCAACGCCGAGCTGGACATCCTCCGGTTCCTCGGCAACATCACGCCGTATCTCCGGCCCGTGGCCGGAAGATCGAGAATGAATCTCAACCGCATGGCGTCCGGCGACGTCTTGCAGGGGCTGCGGCGCGCCGTCGACGCGTCGCGGGAGACGGCCCGCCCGGTAACCAGAGAGATGCGTCTCTCAGCACCCGGTGCGCCCGTGCGCCGCGCTCGCGTCGAGATCCTGCCGCTCAAGGCCGATCGGCTGCGCAAGGACTACTTCCTCATGCTGTTCGTGGAGCTCTCCGCCGTGGACGAATTTCCCTCGGGCGCGGGCCGGAGCGGCAAAGAGCGCCGCGGCCAGTTGAAGTCCGCCATCGCAACGCTCAAGGCCTCCAACGAGTCCCTATTGTTGAGCAACGATGAGCTGCGGAGCACCAACGATCGGTTCGACACGATCAAGGATGAACTGCGGGCGACCAACGAGGAGCTCCAGGCCACCAACGAGGAACTGACCACCTCGACCGAGGAGGTCGTGCGCGGCAGCGAGATCCTGAGGCGCGCAAACAACGACCTCTCGAACCTCCTCGCCAACGTCAATATCCCCATCGTCCTGCTCGATCCGGATTTGACCGTCCACCGCTTCACGCCGGCTGCGGAGAAGGTTCTCGGCCTGTCCGCGAGAATGATCGGACGCTCGATCTTTGATGTCCGACTTCCTCTGCGCCTGCCCGGCCTGAAACGGCTGCTGTGCGCCGTGATCAAGACCGGCTCGGTGCAGAAGCTCGAGGTCCAGGATTATCATGGTCGGTGGTACGACCTCCTGATCCGGCCGTACCGGACCGCCAAGAGCACGAGGGGGAAGAGCCGAACCGACGGCGCCGTGCTGGCGCTCGTGGATGTCCACGAGCGGAAGCTCGCGGAAAAAATATTATCTCGGCTCGCCACCGTGGTGCTCGACTCGAACGACGCCGTCATCATCTGCGACCTGAAGGACCGGATCATCGCGTGGAACAAAGGCGCGCAGAAGATGTACGGCTACGGAGAGGCGGAGGCCCTCGGCATGAGCATCAAACTGCTCATGCCGGAGAAAAAGGTCATCCGGGCGCGCGAGCTCGTCAAGGTCTCGGCGGCTCAAATCGAGACCCAGCGCCGCGCGCGCTCGGGCCGCATCCTCGATGTGCTGCTCACCGTCACCGTGCTTCGCGACGGCAAGGGGGAGCCAGTCGAGGTCGCCACCACCGAGCGCGACATCACGGAGTTCCGGCGCGCCGAACGCGAGCTTCGCCGCCTTCACGCGCGCGTGGACTCCGCCCAGGAGACGGAGCGCAAGCGCCTCGCCCGCGAGTTGCATGACGGCGTCGGCCAGATACTCTCGGGCGTCAAGTTCCGCCTGCAGGCGCTGCCTGGCAAGATGACGCTGAGCGAAGGGGCAGAGGCGAAGATTCTCAAGGTCGGCGGCTTCCTCGACCACGCGATCGCGGAGATCCGCCGCGTCTCGCAGAACCTCATGCCCGCGGAGCTCGTTGACCTCGGGCTCGAGGCGGCGCTGCAAACGCTGTGCCGCGAGTTCAAGGAGCGTTCGGGCGTGAAGGCGACGGTGACGACCGTGCCGACGGGCGCCTCCCCGGAACTGGGCCTCGCGCTGTTCCGCATCGCGCAGGAGGCGCTCAACAACATCGGCAAGCACTCCAAGGCGACCACCGCCTCGGTCGCCCTCTCGCGCGAGGGGAAGTCCATCGCTCTGATCGTGAGCGACAACGGGACCGGCTTCAAGCCCGGCGCCGGCCGCTCGGCCTCCGGCCGGGGCCTCGGCCTGGGCAACATGCGTCAGCGCGCGGAGTCCGTCGGCGGCTCGTTCGAGGTGCGCTCGTCGCGGGGAGCGGGGACCGCTCTGACCATCCGCGTGCCTTTGTCGGGATTGGGAGGAAGCGCCTCGTGAAGACCAAGCTCAAGCCGAAACCTAAGACGCGGACGAAGACCAAGGTATTCCTCGTCGATGATCATCCGACCGTGCGCGAGGGCGTGCGTTCCTTTCTCGTATCGCAGGGCATCGAGGTCGTGGGCGCGGCCTCCGACGACACCGAGGCCGTGCGCAAGCTCAAGAAGGTCAAGCCGGACGTGATCATCCTCGATATCAACCTTCCGGGCGTGGACGGCGGCGAGCTCGCCCGCTACCTGCGTCAGACCGTCCCGAGCGCGAAGCTCATCGCGTTCAGTATCCACGCGAGCCAGGAGTACGTGGTCCGCATGGCGCGCTGCGGCGTGCACGGCTACGTGATGAAGGACGAGCCGACGGCGAAGCTCGTCGAGGCGATCTCGCGCGTGCACCAGGGAGGGCTCTATTTCCCTCCCGGCATGGCCGACGCCATCCTCGCTCCGGGATCCAAACCCGCGCCCGGCGCGAAGGCCGTGCTCACCGCGCGAGAGCGCGAGGTCCTCGTGCTTCTCGCCGAAGGCCTCGCTAATAAGGAGGTCGCGCGCCGCCTCGGTATCAGCGTACGCACCGCGGAGACCCACCGCGAGCATCTCTCGCGCAAGCTCAACATCGCTCCGATCGCCGGGCTCACGAAGTACGCCATTCAGGAAGGGCTGACCTCGCTGCGTCCTCCGTCTCCTCCCGGAGAGTAACCTCCGGTCCACCGGGCGTTCCCGGCCCCGACCAGGTAGAATTACGCATAGTCGCCGCCCGCGCTCCGCGGTATGCTTCGAGTGAACATGGGCGCGCTGGTCAAGAGAAGCGATATCAAGGTCTTCCTCGTCGACGATCACCCGATCGTCCGAGAGGGCGTACGTACCTACCTGACCAACCATGCGATCACGGTCGTGGGCGAGGCGTCCGACGCGAAGGAAGCCCTGCGCAAGGTCAAGAAGGCGGCGCCCGACGTCCTCGTCCTCGACGTAAACCTGCCCGTCATCGACGGCGGCGAGCTCGCGCGCCGGCTGCGCGTGCTGGTCCCGCAGGTGAAGCTCATCGCTTTCAGCATCCATTCAAGCGAGGAGTACGTCGTGAAGATGGCGCGCTGCGGGGTCCAGGGCTATGTCACGAAAGACCAGCCGGCCGCCGAGCTCGTCCTGGCCATCAACGACGTCTTTGGCGGCGGCCTGCACTTCCCGCGGGGCATGAACGACGCGCTCCTCAACCCCGCGCCGGAGCACTCCGCGGGCCGGGCCGATAAGGCCGCACTGACGAGCCGCGAGCTGCAGGTGCTGACTTTGCTCGCGGAAGGATTCTCGAACAAGGGCATCGCGGCGAAGCTCGGCATCAGCGTGCGAACCGCGGAGACTCACCGGGAAAATCTCTCGCATAAGCTCGATATCATGACGGTCGCCGGCCTTACGAAGTACGCGATCTCCCACCATTTGACCGCCCTCTAGGCGCGTCCTCCGTAGTTTTCCCGGCCGCCGCGTATAACTCCGAATTTTCTCTCTCACCTCGCAGCGCTATACTGCGGGAAGTCGCGGCGGGGTCGCCTCCTTCCCAGGAGCGGCGATCCGGCCGCGGCGAAAATCTTAGGCGCTATAGGAAAAAATGAAAAACGCGACGACGACTTTGATCTTCACCTTGATCCTCAGCACCACGATGATCTTCTCCCTGCCGTCCAACGGCCGCGCCATGCTGGCCCCGGCTCGTTCCGCGTCTTCGACCGACGGCCGGTCGGCCGACATGAAGACGGTCCAGACCGCGCTCGAGTCCAAGGTCGTGCGCGAGCGACTCAAGGCCCTGGGTCTCAGCGACAAGGAGATCGAGTCCCGCCTCGGCCAGCTGTCGGACCAGCAGGTGCATAAGCTCGCCAAGGACATCGATTCGCTCAGCGCGGGTGGCGACTTGGGCGGCATCCTCGTGCTCGTCATTCTGGTCCTTCTGATCATCTTCCTGATCCATAAGATTTAAAGGGGGGGCGGCCATGCGCGCGGCGATCCTCGTTTTCGCGGCCGGTCTGCTCGTAGGCTGCGCCGCGACGCGCGGCGCTCCGGCGGGCGGGCGCGCCGCGCGTTCGGTCCGGCTCGTCGTCCCGTTCTTCCCCGACGATACGGATCAATGCGGCCCCTCGGTCCTCGCGAGCGTCCTGGGCTTCTGGGGCAAGCCGGCGTCGCCCGCCGTGCTGCGCGAGGAGATCTACCGGGCGAAGCTGAAAGGATCGTTGACCGTGGATCTGCTGCTCGCGGCCCAGAGTCGCGGTCTATCCGCCGAGTTGCCGGAAGGAGGCCTCGAACGCCTCAAGATGGAGCTCGACGCGGGCCGTCCCGTGATCGTGTTCGTCAACGCGGGCTTTCGGTTCTACCGGATCGGGCACTATATGGTCGTCACCGGCTACGATGATGAGCGCCGGGTCGTGTACGCGCATTCGGGGCTCAAGCGCGATCGCGCGATCTCGTACGCGAAGCTCGAACGGCAATGGGGCATGACCCGGAACTGGACTTTGCTCATCCGCCCTCACGACGCGGACACCTGGCTCGCGCAGGGCAATGCCGACTTCCAGGGTGGGCGCTACGACGCCGCCGAGGCCTGCTACCGCAACGCGCTGGCCGTCTCCCCTCGGCACCCGGGCGCGTGCAACAACCTCGCGATGACGATCATCGCGCGCGGCGGCGACCTGTCCGAGGCGCTGGCGCTAGCACGAGGGGCGCTCGAACGGGAGGCGGCCGGTCCCGGCTCGCTGCGGCCCTACATCCTCGATACGCTCGCGAACATTCAGCTGCGGCAAAGCCGCTACGCCGAGGCCCTGGACTTGGTGGGTCAGGCCGAGGAGGCGACGCCCGCCGGCGATCGCGCCGTGCTCGAGCAGCTCAAGGCGACGCGCGACTTGATCCAGTCCGCCGCGAAGGTCCGCGACCATGCGCCGGGGCAGGCGCTGAGGACGCCCTGATGAAGCGGCTCGCGTCCCTGTCCGATCGCGCGAGGCTGATACTCGTCCTGGTTCCCGTGCTGGCGGCAAACGCGCTGATCGGCCTCGACATCCACCGCCTGTCCGCGCGGCGCGAGACGATCAAGGAGGACTACAGCCAGGTCAACAGCATTCGCTACGGCCTGCTGTCCGTCGATGCGTGGAAGGAGCGCATCCGGGCGATCGTCGGGGACAAGATCGGCGACTTCCAGCTCACCAAGGAGCACGAGGCCGTGCTGCGCGAGGAGATCGCCGGCGCGCTCAATGCGTTGATATCGGAGGCGGACCGCCTGCTCGCGAAGCATCAAGGCTCCTTCTCCGGGACGATGCGCAAGATCGCCATCCGCGCGTTCGTCAGCGTCCACGACATCCGCAAGCAGATCCCCCAATTCACCCAGGCCATCATCAATCAGCTTCGGACGCCGAGCCACGCGCGCAAGCTCAAGAAGCTCGCCAAGGACGGTCTCAACGACTACGCGGCGAAGGCCTCCGACAACCCGCAGGACACCGCCCTGCTGCGCGCGACGCTCGACCGCTACCAGGCCGACGACGCCGAGAGCTTCAACCGCGGCGCCGAGCACTCTCTTCGCGCCTTGGAGTCGGACATCAACGCCTATTGTGCTCTGATGCTCGACAGCGTCCTGCTCTTCCTGTTCGTCTGGTGGCTCGTACGCGGCAAGCCGCAGCTGCACAAGACCCTGTTTTCGCTGTCCGCCGCGTTCGCGTTCGTCCTGCTCGTCATCGGCCTCGCGCTGCCGATGATCGACCTCGACGCGCGGATTAAGAGCGTGGACTTCCTGCTGTGGGGTACGCGGCTGCACTTTCAGGACCAGGTCCTGTTCTTCCGGAGCAAGAGCATCCTTCAGGTGGTCCGTGTGCTGCTCGAAACGCGCAAGGCGGACTCGATCACGGTCGCCGTGCTGCTGCTTGCGTTCAGCGTGCTTTTTCCCGTCTGCAAACTGGTCGCGATGGAGGCCTACATGCGCGGAGGGTCGGCGATCCGTAAGAACGGGCTGATCCGATTCTTCGCGTTTAAGTCGGGCAAATGGTCCATGGCGGACGTCACCGTCGTCGCGATTTTCATCGCCTACATCGGCTTTAAGGGAATTCTCAATACTCAGCTGTCCGGACTCAACATCAAGGCGGAGTACGTCGAGATCATCGCCACCAACGACACGGCGCTGCAGCCGGGCTTCATCCTCTTTACCGCGTTCGTCCTGTTCGGCTTCGCGCTTTCGGCCATCCTGAAGCGGACGACGGCGGATAAATGATCCCCGCCGGCGTTCTCCTGCTTCTTCTGCCCGGCTTCGCGGCGGCGGGGGACACGATACCGGAGTGCCCCGCCGTCGTCTTCACGGGAGCTAAGGTCGCCATGACCGCGGTCGAGCGGAGGCTCGTCTGCGGCGATTCCGACAGCGAGGCCTGGAAGGAGGTGCCATGGGCGCAGGCGCAGCGCTTCCTGACGGCGTTCTACCAGCAGCGCGGTTATCTCTATCCGGCGTTCGAAGTGAAGGAAGGGCGGCTCGTGGCGGATCCCGGTGCGATCACGACGGTCAAGCGCCTCGAGGGCTCCGGCTTGCCGCCGGGCGTGGACCTGAGCAAGAAGAGGCGGATCGTCGGCGCGCCGATGACGCCGGCGACGCTCGATAAGGCCAAGGCCGCGACGACCGACGAGCTCTTGAATCGGGGGTACGCCTGTCCCCGTGTGGAGATGTCGGCCGACGCGCGCACCGGCGCGGTGCTCGCGGATTTTCCCGGCGGCGTCGTGAGCCTCGCGGATCCGATCGAGGAGCCCACGATCGACGGCATCGACTCGGGCATTTTCCGCCGCTTCGAGGCGTTCGAGCGGGACAAGCCGCTGAACCAGAGCCTGATGACGATCACCTCGAACCGCGTCGTCAGCGAGGCTCTTTTCCTGAGCTCCTCGTACGAGGTGACCTGCGGGACCGGGGGCGTGCGCATCGTCCACCGCGTGACCTCGGGGCCGCCGCGGATCATACGTATCGGCGTCGGCATCGACACGGAGGGCTTCGCGCGCTTCCGCGCGCGCTGGGCCCACTCGCGCATCGGCTGGCGCGCGAGCACCGCCGAGGCGACCTTGTTCGCCTCCAAGCGGGAGCAGTCCCTCGACGCGCGGATGCACCTGTACGCGAGCCCTTCCTCGCGAGGTTTCCTTCTGCCGAGCGCCGTCGCCGCGCGCAGCGACGAGCCGCGCTTCGAGACCCTGACCTCCGTCGTGTCCGTGGGTCCGGGCTTCACCTGGGACAACCAGGACCTCCACGTCGAGGTCACCGCGGGTCCGGCGCTCGAATACGCGGACACGCGGCGGGGCATCGGTCCCGTGAACTCGTGGTTCCAGACGTTCAACACCCGGATCGACGCGACGAGCCACGAGTACGAACGATTCCAGCGCGAGCCTCGCGCCGGATTTCGCGCGGACATGGAGACGGCCTCGCGGGTCTCGCAGTTGAACTCGTCCTTGACCGCGCACCGCGTGCGGCTCGGGTCGGAGAACCTCTGGAACGTGGGCGGGTTCGAGCCTCCGCTCGCCGTGCTCGGCGCGCGCGGCTGGATCGGCACGACGGTGGTCGGCGACGACCGCGAGACGGCCCTGCGCGAGCTGCCGCCCGCGATGCGCTTCTTCATCGGCGGCGACGCGGATTTCCGCGGTGTCGGCCCCGGCGAGCTCGGTGACGAGAGCGGCTTCCTGACGGGCGTCTATCAGGGCTTCGAGCTGCGGGCGGGGGACGTCCTGCCCTACAAGCTCCAGCCGCTCGTGTTCTTCGATGCGGCGATGGCCGGGCGCTCGTCGCTCCACTTCGACCGCGACGTCTACTACGCGCCCGGCTTCGGTACGCGCTGGTCCACCTTCATCGGCGCTTTCCGTGTGACGCTCGCGCGCAGCTTCATCTGGCGGCGCGAGCCGGCCACGGCTCCCGGCCGGCCGCACTGGCAGTTCTTCTTCAGTTACGGGCGGGAGTTCTGATGCGGGTCCTCAAGCTCGCTGCGGCCGCGCTCGTCCTGCTCGCCGCGGGAGCGGGCGTCTGCGTCTGGGTCTTCTTCGTCCATCCCGGGGCCGTGCTCACGAGCCGGACCGCGGGCGCCGCCATCAAGCGCTTTGGGGAGGCCTATTCGCCGAGCTGGTCATCGCTCGCCTTCGAGCCTTCCGTCGTCGGACCCCGCCGCCACCGGTACGCCTTGAAGACGGAGAACCTGTGCCTCCGTTCTGCGGACGGCGTTATCTCCGGCTGCTTCTCGCGGCTCGAGCTGAGCGTCGTCGTTCGTTACGGCCGGAAAGGCCCGAGCCTCGAGCTCGTGGAGAGCTTCATCGCCGTGAGCGACTCCCTATCGGTCGATCTGCGCCGTCGGACGGGCGGAGCGGTGAAGCCGCCTTCAGCGGCGCTGCTCACGACGCCCGTGCGCTCGCTGCGCGTGGAGCTCACGAGCTCCACGGTCACGACCGTGACGACGGCCGTCTCCGGCTCGCTGCTCGCAGTCCTCGCGGTCGAGGGGCGCCGGCCTCTGTCTCTCGCCGCCGACCTGAAGATCCGCGCCCGGGGGAGCGTCACACGCCTTAAGGCCGATCTCACCGCCGACACCGACCTCATGAAGGGCGGCGGGCCCCCGACCTTCGTGGACCTCGTTGGCCGGGCGGATCTCGGCACGCACGGCCGGGCGAAGGCCGCCTTCCGTATCCGGCGCGAGAAGGGACGGTACGCCGTCGCCGGAAGCGCTGAGGTATCGGCGTCCACCGGTCCCGTGAGTGCCTTTCGGCTTGCGGAGTGCGCGGGCTCGGCGCCGTTCGCGGCGGGCGGCGCGCGTCCCGCAAGCGGCGAAGTGTCCTGCCGCTGGGAACTCGCCTCAGCGAGGCGACTCGCCGCGCCGTTCACCGTCGTGAAGGGCGCGTCGGGACGCATCTTCCTGAGCGGCGGACTCGACGGCCGGAAATACCTCGCCGCGCTGAAGGCGGACCTCGATCCGATCACGACCTGGGGCGAGCTCTCAGGCGGCCTCGAGGTCAAGGCCGCCGGCGACCTCGACCGTCCTCTTAAGGACGCGAAGGTGAGCCATGAGCTCCGCGCCCTGGTCAAGGTGCCCCGTTTCGAGGAGCTCGTCGCCTTCCTGCGCGAGACGAAGTACGCGGTGCCCGCGCCGGTCCACGTCCTCAAGGGTCCGCTCACGCTCTCAGTCGAGAGCCGCGGCGATCCGATGTCGGACCAGCTGGCCGCGACCTACACGTTCACGAGCGACCTGTCGGGCCCGCGGCAACGGCTGATCCTGCGGGCGAACGGCACCTTGACCGTCGCCGGCGCCCGGACGCCGCTGCGGACCTTCGAGCACGATGGGGTCCTGACGCTCAAGGAGGTCGCGCTCGAGGTTCCGCGGCTCGAGCTCGGGCGCGCGCCGAAGGTATTCAAGGATAAGCGCATTAAGACGAGGGATGAGCCGGCGGCGGTCGCGCCGTCCGCGGGTGCCGCGGCGTCCCCACGGCCGACGAAGCCGTTCTCCTTTCCTGTGCGCGGGCGGCTCGTCGTCAAAACCGAGAAGCCAGTGCTTCTGTTCTCGAACCTGGCGAAGGACCCCATCCCCGTCGCGCTCGACCTCGTCGCGACCTTTCCGCCGGCCGATGCCTCGGGCGTCGTCGCGGCGCGTTCGTTCGCAGTGGAGCTGTTCCGGCGCAACGCGACGGTCGACCATCTCAACGTCGCGCTGACGGCCGGCTCGAAGGTCGGCGCGCTCGAGGGCCTCGTCCTGTACAAGACGCCGGAGGTGGACATCCGCATCCTGATCAACGGCACGACGGAGAAGCCGCGCGTCGAGTTCACGAGCGTGCCGCCGCTCAAGCGCGAAGAGATCATCTCGATGCTGATCTTCGGGAAGAGCCCCGACGAGCTCGATCCGGAGCAGACGGCGTCCGTGACGAACACGGAGACCGCCCTCGAAAGCCGCGCGTTCGGGCTCACCTCGCTCTATCTGTTCGGCGCGACGCCGATCGAGCACGTGGGCTACGATCCCGCGACGAAGACCACGGTGGTGCGGCTCCGCCTGCCGGGAGGGGCCAATCTCTCGCTCGGCAGCGACTTCGACCAGGGGCGCCAGCTGACGGTGCGCAAGCCGCTGGCGCCGCATTGGGCGATCGAGTCCGAGGTGACCGATCAGGCGCAGCAGGGCCGCGCCGCGGCGACCTTTCTCGAGTGGTTCAACCGTTATTAACGAAGGCGGCAAGGCCCGGAAATATCGGCCCCTACGCCGACTTCCAGATCCGGAAGCGGAATTGGAGCCGCTTCCTCTCGAGGAGCGCCTGCCAGTCGATGAACAAGAGGACGCCCACGAAGAAGACCGCCAGGCCCGCCTCGACCAGGCTCTTCACCGACGCGGCCCCGCTGAACATCCCATGGATGTTCTCCGTCGCGCGCTTGGCCGCGAAGATCATCGCGGCGTCGCTGACGAATTTACCGATGAAGAACGCCGGAAGAATGGAGAACACGCTCACCTTGCCCACGCCCGCGGCCGTGAACAAGCTTGTCGTCGACAGCGGCGTGAGGGTATAAAGGAGGACGAAGAGATTGGTCTTCCAGAAGCCCTGGTCGAATTTTTTTCCAATATACTCGAGATTCTTGTTCTCCCTGCGATTGAGAAAAGTCGAGGAGACCTTCGGGATGTAGAGGCTCAGGAAGTAGCGTCCGAGGGTCGAGCCGAGCACCCCGAAGACCAGCACCCCCCAGGGATTGGCCCCGTATTTGACGATGAGGATGATCAGCACGCTCCAGGCAGGAGGCGCGAAGATCGGGATCGAATCGACGGTGACGCCGATTAGGAACGCCCAGAGGAATATCATCGGTCCGCGCTACGCCACGGTCTTGGCTTCCTTGGTCGGGGGAGCGTCAACGAGCGGGCTTGTCGACCCGATCGGGCGTCGTGCCGCCGAGGGCCTCGCCTTTGTCGCGCAAGGGCGATACCCGGGGTTTCCGTTCGGCCGGCGCTGCGACGAGCAGCTTGCGTGCCGTGCGCTTCGGCACGACTACGGCGGCGGGTACGGGAACCGGTGCCGGTGCTGGTGCCGGCGCCGGCGCCGGCGCGCCGTTGAAGCGTATCAGAGCCCACAACAAGACGGCGACGACGGCCAGAGCGGCCGCGATCCGTTTTCCGCCGGGAAGCATCGGTATGTCCATGCCATAGAATAGCGCGCTATGGGGGGGCGGGTCCATGGGGAGTTATACCCGGCGAACCGCGTAGAACTCCGCATAGGCGTTCCGGGGCGGCAGAGCTATGATGAGGCGACCATGACAAAAGCCCACGAGCCGCGGACGGAACTTCGACCCAAGGACCTCTCTGGCATCAGCGAGGATCAGATCGCCCAGCACTGGGCTCTGTACGAGGGATACGTCAAGAACGTCAATGCGCTTGACGAGAAGGTCGAGCTCTTGTCGAAGACCGGCGACTACGACGTCGAGTTTTCGGAGCTTAAGCGCCGCGCCGGCTTCGAATACAACGGCATGATCCTCCATGAATACTACTTCAGCGTGCTGAAAGCCGGGCAGCCCCCGTTGAAGGACAACTCGGATCTCGGCAAGCAGCTCGTCGAGGGCTTCGGAGGCTTCGAGGCCTGGCAGAAGCAGTTCGTCGCGATGGGACACATGCGCGGCTCGGGCTGGGTCATCCTGTACTACGATCCGCGACGCCGACTCCTGCTGAACGCCTGGATCAACTCCCACGAGGAGGGGCACCCTGCCGGCTTCGCGCCGATCCTCGTCATGGACGTCTGGGAGCACGCCTACATGGTCGACGCGGGCGCCGCCGGACGGGCGGAGTACGTAGAAAAGTTCCTGCAGAACGTCGACTGGGCGAAGGTCGAGGCCGCGTTTCACGACGCCGCCGGCCTGGGCCGCCCGGAGCGGCCCGCGAAGCGCCGCCAGACGGCGGCGGCTTGAGCGCTCCCATGAAGAAGAAACCCCTCATCGTCGACGAAACGCCGGAAGCCATCCTCGAGGACCGCCGCCGGGAGACCTTGCTCAAGACGGGCGCCCTGCAGAGCGCCATCTTCAACAGCGCCAACTTCTCGTCGATCGCGACCGATGCGAAGGGCGTCATCCAGATCTTCAACGTCGGCGCCGAGCGCATGCTGGGCTACGCCGCCGCCGACGTGATGAACAAGATCACGCCCGCCGACATCTCGGACCCGCAGGAGGTCATCGCGCGCGCGAAGGCGCTCAGCGTCGAGCTGTC
>JBBQVX010000007.1:0-50686 GCA_038211115.1 Elusimicrobiota bacterium | reverse complement strand
GTAGTTGGCAATCTTGGGCCGCGCGTTCGACACGCGCGAGACGAAGCTCGACTTTCCGGCGTTCGGGTAGCCGACGAGCCCGACGTCGGCGAGGAGCTTGAGCTCCATATCGAGCGTCGTCTTCTCTCCGGGCCCGCCCTTCTCGGCGAGACGGGGCGCGTTGTTGAGGCGCGTCTTAAAGGACCAGTTGCCGCGGCCGCCGCGGCCGCCTTCGCCGGCGCGCCACTTCTGCCCGTCCTTGTGCAGGTCGGCGACGAGCAGGCCGTCTTTGTAAATCAACGTCCCGACGGGCACGGGGATCGTGACGTCTTCTCCGCGCGGGCCGTGCTTGTGCGAGCCCTTGCCGTGGCCGCCGCGGCCCGCGGACACGTGCGGGCGGAAGTGCAGGTCCATCAAAGTCGTCAGCCGGGAGACGGCCTCGAAAAAGACGTCGCCGCCGCGGCCGCCGTCGCCGCCGTTGGGGCCGCCCCACTCCATGTACTTCTCGTGCTTAAACGAGAGACAGCCGTCCCCGCCGTCGCCGGCGGCGACGAAACAACGCACTTTATCGATGAAGTTCATGGGGGTGTCTCTTTACGCAGAACGGCCGCCGGTGTTGCCGGCGGCCGTGGTCGGCGCGCGTGAGCGCGACGAATTGATCTACTTGGCGGCTTTCGCGGTCTGCTTCGCCGGAGCGGCTTTCGCGGCGACGGGATACACGGACGCGCGCTTCTTGTCCTTGTACGCCCACTCGAACGTCACGACGCCGTTGATCTTGGCGAACAGCGTGTGATCCTTGCCGAGGCCGACGTTCTGCCCGGGAAGGATCTTCGTGCCGCGCTGGCGCATGATGACCATGCCGGACTTGACGACTTCGCCGCCGTAACGCTTGACGCCGAGGCGCTGGCCGTGGGAGTCGCGGCCGTTATTCGATGAACCCTGTGCTTTTGTAGAGGCCATAGTTAGTTGAGGGAGATGCTCTCGATTTTGATCGACGTGAGCCACTGACGATGGCCCTGGGTCTTCTTGTACGCCTTCTTCGTGCGCTTCTTGAAGACGATGATCTTCGCGCCGCGGCCCTGCTTGACCACCGTCGCCGTCACCTTCGCGGCGCGCGTGGACTTGGGCTCCTGGCCTTCCGGCGCGTCGCCGACGGCCCAAAGAGCGTTGAACGTCAACGTATCGCCTTCCTTGGCCTCCAGCTTCTCGACCTTAACGGTCTCGCCGGGAATGACCCAAAGTTGTTTTCCGCCCGTCTCGATAATCGCGTACATAGAATAAGGACTCCTGTTGAGGTAGGGGTACATCATAACAAAACTCACGTCGGAACGCAACAGCGGCGTCGCCGGTCTCTCTTACCGGCGCGGCGTCTTCCCCGCGAGGTCTTCGCGCGCCGCGGCCACGACCACGCGCAGCGGATCGCCGGGCGCCGATTCGGTTTCCGATAAGGCTTCCTTATAGAGCCTGGACGCCTCCTCGGTCCGCCCGCGCGCGGCGAGGAGCGCTCCCGCCGTCAGGTACGCGGGCAGGAACTTCGGCTCGAGCCGGATCGCGATCGCCAGATCCGCGAGCGCGGCGTCGTCCTCGCCCTTCAAGTGCTCGCACAGCGCTTTGTCGCTGTAAAACGAGGCCTCGGCCGGGTAGTCCCGTATCAGGCGGGCGAACTGCTCGATCGCGCGGCCGTACTCCTTGCGGTTCTGCCACGCGAGCGCGTCGCGGCGTCGCCTTTCGGCGTCCTCGGGATAGCGCCGGGCGGGTTCGCCGCGGCTCGAGGCCGCGCCCTTGGCGCGCAAATCCTGAGGATTCATCGCCGCCAGGTCGGAGTACGTCCGCGCCCGGTCGCCGCGGACGTCCGCGAGGAGAACGAGCTCGGCCCGGACGTCCGGAATTTTATCGGGTGGCGCGGCCGCGGCGATCGCCTCCAGCAGACGCCGGCGATCCTTCGCGGGCATGGACCGCAGGAACTCGGAAAGCTCCTCGAGCAGGCCGACGGGCCGGCGCGACAGCCCGTCCCAGATCGCGAGCCCGGCCTCGATCTCGGCGCGAGCGTCCGCGGGACGGCCTGCCCCGAGCTGCGCGGCGGCCTTGAGGAAAGGCAGCGCGCGCCCGTGAACCACGTTGACGTTGAACGTGGCCGGATCGATGCTCAATAAAGACTCCGGACGCCCGAGCAGGGTGTCGGCCCAGCCCAGATAGAACTTCACGCGCGACTCCTCGGGGCGCAGCACCGCGGCGCGCGCGAAGGACTCCCGCGCGGCGGCGACATCCCCGCGCTCGAGATCGCGCCGGCCGTCGTGGAGGAGGAGCCAGGCGTCCGCGCGCGGCGCGGCGCCCGGCGCCGGCTCGGAGGCGAGCCGGAAGGGATAGACCGCGGCGGCGCCCAGCGCGAATAGGCCCGCGAACGCGCTCAGGGCGAGACCCGCGGCGACCGCGCGCGAGGCCGGCTCCGCCGCGCCCGCCTCCGGCGCCGGCGCGCGCCCGAGCATCCACGGCGCCGCCGAGGCCGCGAGCACCGCCAGCAGCGGCCACAGCGGGACCAGATACGCATCCGTGATCGCGAGCCCGCAATGGACCGCGACGAAGTAGGCGGCGAGCAGGCCGACCGCCCGGATTTCCGCGCGGCGCCGGCCGAGTATCAGCCCGGCGGCCGCGGCGAGAAACAGGACGGGGTGCAGGAGCAGGATGAACTCGAACCGAGCGAAGCACGACGAAAGATAGGCGAAGGGCTCCCGCGCGGCCGCGCCGGCCCAGCCCGCGAACGCGCTCCCGCCTCCGGCGGACGGGGCCATCTGTGCCTTGAACACGGAGCCGATCGCGCTCAGCATGAGCCCGCCGATGCGGCCCCGCTCGAGCGGGACGAATTCCCCGTGCAGCAGCCAGTTCATCGCGATCCACGGCAGGAGCAGAAGGATCGGAACGGCCAGCGCCGGAACGGCGCGCTTGAGGGCGGCGCGCCGGCCGCGCGCGGGGACCGCCTCGAACGCGGCCAGCACCGCCGGAAAGAGGACCAACGGCGAGCGATGCAGCAGGCTCAGACCCACGGCGAGCCCGAGCAGGGCGTCGCCGCCGCGGCCCGGCGCCCGTGCGCGGCGCGCGAGCGCGCCCGCGACGAGCAGCACCGCGATCGCGTAGAACGCGTTGATCGGATACAACCGGAGTTCCGCGGAGATCGGCAGCATCAGCGCGAACGCCGCGGCGCCCGCGGCCCAGCCACCGAGCAGGAGCCCGAGCGCGGCGGTCAGCCCGTATAGAACCGCCGTCGACGCGGCCCACGCCCAGCGCCCCCCCTCGAGCCCCGCGTGGCCGAACAGGAAAGCGGCGGACACCGACGCCAGCGGCATCGAGTAGGAAACGTCGACGTCGCGCCCGCGGCGCCCGTGCAGCAGCATCTCTCCGCAGTCGACCTCGGCGTTGCCCCGGTTGTTTCCCAGGATCGCCGGCGCGAAGCGGGGAAGGGCGCCGAGCGCGAGCAGCAGCGCGGCCGCGCACAGAAGCCCGGCGATCGCTCGCCGGGGCCGGCGGCCGCTCAGGTGTGGGCCCTCGCGCGCTGGCCCGCGACCGCGCCGCCGGCGAAATCCACGAGCATCTCGAACGCCTTGGGGATGAACGAGCGGTTGAGATAGTTGGGCAGATGGCGGAAGATATGGCCGGGGCGGAGGTAGAAGCGCCGGTAAAACTCCCGCTGCAGCGCGAGAACCTTCTCCTCGCTCATGCCCGCGTCGACGAAGGGCAGCCGGGTCGGATGCGCCGCGTAGTCGCGCCAGTCGTCGCTGACGAAGCCGCTCTTCAGCGCGAGCTCGCGCAGCGGCGTGCCCGGATACGGCACGTAGACGAAGCACGAGATCGCGTCGAGCGGAAGGGACAGCGCGAACTCCAGGCTGAGCCTCGTGTCCGCCTCGGTCTCCCCGGGAGTCCCGATCATGAACGCGCCGTAGGTCAGAATGCCCTGCGCGGCAAGGAGCCGGACGCCGCGCGCCGCGGCCTCGAGCGTGATGTCCTTGTCGATCTGCTGCAGGATCCGAGGCGAGCCCGACTCGAGTCCGAGATAGACGATCTTGCAGCCGGCCTCCTTCATCAACGACGCGAGCTCGGGCGTGAACGAGTTGGCCCGCGCGCTGCAGGTCCAGCCGATGTCGAGCTTCTCGTCGATCATCTTGCGGCAGAGCTCGACGACGCGCGCGTGGTTGATCAGGAAATGGTCGTCCTCGAACGAGAAGAAATCGAATCCCCACTCGCTCTTGAGCGCCTTGATCTCCGCGATCACGTAGTCGGCGCTGTGCGCGCGCCAGCGGCGGCTGAAGACGGACTGATCGCAGTACGAGCAGTCGAACGTGCAGCCCCGGCTCGAGATCAGCGAGACGGAGCGGCGGAAGCCGCGCAGCGGGTTCGGAGAATAGAGGCTCAGGTCCTTGAGCAGCCGGCGCGCCGGAATCCGGAAGCGATCGAGGTCCGGGGCATTGGGGCGCGGCGGGTTCACCCGCACGCGGCCCTCCTCCCGCCGGCAGAGGCCGAGGATCGAGCCGACCGCGCCGTCCGACGCGAGCGCCCGCGTCAGCTCCGCGATCGTCAACTCACCTTCCCCATAGACGCCGTAATCGAGCTGCGGCAGCTCCTCGAGCGTCTCGCGCGGGACCGCGCTGACGTGCGCGCCGCCGAGCACCGTGACGATCCCGGGGTCGACTGTCTTAGCCAGCGCGATCACCTGCTTCGCGCAGTGAAAGGACACGGTCGTCGAAGTGACGCCGAGCATCTGCGGCTTGAACTCGCGGATGGCGCGTTCGACCGCCGCGAGATCGGAACGCTCGGCGACGCAGTCGAGCAGCCGCAATTCGAAGCCCTGCTCGAGCAAGGCGGTCGCGATGTAGCAGAAGCCGAGCGGCGGCAGGACCGGCGCGCCCGAGGCATACTTCCCGTAGACCTGCTCGAGGGACATGGGCGGATTGACGAGGAGGATGCGCTCAAGCCGCATACGCCAGTATAGCGGGATTGCCCGAGGCTGGCAAGCGGCCCGGCGGGCTGTTACACTTAATAATACGAGGAGAAATGTCTAAACAGAGGGCCAAAATCGCCAAAACGATCCGTTTGACCGAGAACCAGCACAAGGTCATCAAGGACAAGTATCTGCGCGACGCTCCTACGGTGGAAGCGTGGCTGATGGGCGTCGCGCGAAACGTGGCCCTAGGCGAACTCCTCGCCCACCCCAAGGCCGAGGCGTGGGGCTGCTTCGCGGGAGTGAACCGCGGGACTGAGCGCGGCATGAGCCTCTTCCACGCCGGCCTTCCCGACCACGACGCCCGTCACGCGAACTTCCGGCGCCTGACGGACAACCTCGAGAAGGCGTGCGCGAAGCACCCCGCCGCGAAGGCGCTGCGCGAGGAGTGGGCGGAGAAGTTCTATGCACTGATGGCAAGCTGGGATTTTCTTCCCAACTCCCCGACCTTGATGAACGCCGGCCGAGAGCTCCAGCAGCTCTCCGCGTGCTACGTCCTGCCCGTGCCCGATTCGATGGAAGGCATCACGAAGTCGCTCTCCGCCCAATCCATGATCCAGAAGTCCGGCGGGGGCACCGGCTTCTCGTTCTCGTCGCTGCGGCCGAAAGGAGACCCGGTCAAGAAAACGCAGGGCGTGGCGAGCGGCGCGCTTTCTTTCATGAAACTGTTCGACACGATGACGGAAGTGGTCAAGCAAGGAGGGGCCCGGCGGGGAGCGAATATGGCCATCCTCCGGTACGATCACCCGGAGATCATGGACTTCATACGAATGAAGACCACGGCCGACGTCATGGTCAATTTTAATGTTTCCGTCGGCGTCGAAGAGGCCTTCATGCGCGCGGTCGAGGCCGACGCCGAATACGACCTGATCAATCCGCGCTCGGGCGAGCCGGCGGGCCGGCTGCGCGCCAAGGAGGTCTTCGACGCGATGGTCGAGTGCGCCTGGAAAACCGGCGATCCCGGCTTCGTCGTGCTCGATCGCATCAACGCCTCGGGCTCGAACACGACCCCGGCCTTGGGCCGGATCGAAAGCACGAACCCCTGCGGCGAGCAGCCGCTGCTGCCGTGGGAGCCGTGCAACCTCGGCTCGCTGAACCTGTCCGCGTTCGTCGGCGCGAACGGGCGCTGGGATTTCCCGCGTCTGAAAGAACGCGTCGAGCTCGCGATCCGCTTCCTCGACGACGTCATCGAGGTCAACGACTATCCGCTGCCCGAGATCGAGCGGCTCGCGAAGGGCAACCGCCGCGTCGGGCTCGGCGTGATGGGCTGGGCCGAGGCGCTCGTCAAGTCGGGGCTTCCTTACTCGGACCCGGGGGCGCTCAAGCTCGCCGATAAGGTGATGTCGTTCATCAACGGCGCGGCGCTCGACGCGTCCGAGGCGCTCGCGCGAGAGCGAGGCGTCTTCCCGAACTGGAAGGACTCGGTCTACGATCCCCGCTCGAAATATTTCCGCGGCGAGGAACGCCGTCCGCGCCACTGCGCGCGCACGACCATCGCGCCGACCGGTACGATCGCGATCGCGGCGGGCCTCCAGGGCGGCGGCATCGAGCCGTTCTTCGCCGTGGAGTACACGCGCTACAACGCGCGGGGCCTCGAGGCGCTCAAGAACGGCAAGGAGCCCGATCCGAACGACGTCTTCATCGAGGTCAACCCGCTGCTCGCCGAGTACGGCGGCGGGAAACCCAAATTATTTCAGACGGCTCACGATATCAGCACGGCGACGCACCTCAAAATGCAGGCCGCGTTTCAGAAGCATACGGACAACGGCGTGTCCAAGACGATCAATCTGCCGGAGACGGCGACGAAGGACGACGTGCGGGAAGCCTATCTCATGGCCTATCGGCTCGGCTGCAAAGGCGTCACCGTGTACCGGGACGGCTCCAAAGTCCAGCAGGTCCTCAACCTTTCGTCCAAAGCCAAGCGCCGCGAGCCCGAGGCGTCGCTCGGCCTCGCCGCGGAGTACTACCAGATCCGGACCGGCTACGGCCCGCTGCACGTCCACGTCAACTACGACGAGCGCGGCCCGTTCCAGCTCTTCGCCAACATCCCCCCGCTCGGCACGGAGATCGCGGGGCTGACCGCGCTCGTCGGAGTCCTGATCTCGAAGTACCTCTCCGAGGGCGGAGATCCGGTCGCTCTCCTTAAGCACCTGAACTCGGTGAAAGGCGACAAACCGGTGGGGCTCGGGCCCAACCGCGTCGACTCGATCCCGCACGCGCTCGCGATCGCTCTGCGCGCCCATCTCAAAAAAACCGGATGGCTCGAAGGTCCCGCCGACGCTCACGTTCCGCCGGCCCCGGCCGAGCATTGCCCCAAGTGCTTTTCGCGCAACGTGGCCCATGAATCGGGCTGCTCCGGCGTGACGTGCCACGACTGCGGGCACTCCGAGTGCTCATAGTCACACGAAATACCGCAAAACAAACGGCTTTTGGGCATTCGTTAACTTAATGCTTGCTTGATTTGACCTCGGCAAGGACCTATACTGACCTGGCGATGATCAAAAACTCGCGCGGCGTCACCATCACGGAACTCATGGTCGCGACCGCGGTGCTCTCGACGGCGGTCCTCGGCCTCATGGGCGCTTTCATCGGCATCCAAAAGGCGCTGCAGAACTCGAAATCGACCACCTTGGCCGCCAACCTGGGCCAGGAGCAGATGCAGATCCTCAAGCAGAAGGTCTACTACCAGATCCTCATCACGACCAACCCCACTTACGATCCCAATTTCATGCCGAACACGGAGTACGATTCCGGCTACTTCCCGCCCGTGACGATCCTCGAAGGAGGCGTCACGTACACGCGCTACACCTTCGTCGAGGTCGCCAAAGAGGACTCCGGCGTCATCGTCACGAACCTCCCCCCCGGCACGCCCGACACGGGCCTGAAGCTCGTGACCGTGACGGTCGCCTGGCAGAACGCCAACGAGTGGAAGCGTCTCATCCTGCGCACGGTCGTCGCGAACCCGGACACGGTCACCGCCAACTCGATCATCAACGGGACGGTCACGAACAGCGTGACGGCGGCGACGATCTCGGGCGCGGTCGCCAACGTCGCCGAAAACCTCGGTTGGCGCGACACGACCAACGGCACCGGCGTCTATACGATGAACCTTTCGCCCGGGAGCTTCACCATGGGCGTCGTCGTCCCCGGCTATTTCCCGGCGCACCGGTCGATCTCGATCGCCGCCAACCAGACGCAGACGCAGGACTTCGCGCTCGTGCCGATGAGCTCCGGCAGCGCGACGGGCTCGGCGCCTCTCTGGTACAGCCCCGGCGCCGTGATCAGCCAGGTCATGGTCTCAAGCGCCCAGGCCAATTTAAACAACTTCGAGGCCCAGTACGTGGAGATTTACAATCCCACGGCCTCGACGATCACGGTCGGCAGCGGCAGCACTCCGAACGAGCTCAAGCTCAAGGCGGCCGGCACTTGCGGCGGGAACCCCATGAGATGCACGGGAACGGCGCACGGGATTAAGCTCAACTATGCGACCACGACGATCAGGCCGCACAGCTACTACTTGATCGCGAACACCAGCTCCTTCACCGTCGCCGGCACGACCCGCACGGCGGACGCGGTCTACGCCGATGACGCGAACAACTCGACCGACTGCTCCACTCCGCCGACAGCGACCAACTGGAACTTGGCCACCCCGAAAAAACTAATAGCGCCCACCACGCACGGCACGGTCTTTTACCTCACCGATTCCTCCGACACGATCATCGACGCGTTCGGAATGGATCATACCGGCACCGCCTACATCGCCAACGTTTGCGAGACTTCCTGCTTCCAGCCCGCCGCCGGCAACGGGGCGGCGGTGGGGGAGCAGTACGTGCGAATGAACAGCACGTACACGGCCCCGACGAACATCGAGACGTACGGCCGCGCCTACGACTCGGGCCAGAACCGCGTGGACTTCACCTCTTCAAGCGCCATCGTCTACGTTCCTTTCTCGCAAACCCAGTCGACCTTCACGCTCATCAGCGGCCGGCCGGCGATCAACGCGGTCGTCTCCGCCAACGACGGCCTCTCCTTGTCGACGCGCGCGTACTCCGTGGGGAGCCCGTTGCCCGTCGCGCGCTTCGCGCTGACGCAGATCGCGACGGGCACGTGGCGCATGCTGGTGTCGAGCCAGAGCTGGACCATGCAGGTAGACACGATCTCCCTCGCCGCGACCGGCTCGGTGTACACGCTGGCCTCGACCTGGACGTACCTGAGCACGCCGAACGTCTCCGGCTTCATCGAGGGCGCAGTGACCGACGTGCTCGGCACGGCGCTGAGCCCGCAGATCCCGCTCGACCCCGGCGGCGCGGGCTCGGTCCAGTACGCGAACACGACCAACGGGCGCTACCTGCTGCGCGTGACGCCGGGCGTCGTCGACATCGTCGCGAACTCGGGCTCGGGCTCGCTCGGGAACTACGTCTCGGTCTCCTCGCTCGGCGTCTCGGTCGCGCTCGGCGAGATCCACTCCGGCGTCGATTTCGCCCTGTCCCAAGGCGGGCGCCTCTCCGGCTTCGTCACCCGCGACGGGACGAACCCGCTGCCCGGCGTCGCGGTCTCGGCGATCGACATCAACGGCTACTCCCGCGACACACAGGTGTCCGCGAGCGACGGCCGCTTCACAACGCTCAACATCTCGACCGGCTTCTACACCCTCGAGCCGGAGCTCGACGAGATCGAGAGCGTCTCCCCGAGCTCGGCCGGCGTGACCGTGGTCGCCGGCGGCAACACGTTCACGGCCACCTTCACCGTCACCGGCGCCCTCGGCGCGATCACGGGCGCGGTCACCCTCGGCGGCCTGCCGCTGCGCACGGGCGCTTTGATCGTCGTCACGACCGCCACCCTGGCGGGCTCGCCGCCCGCGCCGCCGTCCTTGAGCTCCGCGACTTTGACCGGCTCGCCCTACTACATCGCCTCGAGCATGGAGGACGGCACCTATCACGTCGACGTGCGCCAGAGCACGACGACGACGTACCGCGTCTACGCGTACTACACCAGTTATAACGGGACCACGCCGATCCTCAACTCGCTCACCACGACCGGCGTCGGCGTGCTGTCGGGGCAGACCGTCTCGGGGATCAACTTCGCATGGTGAGGACCCGCCTAGGCCGGGCCGGCTACTCGCTGACCGAGATGCTGATCGTCGTCGCGATCATCGGCATCCTCGCGTCCGTCGGCAGCCGCGTCATGCTCCAGGTCAACCGGTACTTCATCATGACGAACACGCGCACCGAGCTGCAGCGCGAGGCGCGCGCGGCCATGTACGTGATCAACCGCAACCTGCGCCAGGGCTCGACCGGTTCCATCGTCATCGACCGCGCGTCGAATACCCAGCCGTTCTACTCGCGCCTGACGTTCGCGAAGATCACGGGCAACCAGATGATCTTCTCCCAGAGCGGGACGAGCCTGGTCCAGACCGTGGGCACGAAGACGCGCACGCTCACGAAGAACCTCAAATACCTGTCCTTCACCTTCCCGCGCTCCGACGACCTCAGCGTGATCTCGGTGTCGATCACGCTCGAGAAGGCGATCTACCAAGGCCGCACGAAGGCCCTCCACATGGCCTCCGAGAAAGTCCGCGTGATGAACGACTGACATGGATAAGAACATGCGACGCCTCGCTCCGCCGTCCGGCAGCCGCGGCCAGGTCCTGGCCGGGGTCGTGCTGATCGTCATGCTCCTGCTCATCATCGTCCCCGCGATGGTGGCCTGGGTCCAGCTCGACACGCGGCAGTCCGTCAAGGACAGCAAGACGACGACCGCCTTCAACCTCGCGGAGGCCGGGATCGACCGCGCGTACTGGAAGCTCAAGAGCTCGACCTCGACCTGGGCGGCCGCGCGCGCCGGCGTCGTGATCACGGGCTACAATTTCGACACGAACTACGCCGACGTGACGGGCGGCGTCTACCGTATCAGCGTCACCTCGGGCCCGGCGACCGACCAGGTCCAGGTCGTCGCCGAGGGCCGCGACATCCAGGGCAAGGAGAAACGCTCGATCCAGGCGCAGTACTCGAACCTCGCGATCCCCGGAGCGATCATCTCGGGCGCCGGCCTCACCGAGTCAGGCACCTCGATCGCACATTGGGGGCCGCTGCTCGCGATGAACAACATCACGCTCAAGGGCGCCTCGGCCACCCGCTACTTCCCGCGCAAGCTCTCGAAGCAGGCCGTGGTCGGCACGGCGGGCGCCCCGCGGGACGTCAACGGCGTGACCCCGCCCAACACCGACGGCCTCGAGTGGTGGTCGAGCTACGACGTGCCCGAGCTCCCGATCTTCGACTTCGCCGCGCTGCGCTCCTCGGCGGCGGCGACCAGCACGCTCAACTGCAACGACAACGGCGTCAACAACTCGGGCCACGCCGACTCGATCACGTGCGGCAGCGCGTGCATCAACTGCTCCGTCGTGAACCTCAACAACACGGCCAAGTACCTTGACAACGACGTCTGGTACTGGGACAACAACGTCAGCTGGTCGGGAAACAACGGCATCAAGGGCACGGTGATCGTGCGCGGCAACCTGACCATCGCCGGCGGCGACTTCTATAACCCGCCGGCCGTCCACGTCCCTTCCAACGCCTGGCGGGAATACCAGCACTTCGACACCGGCTCGTCGAACCAATACCCGGCCGACAACGGCCTGCACAGCAATGCGGCGACCTACGACATCGGCTCGTGCGGCACGACCTGCGAAGGCTCGGCGTCCGGCTCCGACCTCGGGGTCTACGGCTTCGTCTACGTCGGCGGCACCTTATCGATGTCCGGAGACTCGGACATCTACGGCGCGGTCTGGGTGCAGTCGGGCTGGGCCGGCGCCGGCAACGTCATGATCTTCTACAACGACCAGCTCGTGCTGCCCCAGCTCAACGTCACGCTCCAGCGCGACTCGTGGAAGGAGCGCTCGCCGATAGCGGGGAACTGGTAGGAGCCGCCTCCATGAACTGCCCCCTGTGCTCGACGGCGGCGAAGGACGACGCCATCGAATGCACGTCGTGCGGGGCGTTCTTCGCCAAGCTGCGCCCGCGCGCGCAGAAGGCCGAGCCGGCGCCCGCCGTCCCGGCCGCGCCGCCGCAGGCCGATCCGCTCGAGGAATGGAAGCCCCGCATCGCCGCCGCCGCCGTGGCGGCCGGACTGATGCTCGCGATCGGGGCATACTTCTCCCGGCTGGAAAAGATCCCGGAAACGACGGCTCCGCGGCCGCGCAAGCCGGCCATCACCGAACCCGGGGACCCCAAGGCCGTCCGCGACGAGCCGCCGCCTCCCGGCGTGCCTCCCAGAGACCCCGACTTCGACGAGTGATTTGTTAGAATGGGTCCCATGCCCCGCGCCAAAGGCCTGTTCATCGTCCTCGAAGGCCCCGACAAATCCGGGAAGTCCACCCAGGCGCGCCTCCTCGCCGACACGCTGAAGGGCCGCGGCCGTGAGGTCCTGCACACGCGCGAGCCCGGCGGCACCTCCGTGGCCGAGGGAGTGCGCCGCGTGCTGCTCGATCCGGCGCTGCACATCGACCCGCTGGCCGAGCTGTTCCTGTACGAGGCCTCGCGAGCCCAGCACACGAGCGAGAAGATCCTGCCCGCGCTGAAGGCGGGGCACGTCGTCATCTCGGAGCGGTTCACGATGTCGACGGACGCCTATCAAGGCGCCGCGCGCGGCCTCGGCCTCGCGACGACGACGATCCTCAATAAAATCGCGACGTCCGGCCTCAAGCCGGACCTCACCATCCTCCTCGACATTCCCGTCGCCGAGTTCGACGCCCGCGACCAGGGCCGCGAGCTCGACCGTCTCGAGCGCGAGAACGCGGCGTTCCGGCTCAAGGTCCGCAACGGCTACCTGAAGGCCGCCAAAGCCGATCCGCGCGCGGTCGTCCTCGACGGCCGGCTCCCGGCCGCCGAGATCCAGGCGACGATCCTAGCACTGGTGGGAAAGAAGCTCTGATGCGCCTCGACAAGGTCCTCGGCCAGCGCCGCGCCGTCAAAACCCTCGAGGGGCTCCTGACCGCCGAGCGCATGCCGGCCGCCATGCTGTTCATCGGGCCCGAGGGCGTCGGCAAGAGCCTGGCCGCGATCGAGTTCGCGAAGGCGCTGCTCTGCCGCGAGCGCCCGTTCACCGGCGAGGCGTCGTGCGGAGAATGCCAGGACTGCCGCGGCGTGGACTCGCGCATTCACCCCGACGCGGTCATCGTCGACGCCGCGTACCAGGCCTCGCTCGAGGAGGAGGAGCCCGAAAAGCAGAAGATCTGGAAGGTGGACACTATCCGCCACCTGCTCAAGGACCTCAGCTTCAAGTCGATGCTCGACGGCTGGAAGATCGCCGTGATCCCGGACGCCCAACGCCTGAACGAAGCCGCCGCGAACGCGATGCTCAAAATACTCGAGGAGCCTCAGCCGATGACCCTCTGGATCCTCGGCGCGACCCAGCGCGAGCGGCTGCCCCGGACGATCTCCTCGCGCTGCTTCACGCTGCCGTTCGGGCCGCTGCCCGAGCCCGTGGTCGAGAAGATCCTGACCGGCCGCGGCATGCCGCCGGCCCAGGCCAAGAAACTGGCGGCGCTCTCCGACGGCTCGGCCGGGCGCGCGCTCGAGCTCGCCGAGGACGACGGGCTCCCGACGGGCGCCGGGCCGCTCGCCGCCGTGATGGCCGCCGACGGCCTGCCCAAGGACCTGGCGGCTGCCCGCGTCAAGGTCGAGCGTGCTTTATACTCGCTCGGCCAGGAGCTGCGCCGCCGCCATCTGGACGGGGAAGCCTCCTTCCCCACGGTGGAGGGCCCGCTGCGCGAGCTCTCCCGGCTGCGCGTCGCTCTGCGCGCCAACGCCGACCCGAAATTGATCCTGACTCTCGCGGCCCTCGAGGCCGAGGCCGCACGGTGACCCCATGACGAAGCGCTATTACATCACGACTCCGATCTACTACATCAACGCGGCGCCGCACATCGGGCACGCGTACACGACGATCGCCGCCGACGTCCTGGCCCGCCACATCCGCGGGCGCGGGCGCGAAGCGCACCTGCTCACGGGCACCGACGAGCACGGCCAAAAGATCGAGGACGCCGCGAAAGCGGCGAACAAGCACGTGATGGACTTCTGCGATCAGACCTCGGCCAAGTTCCGAGACCTCTGGAAGCATCTCGACATCCACGTCGACGACTACATCCGCACGACGGAAAAGCGCCACGAGGCGAAGGTCCAGGAGCTGTTCGCCCTGCTGCTGAAGAACGGCGACATCTACAAGGGCAAGTACGAGGGCCTGTACGACGTCGTCAGCGAGTCCTTCGTCAAGGAGACCGACGCGGTCAAAGGCCCGAACGGCGTCCTGCTCGGCCCCGACTCCGGCAAGCCCCTGCAGAAGCTCTCCGAGGAGACCTACTTCTTCAAGCTCTCGAAGTACCAGGACAAGCTCCTCGCGCACTACAAGGCGAACCCCGGCTTCCTGGCGCCCGCGCACCGCGCGTCCGAGCTGCACCGCTTCGTCGAGGGCGGCCTCGAGGACATCTCGGTCTCGCGCACGAAGGTCAAGTGGGGCATTCCGGTCCCCGGCGATCCCGAGCACACGATCTACGTGTGGTTCGACGCGCTGATCAACTATTGGTCCGCCGCCGCGGGGACCGACCTGTGGCCCGCGGACGTCCACATCGTCGGCAAAGAAATCTTTCGCTTTCACGGCGTGATCTGGCCCGCGATGCTGATGGCCGCGGACCTGCCGCTGCCGAAGAAGGTCTTCGCGCACGGCTGGTGGACGGTCGACGGCGCGAAAATGTCGAAGTCGGCGAACAACTTCGTCGACCCCTACGACATCACCGTCGAGTTCGGCGTCGACGCGCTGCGCTACTTCCTGCTGCGCGAGATGCCGTTCGGCAACGACGGCGACTTCTCGAAGACCTCCCTGACCAAGCGCTACAACGCCGAGCTCGCGAACGACCTCGGCAACCTCGTCTCCCGCGTATCCGAGATGGTGGACAAGTTCCTGGGCGGCCGGCTCCCGACGAAGCCGCCGCTCGGCGCGGACTTCTACACGACCTCGGTGGCCAAGCGCACCCAGGAGATCTCGGACAAGATGGAAGCCCTCGACTTCAACGGCGCACTCGAGGTGATCTGGGAGGTCGTCCGCAGCCTCAACGCGCGGGTCAACGAGAAATCCCCCTGGAAGCTCGCGAAGACCGACATGAAGGAGTGCGAGCTCGTCCTCTTCGATCTGGTCTGGTCGCTGCGCCTCGTCAGCGGCTGGCTCGATCCGTTCATGCCGTCGACCGCGGCCAAGATTCACATGCAGCTCGGCGTGCGCCTGTTTCCCGGACCGCTGACGGCCGAGGACGTCCTCGCCGGCAAGAAGGAGGGCACCGGCCTGATCCAGAAGGGCCCGGTCCTGTTCCCGCGCAAGGTCTAGCATGAAACAGTTCGTCCTCTGGCTTCCCGTCCTTTTCCTGCTGCTCAGTATCGACCGGGCCGAATCCGACCGGATTTTCCCGCCGGCCGAGGCGACGGTGTCGACGTGGGACGAGGCCGCGCCGACTTTCCCCGGGCGCAACGAGGGCCGCTTCGGCCGTCCCGGCGATCCGCTCAACCTCGTGTTCGTCGGCCGCCCCGAGGTCGTACGCGACGCGCTGCGCTCCGCCGGCTGGACCGAGATCCCGACCTCGATGCGCGGCTCGATCTGGGCCGCTCTCGGCGAGATGCTCCGCGGGCGCCGGATCGCCGCGTTCCCGCCGATGAACGACTACCGCCTACGCGGACGTATCCAGGATATGAACTGGGCGATGCCCGTGCGGTTTCTTCAGGAGCGCCACCACTTCCGACTCTGGAGAACCGGGACGAAGGACCGCAACGGCCGGGACTTCTGGTGGGGCTCGGGAAATTACGATCTGAGCGTGCGCTGGCACGATTTGTCGCACGTGCCCGATCCGGACGCGAACCGCGAGCGCGATTTCATCGCCGCCACTTTGTCGCGATCGCCGCACCTGCGCGGGCTGCTGATCCTCCCGGCCGCCAACGTCCCCGTCGAGGGCGAGAACGACAAGGGCTACCCGTTTCGCAACGACGGGCGCGTCGCGGTCATCGACCTCCGGTAGCGCACCTCCCCATGCAGGCCGGGCCGAAGACATCAGCTCCGTGGGGCACGGCGGGATTGACCCGCCTCTCCCGGGTCGCTCCTTTTACGCCCCCTCGCGCCCCACACGGCCCCACGGAGCTGCTGTCTTCGGCCCGAGCGAACGAGGAGCTTAGGCTCACTCCTTACGCGGTAAGGACGGAAACGCCGTGTATGGCGGGGCGTGAGGGACGCGACTGGTGCTCACGGTCGCGTCCCGTTAGAGGCGGGTCAATCCCGCCGTCCCCGCCGTACACGGCGTTTCCGTCCGCGCCCAGATGCAGGTGAGCCTTATTTGCCGGTGGACCCGAAGCCGCCGACGCCGCGCGCCGTCTCGCCGAGGTCGTCCGAATCCACGGGCGCGGGCGTCGCGATCGGAACCACCAGGAGCTGCGCGATGCGCTCGCCTTTCTTGAGCGCGTGCGTCTGGCTCGAGATGTTCCAAAGCATGACCCCGACCTCGCCGCGGTAGCCCGCGTCGATCACGCCGCCGGCGGTCTTCAGGCCTCGCTTGGCCATCGACGAGCGGTCGCAGACGAGACCGACGTGGCCGGCCGGGATGGCCATCGCGATGCCCGTGTGCACCACCGCGCCCTGGCCGGGCTTGAGCTCCGCGTCGTCGAGCGAATACAGATCGAGGCCCGCGTCGTCGGCGTGCGCCCGAGTGGGCAGGGTCGCGGCGGGCTCCAGCCGGCGCATCGCGAGGATTCCGTGGGCGGGCTTCGTCATGGTTTATACTCGGTCACAGGTGTTCTCCGTAGCTGTCGTGATCGTGATGCGGGGGCATCCAGCCCACCATGCGTCCGGCCGCGCGGGCGAGCCAGGACACGGGGCCGAGCAGGGCGTAGAAGGCGAAGACGAAGAACAGCACCATCAGCGGGTAGTAGAACAGCAGCAGGCCGATGCCGAGCAGCACGAGGATGCGGGTGAGCGTCCGCGGCCGGATCACGCCGGGCTGCTTGAACGCGGGATAAGGGATCGTCGAGACCATCAGCAGCGCGATCACGACGACCATCACGGGCGCGAGGCCATACAGGGCGGGAATCTGGTCCATCAGGAACTTCCAGGTGCCGGCCGGACGCCCTTCCTCGATGACCTGGTAGAGGAGCACGAAGCTCGACAGGAAGCCCGCGCCCGCCGGAATCGCGAGGCCGGTGAAATGCGTCTTCGAGCCTTGGCCCAGATGCGACATCGCGTTGAAGCGCGCCAGGCGCAGGCCGCCGCACAAGGTGTAGAGGAACGCGATCGGATAGCCCCAGACGCCGTAGTCCTTGAGGATGAAGGCGTACATCATGTGGCCGGGAGCCACGCCGAAGGTCAGGAAATCCGACATCGAGTCGAACTCGACGCCGAACTCGGACTCGCCGTGCACGAGGCGCGCGACGCGGCCGTCGAGCGCGTCGAAGACCATGCCGAGGATGATCGCCGTCGCGGAGGACACGAACTCCCCGCGCACGGAGGAGATCAGCGCGTAGAAGCCGCACGCCATGTTGCCGAGCGTGAACAGGGACGGGGCGAGGAGCTGCCCGCCGCGCTTTAGGGTTTGCTTGTCCATTCCCCGATGGGCGTCACGCCGCCGACGCAGCGGTCGCCGGCCTTGACCGTGCAGCGCGAGCCGGCCGGGAAGTGCACGGCCGCCTGCGAGCCGAAATAAATGATGCCGTATTTCTCGCCGGTCGCGACCGACTCGCCCGGTTTGCGCCAGCACTCGATGCGGCGGGCGATGAGGCCGGAGATCTGCTCGACAACGAGCGCGGCCCGCCCCTCGGGCTCGATCGTCATGACGACGCGGTAATTGCCGCGTGCGGCGTCCTTCATCGCGGCGGCGAAGGAGCCGGGAACCTCGGCCACCTTCGTCACGCGGCCGGCGCACGGCGCGCGCTGGATGTGGACGTCGAAGACGGAAAGGAAGATCCGGCAGGTCATCACGTCGCCGGGGCCCTCGCGCGCGACGGACAGCACGACGCCGTCCCCGGGCGAGTAGATGCGGCCGTCGGTCGGCAGCTCGCGCGCGGGATCGCGGAAGAAGTAAAGCGTGAACGCCGAGAAGCCGAAGGAAAGAACGGAGAGCAAGGTGCCGGGAATCATGGTCGAGGGACGGCCCATGAGCCACATGCCGGCGGCGCCGGCCGCGACGGCCGGGACCACGAACTGCCACGCCTGAGGAGCTATTTTCATCGCTTGTCCATGGTACTAAACTGTGAAATCATGGGCAGGGCGGGACTCGAACCCGCATGACCTTGCGGCCGGGAGATTTTAAGTCTCCAGCGTCTGCCAGTTTCGCCACCTGCCCGACGGCGTATTGTACCAATTGACCATGACTACAGGCCGATATCCTCGTTCCAAAGATCGGGCTTTTCCTTGACGAATTTCTCCATCAAGGCGATGCAGTCTTTATCCTGAAGCACGGTCAGCTTCACGCCCCGCGCCGCGAACAGGTCCTCGGCCCCCAGGAAGTTTTTGTTCTCGCCGACCACGACTCGCGGGATTCGATATAAAAGAGTCGTCCCGGTGCACATGATGCATGGGCTGAGCGAGGAGACGAGCGTCAGCTCCGGCCAGTCGCGGCGCCGTCCCGCGTTGCGGAGGCAGACGACCTCGGCGTGCGCTGTCGGATCCCCGGTCTGCACGCGCTGGTTGTGTCCGCGCGCGACGATCTTCCCCTTCGCGTCGACGAGCACGGAGCCGATCGGCAGACCGCCCTCGTCGTAGCCCTTTTTGGCTTCGAGAAACGCCTCGTGGACGAGCTCGATTTCGTTCATAGACCGATCTTACTTCTTCTTGCGTAAGGCGGCGGTCTCGTCCCGGGCGGCTTTCACGGCGCGGCGCAGGAGGAACCTCTCGTCGCGGCCCCGGGCGCGCAGATTCAGGCGCTCCCGGCGCGAGCGCTCATGAATCTCCAGGATCGCGGCGTGCGTCGTCTCGGATTGTGAGCCGGCGGCTTTCACCGTTTCCAGCTGCGCCTTCTCCCGCGAGAGGATGAGGAGCAGTTCCTTATGGAGCTCCGCGGTCACCTGCTTGAGCCGACGCGAGTCTTCCCGGATCACGCCGCGCAGCTCCAGCCTGCGCGCCCGCGACGCGGGCGCCGGGGTTCCGGCTCGGGCGGTGAAGGCCAGCAGCGGCAGCATCAATATCGTTCTCATACCATCAGACGATCGACCCACCCAAAAAGTTGCATGCAACCCGCGAGCGCACGCCTAGCCCTAGCTATTCCGGGGCCGCGGGGCTACACTGGGAACGATGGGGCTCCCCTCGCTCGCCGTCCTCCTGCTCGCCGTTTCGGCGTCGGCCCAGTCGAACATGACCGAAGGACCCGCGCCAGCCACCGCCGCGCCCCAGAACGGGACGTGCGGGATGACGGGCCCCGGCTGGACCGAAGCCGCGATACAGAAACGCATCCGCGCCGTCTACGCGGAGGTGTGGAACATCTCGGGCGTCAAAGGAGCCCGGCCACCACTCATTTTCGCTCCATACGACCCGGAACGGATAGCCCACATGAGCCACGTCAACTACGACCCTTCGATTCCGGAGATGCAGATCACCGTCTTCATGACGATCTGCGACATCGCCCGCAACGAGGATGAGGTCGCGGCGATCCTGGGGCACGAGATCGCGCATGTCGAGCTGCGGCACCGGGAGGCCGGCGAGGCGCTGGAGAAAACCCTCATCGCGAAATGCGGCACGTGCGACGACGAGTGCTGCCAAAAGCCGCTCAACGAGGCGGCCATCCCCAACGAGACCGCCGCAGACAAGCGGGGCGTCGAATACCTGTCGAAGCCCGGGTCCCGATTCAAGCCCGAGGCCGCGATCTCCGCGATGAAGCACGCGAAGGACCACAAGTGGGCGCGCGCAGACGAGACCGTCAATCCGAATCACGCCTCGCGCGTCCAGCGCGCCTACGAACTCACCGAATGGGTGGCGAAGGTGAAGGCGGCGGCCGCGAAGCCCTAGCGCAGGGACGGATCGGACTGCAGCGCGGTCACGCAGGCCATGTTGACGATGTCGTCGACGCTCGCGCCGCGCGAGAGGTCGTTGACCGGCTTGGCGAAGCCCTGCATGATGGGCCCCAGCGCCTCGGCGCCCGTCAGGCGCTGCACGAGCTTGTAGCCGATGTTGCCGCTCTGCAGGTCCGGGAACACGAGGACGTTCGCGCGTCCGGCGACCTTCGAGCCGGGGAACTTCTTCTGGCCGATCTCGGGCACGAGCGCCGCGTCCGCCTGCATCTCGCCGTCGATCGCGAGGTCGGGCGCCTTCTCCTTCGCGATGCGGACCGCTTCTTTAACAGCGTTCACGAGCTCATGCTCGGTCGACCCGTTGGTCGAGAACGACAAGAAGGCGATGCGCGGGTCTATTCCGCATAGAACCTTTGCCATTCTTGCCGACGAGATGCCGATCGCGGCGAGCTTCACGGGCACGGGATCGATGTTGATCGCGCAGTCGCCCATGATCAGCACGCCGTCGTCGCCCAGCTTCGGGTTCGGGAAGATCATGATGAAGAAGCTCGAGATCGTGCGCACGCCCGCGGCGGGCTTGATGATGTGCAGCGCGGGCCGCACGGTGTCCGCGGTCGCGTGGTCGGCGCCGGACAGGAAGCCGTCGACGCGGTCGTTGTGCAGCATCATGACGCCGTAGACGAGCGGCTCGGCCACCGCCTTCTTGGCCTCGTCCTCTGAAATTCCTTTGTGCTTTCGCAGCTCGTAGTACTGCGCGGCGTAGTCCGCGAACTTGGCGTCCTTCTCGGGGTCGACGATCTCGATGCCGGCGATGTCGACGCCCTGCTCCGCGGCGGTCTTGCGCGCCTTCTCGGGATTGCCGACCAGCACCGGGACGCACAGGCCCTCCTTCTTCAGGATCGAGGCCGCCTTGACCGTGCGCTTCTCCTCGCCCTCGGGCAGGACGATCCGCTTCTGGAGCGCCTTGGCTTTGCGGCGGATGTCCCCGACGATGTCGCGCTGCGCGGTAGTGGTGGTCATCGGACGAGAATAGCCAATCGCGCCCCCGCCGGGCAACTAGCCGAAGAGGTTTTTGAGGCCGGTGAGGCGGTCGGCCAGGGCGAGGTGCTCGGCCTCATCGTCGGCGATGCGCCCGAAGATCGCGGCGGTCGCCGGATCGCGCTGGGCGAGGGAGCGGCGGAAGCTCTCCTCGGCGGCCTGGCCGCGGGCCTCGGCGTCGCGCATCAGGACCGTGAACTCGGAAGCGGACTTGCTCTGGATCAGGCGGCGGAACAGCCGGTCAGACACGGGCCGTTCGGCGGGCTTCACGCCGAGTTCGGCCATGCGGCCGAGCAGGAGCTCGAGGTGCGTCTTCTCCTCGAGGCCGATGCGCCGCCACGCGGCGCGCAGCTCGTCGGAGGCGTCGATGAGCGTGTCCGCGGCCCACGTGAACGCCTCGAAGGCCTGACGCTCGGCGAAGGCCGCCGTGCGCAGTCGGTCGGCGACGCCCTCGGGCGTGCCGATGCCGCGCGTCGGGGGCGCGTACTCCTCGGGGGCGCAAACGGCGAACGGAGACCAATCCATGCCCGCTCATGATACCGCAAAAGGACGCCCCGCGCGGAGACGCCTAAAAGACCCATGACGGATATGGGCCCAACGGCCCATCCTGTGCTAGAATCCGGATATGACCATCAAAGCCGCCGCTCTGCTCCTGCTCCTATCCCCGTTCGCCGCCTCGGCCGAGACGGGCGCCCTGCCCGCGTTCCACTTCACCGGCGCCGCGGCCCTGCGCGCCGACGTCTCCGCGCCCCCGGCGCCCGCGCCGCGGCCGGCGGACGTCATCATCAAGGATCACATGCTCATCCAGGCGGGCAAGGACGCCCTGTTCGGCTACTCCGCCGACAAGGCTCAGTTCGCCGAGGCGGCGGCCTATTGGTCCGGCGTCCTCCGGGCCGCGGGCATCACGCCCGGCGCCCCGACCTACGACAACGGGTTCTTCACTCTCCCCTATAAGACGGCCGACGGCCGCGCGCTCCGCTCCTTCCTCGGCGACCCGCGCCAGTTCCCGCCGAAAGACGACACCGGCCTGCGCGCCAACATGACCCTCGCCATGGCGTCGCTGTCCGCGGCGGGCCTGACCCCGGTCTCCGCGCGTGTCGTGAACGTCGATCTCATCCTTCCCACCTATTCGATCCTCTATCTCGCGAAGCCCGAGCCCCTGCTCGAGCGCGAGACGCAGCTGCGGGTCCTCAAACCCGGCGACGACATCGACGCGGACCTGATCAAGGCCTCGGGCGTGAGCGTCGTGCAGACGCCGGAGACATGGCTGCTCGTCTACATCGGGCCCGAGCTCGGCTACGTCGGCCTGTGGGCCAAGACCAAGGAGGAGCTCGCGCAGAAGCTCGAGAAGCGCAAGGCGTTCCTCGCGGGCGAGGGCAAGCGGATCGTCGGGGAGAAGCTCGTCCCGCTCGACGACGCCGAATACAAGTTCGGCGCCGAGCTGATGTTCTTCCAGTAGGTTAGGAGCGCCGCCCGAGGCGCCCGCCGGCGAAACGCTCCCGGTCGAGCGAGCGGGTCTTGCGGCGGGACAGTCCGTACCAGGCCAGCGCGGAGACGGCGGCCAACGCGACCCGCTCGGGAGTGGCGCCCTTGATCAAGGTCGCCAGCAAGGCGACCGCGGCGACGGGAAGAAGGGCCCAGCGCAGGCGCTCGAGGGTCATATCCGCCGCCAATCATAATATAGAATAGGCCCAGATGGGCGACCCCGCCGCCACCGTACCGCAGACGCCGCCGTCGGGCGACTCGATGGCCATGCGCTACCAGCGCCTGGTCCTGCTCAACCGCATGTCGGTCGCGCTGTTCGGCGACAAACCGTTCTCCGAGTCCGTCGTCGAGGCCTGCCACGCCGCGATGGCGCTCATGGCCGCGCAGTCGGCCGCGGTGTACATCGTCGACGAGAGCGGCCGGCCCGTACTCGCGTACCGCCACGTCGACAAACGTTTGTCCGACGACGCCGCGCGCGACGCCGAGCGGAACCTGCTCGCGCGCGCGTTCGCCGAGAAGCGCATCGTGACGGACGAGGCGAGCGGCCGCTCATGGGAGGCAGCGCCGCTGCTGCGCCTGACGGCCGACGCGGCGGTGCTGACCGGCGGCGTCGTGTTCGGCCGCGTGAAGGCCGAGCCGCTCGACGCCGAGCGCGAGGGCGGCCTCGTCGAGATCGCGCGGCATCTGCGCAACGCGCGCCTGATCCAGCAGACGCTGCAGCACCAGAAGATCGCAGCCGCGGTCGTCGACCAGTCGTCCGACGCGACGTTCGTGACCGACCTCGAGCACAAGATCATCACCTGGAACGCCGGCGCGACCGAGCTGCTCCAGTGGCGCCTCGATGAGGTCCTCGGCCGCCACGGCTCCTTCCTCGTCCCGCCGGACCGGATGGAGGAGATACGCGCCGTGATCGCCGAGGTGCACGAGAAGGGCCACAAGGCCTCCGTCGAGACGGAGCGCCTACGCAAGGACGGGACCTCCGTCGCGGTCGAGGGCTCGTTCACGCTCCTGCGCGACGACGCGAACGCGCCGTTCGCGATCGTGCGCTCCTACCGGGACATCACCAAGCGCAAGCAGGCCGAGCGCATGAAGTCGGAGTTCACCGCGCTCGTCAGCCACGAGCTGCGCACCCCGCTCACCGCGATCCGCGGCTTCGCCGAGACGTTGCGCGACTTCGGCGACGAGCTGAGCTCCGAGAAGAAGAACCACTACCTGCAGATCATCCTCGACGAGGCCACCCGCCTGGGCCACATGGTCGGAGACTTCCTCGACATCGCGCGCATCGAGGCGGGCGGCATCGACATCGAGCTCTCGGACGTGCGGACGGCACCGCTGTTCGACCGCGTCGCCCGTCTCTTCAAGGGACATCCGTCCAAGGCCTCGTTCAAGAGCGAGGTCGGCCCCGGGGCGCAGTCGCTGCGCGGCGACGAGGAGCAGCTCTACCGCCTGCTCGTGAACTTAGCGGGCAACGCCTTGAAATACACGCCCGTTGGCGGGACCGTGACCCTAAAGGCCGAGGACGTCGGCGGGGACATCGAGCTCGGCGTCGAAGACCAGGGCCCCGGCGTCTCGAAAGCGGACCAGGCGCGCCTGTTCGAGAAGTTCTACCGCGCGGGGGACGCGGTCACGCGCAAGACCCCGGGCACGGGGCTGGGCCTGGCCATCTGCAAGGGCATCGTCGAGTCCCACTCCGGGACCATCCGGATCGAGAGCGAGCCGGGTCGCGGCGCTCGCTTCATCGCGCGGCTGCCGAAGAACGGCCCGCGCGCCTAGAGGGCGTCAGCCTCGGACTTCTTCTCGGCGCAGCTGTCCTCGGAGCCGCAGGATTCGGGGCTGACCTCGGGAGGCTCGGAGCGTTTCTTTTTCTTGACCGCCGCCTTCTTCTTGGTCGAGACGATCGGCTCGGCCTTCTCGTTGAACTTATAGCTCGAGGACAGCCCGCCGCCGTCGATCGATTTGTACCGGGACGCCTCGTAGTCGAAGCCCTTCTTCTTCTTGGGCGCCTTTTTCTTCTTCGGGGCGGGCTTCGAGTCATCGCTCGCGGGCGCGTCGTCGGCGCGCACGACGCCGGCCGGCACAGCGAAGGAGAGCGTCAAGGCGAGAAAAAGGAAGAGGAGTCGTCGTGGTGTCATGCCTTTAGTATACCCCCCCGGCGGGCCGCTTTCAAGCCGCGCGCTCCCCGACGAGGGTCAACTCCTCGCGGTCGTGAAACAGGTGCCGCGCGCGCAACAGCGAGCACTTGCTCCGCAGCTCCTCCGCGCGGCTCAGGACGCGCAACGGGTCGTGGCGCCCGAACTTGAGGTTCACGATGAAGCGGCGGCACCAGCCGCGCTCGAGCCACTGCCCGAGGAGGTCCGCGATGCGGTCGGGGTCCTCGACCATGTCGCAGTACAGCCAGTCGACCGGCGACTCGGGCGCGAACTTGAAGGCGTCCTCGGCCCTGTGCGTGATCCCAGCGTGGATCGCGCCGCCCTTGAGCGGCCCGTTGTCCACGGCGACGACCAGCGCCCCGCGCTTGGCCGCGCTGTAGCTCCAGCCGCCGGGCGCAGCACCCAGGTCGACGACGGTCTCGCCCGCGGCGGGCTCCCGGCCGAGCAGGCCGTAGGCTTCCTCCGCCTTCAGGTACGAGCGCGATGGCGCCTGAGGATCATCGGCCATGCGCTTCTGCCCGCCGGCGACCGCGTCGCGCGAGACGTAGGCGCGGTCGAACGTCGGCAGGTAGGCGAAGAAGCCTCGCGCGGGGCCCGGCCCCGGCCGCCCGTGCGCCGCGAGCTTCGCGACGCGGGACATGCGGCTCTTGATCGTCGCGTAGCACTCCTCGCCCGCGGTCTTCGCGCGCCTCGACAGCCCGGGCTCCCCCGAGGACTCGACGCAGAAAGGCCACGGCCCCTCGAAACGCTCGTCCTTGGTCGACTTCGTGAACGCGTCGGCCATCGCGCCGGCCAGGGCGTTGAGCGACTTGCCCTCGACTTCGACCGGAGCCTTCAGCGACAGGTGCGCGAAGCACAGCTCGCCGGCGCCGTCGGGACCGAGAACCCAGCCCGGTCCGGATTTCTCGACCGCGCCGCCGAGCTCCTTGATCAGGAACGCCTCGTAGCCGGCCTGGCAAAGATGAAGCGTCATTGGGAGCGGCGCCAGCGGTTGATCGCGACGCGCAGCGAGGCGAGGCCGTTGGTGTCGTACGCCTCGAGAGACTCGCGCAGCCGTTCGACCTCGCCGGTGCCCCGGAGCAGGAACGCGGTCCGCACCAGCGGCGCCGCGTAGCGCCGGCCGCCCAGGAGCGCGTACGGGCCCGTGGGAGCGGCCTTGAGCGCCGCGATGTCCTTGGCGCGGAGCGTGTACAGGTCCTCGAGCTCGGAGAGGCGCACCGCGCCGCGCGGCCACGCCGTACCCTCCTCGATCGCCCAGTAGAAGCGCTGCGGGTCGCGCCCGATCAAATGCATCAGGAGCCCCGCCCGCGCGAGCGGCCCGGCAGGGAGCTTCACGACCGGCGTCTCCGGCGCCTCCCACGGGGTGCGGGGCGGTAGGGCGGAGCGCTCGAGCG
This sequence comes from Elusimicrobiota bacterium, assembly GCA_038211115.1. Classification (GTDB taxonomy): domain Bacteria; phylum Elusimicrobiota; class Elusimicrobia; order UBA1565; family UBA9628; genus GWA2-66-18. Next base: position 24,624 of record JBBQVX010000007.1, on the reverse strand, counting down.
CGTCGCCGGCCGCGCCCGCGTCGCGCTCGGCCTTCGCGAGGAGCGCCCCGAACCCGGCGGGATCCTCCGCGCCCCGCTCGGCGGCGAACTGCAGCGTCTTCTGCCACGCGGCCTGCTCCGCCTCGACGACCGGGATCGGGAAGGCGAGCAGAGCGCGCGCGGAATTGAGAACGAGCAGCAGTTCGGCCTCCGCCTCGCTCGTGCGCGGCAGGCGCTCGGCGTCGAGCACGATCTCGGGCGCGGCGCCGCCGCGCACGCCGATCGCGTCGGGCAGCTCCGAGCCCCGGACCTCGCGGCGCGGCACGCGGCTCGTCGCGGCGAGCAGGCGCCTGCCGACGGCGCTCGTCTCCGCCTGCGCCTCGAGGCGGGCGAGCTCCTTCGCCGTCTTGACCGACGGGGCGGTGTCCGGCGACAGCGCCGCGCACGGGAGGGCGAGCAGGAGCGGAAGAAGGAGGCGCATCAGCCGAATAAGTACTGCTTCATGCAGTAGACGCTCCCGCCCGACTTCATGAACTCGGACGTGTCCACCTCGACGACGTCGAGACCCATCGCGCGCATGTGGCCCGATGCCGCGTTGGCCCCCTTCTGGATGAGCGCCGTCTTCGAGCGCCACACCGCCGCGTTGCACGCCATGCGCGAGACGGCGTCGGCCTCCGACGAGGTCACGACGATCGGGAAGATCTTGAGGATGAGCTCGAGGCTCGAGGCGTCGAAAGCCGACGGGTAGATGAGGACCGCCTCGGGCGTCAGCGGGCAGAAGCACGTATCGAGGTGGTAGAAGCGCTCGTTGACGAGCTTGAGCTGAATGACGGGCGACTTAAAGACCTCGGCGACCTGCTCGAACATCGCGGGGTCGGTGCGGAAGCCATGGCCGCCCCAGATCAGGCGCTTGCCCGGATGCCAGACCGCGTCGCCCGAACCCTCGAACGTCTCGTGTCCTCCGGGCTTGAAGCGCACGACGCGATAGCCGTGCTCCTCGTACCACGCGGCGACGGCCTCGGTCTCCTTGCGGCGCGACGCATGGCGCATCGAGGAGATCAGGGCGACCTTCTCCCCGTCGGGGCGAGTGCCGGCCAAGGATGAGTTCGCGGAGAAGACCATGTCCTCGAGGCCCGGCGTCGGCGTGAGGATGGAGACCGGGCAGCCGATCGCCGTGAACGCGGCGGCGAGTTCCTCCCACTGCCTCTTGGCCTTCGCGACGTCTACGGCGCCGAGATGACTGCTCATGTACGGGTTCTTCACCGACAGGACCTGGAAGTGGTCGGGCGGGCACATCAGCACGCCCGACGGCTCGGCCATCGGCGGGCAGTTCTTGAGGGAGAAACCCTTGAGGTCCCCGATGCTGCGGTAGAGATTGGCGCTCATGCGAAATGCTCCTTGGTGAACCGTTCGGCCAGTTCCTCGGCCGACATCTCATCCGTCCTGCCCGGGGCGGAGGCGCGGGCGACGCGCACGCGGCCGATCCCGGTCCATACCGCGCTCCAAGCCTCGCGCTCCGTCACGCCGTTCGGCGCGGTGCGATGGACCACGGGAACGAGGATCAGCGGGCGGCGGCGCGCGACGCGGCCGACGAGCAGCCGGAACAAGCGGCGGCGCGCCGGGGTTTCACGCGCCATGTCGCTCGCGAGCTCCGCCATGAGGGGAGCGCGCGCCACGGCCGGGACCTTCAAGCACGCGAGCGCGGCTGAGGCGGCGGAATCGATCGTCTCTCCGGGCAGGAGGCCCGCCGCCGCGGCCATGAGCCAGGCCTCGAGCAGGCGCAGTCCGCCGCGCGGCAGCGCGAACTGCTCCGCCGCGGCCTTCTCGAAGCGGGCGAAGGCGGCGTCGGCGCGCAGGCACGAGAGATCGGGGACCCCGCCCGCCGCGAGCGCGCGCCGCGCCCACTCGCGCGCGCCGTACAGGACGCGTCCCGTCGCGGGAATACCGCCGGACAAAACCATGCCGACCTCTCCGCCTTCGGCCAGAGTCCGGAACAAGCGCAGCGGCATGCGGTCCCACCGAGTCTGCCGCGACATCAGAGGCCCCGGATGCCCGCGGCCCAGCGCCAGGCGATCGAGACCCAGATGGAAAGTCCCCATGAAGCCGGCGTACAACCCCTCCTCGAGGACGCTCAAGGTGTCGAGCGCGAACGGGTCGATGGCCGCGACCAAGCGCGGTCTGCAGGGGCGGCCGCGGACCTCGCGCAGGGCCAGAACCGCGTGCCGCACGAGCTCGAGGTTCAAATGGGCGAGATCGCCCATCACGGGCGGGTGGGAGATCGCCGCGAGCAGCGCGGGCGCCTTGCCCGTCTCCTTCTCGAGGCGCCCGGCCAGCGCGCGGGCGGCCACGATCGCGGGCGAGGCGGGATCGAACGGGTAGTTGCGGCCCCCGGTCAAGGACGCGAAGAGCTTATTATGGAAGGCGACCGTCCAGTCCGCCGGAGCGACCTCCAGAACCTTGGCGAGCGCCATGCCCGCCGCGCGCGAGAACGGCTCGAGCAGGACGCGCTGGAGTTCGGGCTTCTTCGGCAGGACCGTGCCCTCGGCGTCGAGAAAATTCTCGTAGGCCTTCGTCACGATTCGCATCAGGTCCTGAGCGGTGCCGGTGCGCGCGGACGGGTAGGCTTGTGCCACGACGGCGATTCTACAAAAAAAATATGATAGCCTCTGGAAATGATCGCCCTCGCTTTCGCCGCGTTATTCGCCGTTCCCTCCTTCGCCGCCGCTCCCGCCAAAGGCTACGTCGTCAAGGTGGACGGCACTCAAATCTGGCTCGACCTGACGGCGGCCGACGGCGCCGCCTCGGGCCGCGGCTTCCAGATCTATGAGGAGGGCGAGGACCTGAAGCACCCCATCACCGGCGAGCAGCTCGGCAAAGCCGAAAAGAAGCTCGTCGAGGGAAAGATCGAGGAGGTCTCCGAGAAGCACTCCCTCGGCCGCCTCGCCGAGCCCTCGGCGCTCGTCAAAGCCGGCCAGCGCGCGCGCCTTCTGGCGATCGTCGCCGCCCCGGCGCCGGTCGAGGCTCCCGCCGCCGCCGCTCCCGCGCACCCCGGCGACGTCGCGCTTCGCGCGCCCCGCACGCGCGGCGCGTCCCTGCCCTTCGCCGTCACCGGCATGGCCGTCGCCGATTTCGACGGCGCCGGCAAGCCGCAGATCGTCCTGTCCGAGGACAACAGCTTCCGCCTCTACGCCTACCCCGCGGCCGACGGCAAATCCCTCTCGCAATTCGACATCCCGGGAACGGGCATGCGCATCCTGTCCCTCGAGTCCGCCGACCTCGACAAGGACGGCAAAGCCGAACTCTTCACGTCGGTCTACAACGAGCCGTTCCGCCGCCTCGAGACCTACGTCTACAAGCTCGAAGCCGGCAAATGGCTCAAGGTCGCGGATCTTCCTTTTCTCGTGCGCGCGCATCAGAACGCCAAAGGAGAGCGCGTCCTCGCCTCCCAGCAGATTCAGGACGACAAGACGTTCCCGTTTTCCGCGGTCTACCCGCTCGTCTACCAGGACGGCAAGTACGTCCAGGGCCGCCCGAAACTCAATCCCAAGCGCGCCGACTGGCTGTACGGCTTCAGCTACGCTCAGCTCGACGCCGAAGGAGAGCCCGCCGCGCTCTACCTGACCAGCGTCAACAGCCTCCGCGCCGAGTTCAACAACGGCCACTGGCGCTCCGAAGAGGGCTACGGCCAGAGCCCGATCCGCGTGCGCTGGCATGACAAACTCCTCGAGGTCAATCCTCCGATGATCGCGACCTACGGCGCCAAGGGCTTCGAGAAGCTCTATATCGTCCGCAATCTGGCCATGCTCGGCGGCCTCGCCAATCCCTTCGGCCTGTTCAACGGCGGAGAACTGCACGCCAAGACCTGGACCGGCCTGGCCTTCGAGACCGGCTGGAAGGCCGAGCTCGGCGGATCCTCGCCCGGGATCGCGCTCGTCGAGACCGACGGCCGCAAGGAACTCGTCGTCGCCGTCGCGGGCTCGACCGGCAAGTCCTCGGTCTGGACCTTCGACCCTTAAATGAGCGGCCGTAAAATCCTCGTCGTGGACGACGATCCGTCGATCCGCGAAATCCTTTCCATCCAGCTCGCTCGCCTCGGCTATGAGGTCACGACGGCCGCCGACGGCCTCGAGGCCGTCGACGCCTTCAAATCCTTCGCTCCCGACGCGATCCTCATGGATCTGATGATGCCGCGACTCGACGGGCTCGCTTCCTGCCAGAAGATCCGCGCCGCAGAAAAGAAGGCCGGCATCAAGCGCACGCCCGTCCTCTTCCTCACCGCCCGCGACTCGACGCACGACAAGACCAGCGCCGCCCTGTCCGGCGGCGACGAGTTCGTGCCCAAGCCCGTCAGCATACAGGAGCTGCGCGAGCGGCTTGAAGCCGTGTTCCTCCGAAAGGGCAAGTCGTGATCGGCACGGCGCTCGCGCTCGTTTTGGCGGCCTCCCCGGCGGCGGCCGCCGATTTCGGCAATACCTCGATGGGCAAGAAGCCGTACGGCGTCCTGATCCTCGCCTACGACACGGGCGGCGCGTGGAAGACCGAGCTCGGCCACATCCGCTCCGAGATGAAAGGCGTCGCCGTCGAAAGCGTCGAGTCCGCCGGCGACGGCCGCTCAATCCAGAAAGCGCTCGACCGCCTCAAGGGCCAGCACGTCTCCAAGGTCGTCGCGGTCCCGCTCGAGCTCGTCTCCGAGTCGCCGGTCATGGACGAGCTGCGTTATCTGTTCGGCATCCGGGAACTGCCCACCGAGGACAAGCCCGATACGCAGCGCGGCGGCATGGCGCCGATCAAGTCCGACCACAAGAGCGCCCTCGTCTTCACGGGCAACGGCCCCAAACGCCTCAAGAGCGACGCCGAGCTCGTCCTCACCGCGACGATCGACAAATCCCCGGCCCTCGCCGACATCCTCGCCGACCGCGCGAAGACTTTGGCGCGCGACCCCGCCAAAGAGGCCGTGGTTCTCGTCGGCCTGGCCCCGCGCTCCGACAAGGGGCTCGACACGTGGAAGACGGCCGCGTCCGCGATCGCCGAGTCCGTCCGCCTCAAAGGCGGCTTCCGAGAGAGCGCCATCATCTGGGTCCGCGACGGCACGCGCGCCGGACAGCAGGACAAGGATCGCTCCGAGAACAAGGCCACCTTGCGGGCTCTCGTCACGCACGGCGGCGTCGTCGCGGTGCCGCTCGCTCCCGACGGCCGCCGCATCGGCCAGCTCCTTCAGCGCCAGCTCGGCACGTCCGGCTATCGCTGGAACGGCAAGGGCCTCATCGGCGACTCGCGCCTCACCGAGTGGGTCCAGTCGATCTCGAAGGCGGCCTCCACTTTGCCCGACGCCAGACAATATCGCGATAACGCTCAAGGGGGATTCCGATGACCGACAAGACCACTATCAATCAAGAGCCGGTGAAGGTGCTCGACAAAGGCTTCGTGCGCCTGGTCGACTTCATGGGCGGAGACCAGGGCGTCGTCGACGCGGCGCGCGTCTCCTACGGCGGCGTCTCCAAAGGGGCCGAGGCGGACAAGAAGCTCATCGGCTACCTTCTCAAGCACTCGCACATGACCCCTTTCGAGCACTCGGTGTTCAAGTTCCACGTCAGCGCCCCGATCTTCGTCGCGCGCCAATGGTTCCGCCACCGCTTCGCCGCGTACAACGAAGTGTCGTTCCGGTACACGGAAGTGAAGGACTACTTCTACATGCCGGAAAAGTGGCGCGGGCAGGACAAGAAAAACAAGCAGGCCTCCAATGCGTCGATCGAGCTCGACCAGAAGGCCCTGCATGACATGTTCTCAAAGCAAGTGGACGCCTCCCTCGCGACCTACAAGCAGATGATCGAGATGGGCGTCGCGCGCGAGATGGCCCGCATGGTCCTCCCCGTCAACCTCTACACCGAGTTCTACTGGACCGTCAACGCGCGCTCCTTGATGAATTTCGTCGCGCTGCGCGCCGACACGCACGCGCAGCTCGAGATCCAGGCGTACGGCGAGGCCTTGGCGAAGCAGTTCAAGAACCTCATGCCCTGGACGTACGAGGCGTTCCTGCGCGACGGCTGGAAGGGAGAGAATCCCATCATCGCCGCCGATAAGGCCGCGCTGCCGGTCCTGCAGACTTCCGCGAAATAGTGGCCGAGCCGAAGTACGAGGTCGTCCTCGTGCGTCCGGACATCGCCGGCAACACCGGCCAGATCGGCCGCTCCTGCATGGCCACGGGCTGCCGCCTGCACCTCGTGCATCCGCTGGGCTACAAGATCACCGACGCGAACCTCAAGCGCGCGGGGCTCGACTACTGGCCGCACCTGGACTTAAAGCAGCATGCCAGCGTCGCCGACTGGATGGCGTCGATCGAGCCGGCGCGGGAGACGTGGCTCCTGTCCACGAAAGCGTCGAAGAACTGGGACCCCTCCGAGGTCTCGCCGGGCGCGACGTTGGTATTCGGCTCCGAGACGGGCGGCCTGCCGGCCGAGGTGCACGCGCGCTTCGCCGGGCGCGAGCGCAAAATCCCGATCGACCCGCGCGCGCGCAGCCTCAACCTGTCCGCCTGCGTCGCGATGACGCTGGGCAGCCTTCTGTTGAAGTGATCCTCGAGGAGCGCCCCTCATGAACATTGCCGTCGACGACCCCCGCTTCAAGACACAAAAGCTCTCGATCGAGACCGCGAGCCTCTGGCGCGGCCCGCGTCTGCTTTTGAACGGCGCCCCCGTCGAGGGCAAAGGAAGCGCTTACGTGGTGCGCGACGACGCGGGCGCGGAAACGGCCGTCGTGGTTAAGCCCGGCTTCCCCGACCCGATCCCCAAGCTGCTCGTGGGCGGCGGCGCGGTGGGCGGACTTTTCGGGGCGCTGGCGCTGTACGTCAACGCCCGAATCTTCCGGAGCGACCGAGGAAGTGCCGCGAAGTACGGTCTAACAGCGCTCGTGTCGGCCGCCGCCGTCGCGGCTTTCACGGTCTTGGCGCTCACCCTCCAAACCCTCATTCGAGGCTCTTGAGCGCCATTGCGCGTTCGCGATTTTCCCTTTACAATTCGACATTATGACCGTCATGAGAGGTTCATGGGCGCTGAGCGCCAATTTGCTAACTTTACAGCCCATGAGGCTCCTTTTCGCCGCCGGACTTCTCCTTCTCGCCGGTCGCGCGGGCGCGATGACGCCCGTGAAGGTCCGGCGCGGCGACCTCACGGTCAAGGTCAAGGTGACCGGCACCGTCATCGCCGACGACATCTTCCGCATCAAGTCGACGATCGACGGGCGCGTGGAGAGCGTGCTGACCTCGACCTACACGTGGCGCGGCACTGATCAGACGCTCGCCCTCCTCGCGCACAAGGAACTCGCCGCGATGCTCGACTCCAAGGGCAACCAGAACGTGGACATCCTCGAGGACCGCTGGCAGCGCGTCTACCGCCCGACCGCCGCACGCTGCCCGGACACGTGCTACATCCTGAAGAACTTCCTGAAAGTGAAGACCTGGGTGAAGCCGGAGGCCGTCCTGTTCGAGGCGGCCCGGACGCTCAAGCTCGTCGCGCGCGTCCGGCCCGAGGACGTTCCCTGGGTCCACGACGGCCAGGAGTTCACATTCTGGCCGCTCAACGATCCGAAGCGTATCCTCAAAGGCCGCGTCACGCGCTTCCTGCTCGACATCCAGGGCGAGAAGGTCGAGCCGGGCGCCACGTTCACGCTCATCATGTCGAAGGACCGGTATTTCGATCCGGGAACGGAGTGGGAGGGCCTGATCATCCCTCTCAAGAAAACGGGCGTGCTGATCGTACCGACCAGCGCGCTGGTCCGCGGCAAGGACGGCATCTACCTGCCCGTGCGCGTCTCGACGGGCATCACGACACAGGGCCTGACCGAGATCAGCGCCGGCACCGAGGAGAACCGGGAGGCGCTGATCCTCGACGACTCCCAGATGTCGGGCGCCGAGCGGCACAAGGAAGAGGTCGACGTCGAGGCCCTGCGCCAGCGCGTGATGGCCCAACTGAAGCAAGAAGCCAAGGACAAGCCTCCGGTGCCCGGCGCCCCTCCGAAGCCCGCGCCGGATTTCAGCCCGGCGCTCGACGCGCCCGTTCCGACGAAAAAGAAGAGCAAGCACGCCGCCGTCATCGAGGACACCACCGATTACGGGGAGGATCCCTATGCCGAGCCCCAGTAAGCCTAACATCGCGCCGACGCGGCGCGTGCTCGCGATCGTGCTGGCCGGCGGCAAGGGCGAGCGCCTCCATCCGCTGACGCACGAGCGCTCCAAGCCGGCGGTCCCGTTCGGCGGGAAGTACCGCATCGTGGACTTCGTGCTCTCGAACCTCGTGAACTCGGGCGTGCTTTCGATCTACGTGCTCGTGCAGTACATGTCGCAGAGCCTCATCGAGCATCTGCGTTCGAACTGGCGGACCGCCGGCCTCACGCGCGAACACTTCATCACCGTCGTGCCCCCGCAGATGCGCCTCGGCACGATGTGGTACCGCGGCACGGCAGACGCCGTACGCCAGAACCTGAATTTAATCCACGACTTCGACCCCGATCTCGTCGTCGTCTTCGGCGCGGACCATATCTACCGCATGGACGTCGGCCAGATGATCCAGTGGCACGTCGAGAAGGGCGCGGACGTCACGGTCTCGACGATCCCGGTCCCGCTCAAGAGCGTGCCGTCCTTCGGCATAGTCTCGACCGACAAGAGCGGCCGCGTCATGGAATTCATCGAGAAGCCCCCGACGGCCGACCCGATGCCCGGCAGCACGACGCACGCGCTCGCGTCGATGGGAAACTATGTGTTCACGAAGAGCGTCCTCGTGGACCTGCTCAAGAATCGGCATAAGGACGAGAACGACCTCGATTTCGGGAAGAACGTCCTGCCCGGCATGCTCAAGACGCACAAGCTGTACGCGTACGATTTCTCAACGAACGTCCTGCCCGGCCTCAAGGCGTACGAGGAGCAGGCGTACTGGCGCGACGTCGGGACGATCGGGGCGTACTACCAGTCGAACATGGACATTCTGGGCGCGCGGCCGCGCCTGAACCTCAACAACCGCCGTTGGTTCATCCACTCGGGCCGGTACGACGGCCCGCCCGCGAAGGTGCTCGACGGCAAGCTGACGAACTGTATCATCAGCGACGGCTGCTTCGTACGCGGCGCGACGATCAAGAACTCGATCATCGGCCGCGGCGTGCACATCCACGACGGGGCGGTGATCGAGGACTCGATCATCATGGATTTCTGCAAGGTCCGCTCCGAGGCGCATCTCAAGCGCGTGATCGTGGACCGCTTCAACGAGATTCCGTCCAAGCTCAAGCTCGGCTTCAACGCCGAGGAAGACGCGAAGCGCTACTTCGTCGACCCGAGCGGGATCGTCATCGTCCCGCGCGGCACGACGGTCCAGCGATGAGCGCGCGCATTCTCGTCGTCGAGGACACCCCCTCCCTGCGCGCCCTGCTGCAACTGTGCCTGACCCGCGTCGGCTACCAGCTGGAGCTCGCCGAAGAAGGCGCCGCCGCAGTGGAGCTGTTCCGCTCGAGGACCTACGACGCGGTCGTCATGGACATCCAGATGCCGGTCATGGACGGGCTCTCCGCGGTCGCGCTCATGCGCGAATGCGAGAAGGAGCGGGCCGCGGCTCCGGCGCCGATCCTGGCCCTCACCGCAAACACGGAGCCCGCCGATCTGCGCCGCTGCCTCGAGGCGGGGTTCACCGCCGCGATCCGCAAGCCGTTCGGGCGCGAGGAGCTCCTGTCGGCGTTGGCCAAAGAGCTCGGCGCCAAGCCGGCGCCCGTGACGGACCGGATTCTCGTCGAGGCCGACCCCGAGTTCGCCGGACTGATCGCGCCTTTTCTCGACAGCTGCCGCCGCGAGACCGGGGCGATGCGAGAGGCTCTCGCGCGTCGGGATTATCCGGCGATCGTCGCCGCGAGCCACAAGATCACGGGCTCGGGCGCCACCTACGGCTTCCCGCCGCTGAGCGACGCGAGCCGCCGCATCGAAAGCGCGGCGAAGGCCGCCGACGGCGACGGCGTGCTCGCCCAACTCGAGGCGATGAACGCCTATCTCGAACGCGTGAGCGTGGTGTACCCGTGAGCGAGAGCCTGGCGCCGCACCGCTTCAAGGACGAGTGGCTGGCGTCCACCGCCGCGGCCGTCGTCGGCGCCGCAGCGGTGGCCGCCGCGCGCCTCAAGCGGCCCGAGTGGCTGGCGCACGCCTTGGTCGATTCCGGGCAGACGACGGCGGAGGCGCTCGGCCGCACCGTCGCGGCGGCGCACAAGCTCGCGGACTACGTCGAGCCGGACGCGGCGGCGGTCGAGAAGATGGCGCTGTCGCTCGTGCCTGAGCGCGTCTGCCGGCGCACCCGCGCGGTCCCCTTGAAGGTCGTCGGCGACACGCTGCGGGTCGTCATGGCCAATCCGCTCGACCTGGACGCACTGGCGGATCTCGAGGCGATCTCGGGCCGCACGCTCACGGCCTCCTACGGGCTGCCCAAGCGCGTCGACACCTTGATCAACGAGCTCTACAATCCCGACGCCGTCGTCTACGACCTGCTCAACCGCGTCGGCGAGGGTCAGGAAGTGGAGTTCCTCGAGGGCCAGCGGCTGGACGAGGAGACGGAGTCGGGGGCGCTCGACGTGCGGGCGCCCGTCATGCGGCTCGCCAACGCCATCCTGTCCAAGGCGATCGAGATGAAGGCCTCGGACATCCACATCGAGCACGAGGAGCGCAGCAGCCTGGTGCGCTTCCGCATCGACGGGGACCTGCACAGCATCATGACCTTGCCGCGTCAGGTCGGCGCGGGCGCGCTCGTCTCGCGGATCAAGATCATGGCGGACCTAGACATCGCGAACCGGCGCCGGCCTCAGGACGGCAGGGCGAAGATCCGCGTCGGCGGGGTTGAGATGGGCCTGCGGGTCTCCACGTTGCCGGCCCAGTTCGGCGAGAAGGTCGTGATCCGCATCCTCGATCCGCGCTCGGCGCAGGTGAGCTTCGAGACGCTCGGGCTCTCCGACGAGGTCGCGAGACGGTTCAACACGGCCCTCTCGGCCACCCAGGGCATGCTGCTGGTCACGGGTCCGACGGGCTCCGGCAAGACGACGACCCTCTACTCGGCGCTCAACCGGCTTAAGTCCACCGCGACCAACATCATCACCGTGGAAGACCCCATCGAGTACAAGCTCGAGGGGATCAATCAAGTCCAGGTCCTCGAGAAGCAGGGGTTGAACTTCGCCGCGGTCCTGCGCTCCGTCCTCCGTCAGGATCCGGACGTCATCATGATCGGCGAGATCCGGGACCGCGAGACCGCGGATATCGCCTTCCAGGCGGCGCTCACCGGGCATCTGATCCTCTCCACTTTGCACACGAACGACACGATCGCGACCGTGGGCCGCCTGACCGACATGGGCATCGAGCGTTTCAAATTGGGCCCGGCGCTGCTGGCGATCACCGCGCAAAGGCTCGTGCGCCGGCTCTGCCCGAAGTGCCGCGAAGCCGTGCCCACGGCCGAGGCCGACCCCGCCATCCTCGCGGCGCTGCGGACTGCGGGCCTGCCCGAGACTTATTTCCATCCCAAGGGCTGCCCCGACTGCGCCGGCGCCGGGATGTCCGGCCGCTGCCTGATCATCGAATTCCTCGACGTGTCCAAGCCGGTGAAGGAAGCCGTCTCCCGCGGCGAAGACGAGAACAAGCTGCGCGACATCGCGCTCGACTGCGGCGCGTTGCGGCCGCTCACGACCGACGCGCTCGGGCGCCTGAGCCGGGGGGAGGTTTCGCTCGCGGAGATATCCGCTTACCTCCGTCTGGGCGACGTGCGCGGAGGCAAGATGCCGCCGGCTCCAGTCCCCGCGGTTGCGGAGCCCGTCAAGGCGCCGGCCCCGCCTCCGCCCCCCGCGCCCTCCTCCAAGCGCCGCGTGCTGGTCTGCGACGATGACGCCACGATCCGCGTCCTCCTGCGCGTCGTTTTGGAAAAAGCCGGCTACGAGGTCCTCGAGGCGGTCGACGGCCGCGACGGGCTCGCGCAGGCGGGTGCGTGCGCGCCGGACGCGATGATCGTCGACCTCCATATGCCTCACCTGGACGGCCACGGCGTCATCCGCGGCGTGCGCGGCGAACTCGCGAGCAGCCTCCCGATCATCGTGCTGACCACCGACGACGAGGAGAAGAGCCAGTCGGAGGCCCTGAACCTCGGAGCCGACGACTACGTGATCAAACCCTTCAAGCCGGCCCTCGTCGTGGCGCGCGTCGCGGCCGCCCTGCGCCGCGTCGAGACCTAAGAAATTCCTACAATGACAGCGTGAGCCATCGGCACATCTGCGTTCACGGCCATTTTTACCAGCCCCCGCGCGAGAACCCGTGGACGGGCTCGGTGGACCGCGAGGCCTCGGCGGCTCCGTTCCACGACTGGAACGCGCGCGTCGCGGAGGAGTGCTACGGTCCCATCACCTTGGGAATCCACGGCGGCTCCGACGGACGGACGATCGCCTACGACGAGACGCTCAAGCGCCTTTCGTACGATTTCGGGCCGACTTTACTGGCCTGGCTCGAGCGCGAGCGTCCGGCGCTCCTGAAGCGCGTTCTGGCGGCGGACGCGCAAACGCGGACGGCGATCGCCCAGCCCTACTTTCACAGCATCCTGCCGCTCGAACCGCGCCGCGACAAGGAGACTCTCGTGCGCTGGGGCATGGCCGAGTTCCGGCATCGCTTCGGCCGCGAGGCGAAAGGGATGTGGCTTCCGGAAACGGCGGTCGACGCCGAGACGCTCGAGGTTCTCGCGGGCGAGGGCGTCGAGTTCACGATCCTCGACCCGAAGCAGGGCGAGGCCGTGCGCGACCTCGGCTCCGCGTCGTGGGTGAAGCTCGACGCCGAACACGTCGACCCGAAGACGCCCTACCTCTGGGTTTCACCGCTCGACCCGTCGAAGAAGATCGTCATCTTCTTCTACCACCACCGCCTGTCCCAAGGGATCGTCACGGGCGAGACGACCGCGAGCGCGGAGCACTTCGCCGACGCGGCGCGCTCGCGCTTGATGCCCAACGACGCCGCCCAGCTCGTCCACGTCGCCTCCGACGGCGAGTTCTACGGCCACCATCACCCCGGCGCCGAGCGCGTACTGGCCCGCACGCTCGACCTGCTCGCGGCCGACGGCATCCCCTCGATCGATCCCGGCCGCTTTCTCGCGCTGTTCCCTCCCCCGCACGAGGTGCGGATCAAGGAGAACACGGCTTGGAGCTGCGAGCACGGGCTCGACCGCTGGAAGAAGGACTGCGGCTGCCGCTCCGCGCATCTTCCCGAGTGGAATCAGGACTGGCGCGCGGGGCTGCGCGACGCGCTCGAGAAGCTGGCGCGCCGCCTCGACTCCTTCTACGAGGACGATGCTTCGCGCTTCTTCAAGGACCCGTGGAAAGCCCGGGACGAGTCGGTGACGCTCTGGCTGGCGCCAGGCGAGGATCGCGCTGCGGCCTTCCTGAAGGCGCACGCGAAGCGTCCGTTGCTGGCCGACGAGGAGAAGCGCGCGCTCGAGCTCCTGATGATGCAGCGAGAGCGCCTCGCGATGTTCACGAGCTGCGGCTGGTTCTTCGACGACATCTCCGGCGTCGAGGCCGTGCTGTGCCTGACGAGGGCCGCGCGGGCCCTCGAGCTCGCGAAGCTCGTCGGAGAGGACGCGGAGGACGGCTTCGTCGAACGCCTCAGCGCCTGCCGCTCGAACCTGCCCCGCTTCGAGGACGGCCGGAAGATCTGGAGGACGTTAGTCGGCTCGTCCCGCGTCGGCCTCGAGCGCGCCGCGGCGCACGCCGCCCTGCTCGACCATCTGAAGCTGCCCGCGCCCGAGCCCCGGCTGCTGCGCTGGAAAATCGGGCACGCGTTCCGCGCGGAGCAGGCCGGCCTCGCCGGCCGCGAGCGCACCTTGTCGATCCGCCCCGTCCTCGTCGAACGCGACGAGACGCGTGAGAGCGCCGAGTTCAACGTCGTCGTGCACCGCGCCGACCGCCTCGACTTCGCGTGCTGGCTCGCCCCGCGCGAAGAGCCCCTCGACCACGCCGCGATCGCGGACCAGTTCCTGCGGCTCACCGACGACGAGTTCAGGCTCGCGATGGACGAGCGCTTCGGGTCCTCGCACTGGGGCCTCGACGCGGTGCTCAACGACGAGCGCTCCGAGCTCGTCAAGGCGCTGGCGGCCTCCGGCGCCCTCGGCCCCGCGCGCGCCCTCTTCCTGAAGCGCTGGATCGAGTGCGTCAGCGCGGTCCGCAGCGGCGGCGACGCCGACGACGCTCTGCTCCAGCTCCTGTCCGAGACCGCCGTCCACGCGTTCAACGTGTCGGAGCTGCCCTGGGCGACCGAGCTCGAGGACCGGCTGCACGCGCACATGGAGGCCGTGGTCTCGTCGCCGACCGATGCCTCGCGCGTGTCCCGCGCCCTGCGCTGGCTCGACGCGCTGTGGGAATCCGGGCTGCTCGCCGGAACCTGGCGCCTGCGCGACGCGCAGAGCCGTTGGGCCACCGCGCTCGAAGGCGAGGGTCCGTGCGCGGCGCTCGACGCCTGCCGCGCCGTCGGCGCGCGCCTCGGCATGGCGGAGGCTTCACCCCTATGACCACGAAACTCATCCGGCTCAACGATCAGGCGGAGACGGTGCGGCTCCTCGGCGAGCAGGACGCGCGCCTACGCGAGCTCGAGCGCGACTTCGGAGTCGAGATCTTCCTCCGCCAGGACGCGGAGAGCGGCGACCTGTCCCTGACCGTCAAAGGCAGCGCGCAGCGCGTCGACAAGGCCGCGAAAAGGCTGAGGACGGAGATCGAGGCGCTGCGGCGCCGCGCCGCGCCCGCCGATCCGCGCGGCTTCGAGCCGATCAATCTCGAGGCCCCGTCGCTTCCCGAGGACGGCCTGTACCGCGCGCACAACGGCAAGGTGCTGCGCGCGCGCACTCCGAACCAGCAGAAATACTGCGACGCGATCGCCGAGCACGACCTGACCTTCGGCACCGGCCCGGCCGGCACGGGGAAGACCTTCCTCGCGGTCGCCTGCGCGCTGCGCGCCCTCGAGTCGCGCCAGATCGCGAAAATCATCCTGTCGCGTCCCGTCGTCGAGGCGGGAGAGAAGCTCGGCTTCCTTCCCGGCGACCTGATGGAGAAGGTGAATCCCTATCTGCGCCCGCTGTACGACGCGTTCATCGCGTTGCTCGGCGGCGAGCGCTTCCGCATCTGGCGAGACAACGGCGTGATCGAGATCGTGCCGCTCGCCTACATGCGCGGCCGCACCTTCGAGGACGCGTTCATGATCCTCGATGAGGCGCAGAACACGACGCCCGAGCAGATGAAGATGTTCCTCACGCGCATGGGCACCGGCTCGAAGGCGGTCGTCACCGGCGACACGACGCAGAACGACCTCGGGGCGCACGCGCCCTCGGGCCTCGTGCGCGTGCTCGAAATCCTCAAAGGCGTCGAGGGCACGGCCGTCGTGCGCATGGCCGAGGCCGACGTCTCCCGCCATCCGATCGTCAAGCGCATCATCCGCGCCTACGACCGGTGGGACGAGAAGAGCGGCCAATGAAGATCAAGATCATCATCTCGGGCATGGCTTCGCTGCCGGAGACGGCGCGCAAGGGCTTCCTCTACCGGAAAGCGGTGCGCCTCGCGTTCGCCACGTCGAGGAAAGCGTCCGTCCAGCGCGGCGAGGTCAATGTCGTCTTTCTCGGACGGGCGGAAATGCTGCGCATGAACCGCCACTACCTGGGACACGACTACGACACCGACGTGATTACGTTCGAGCACGAACTGCCCCCCGGCATCTCCGGCGCCGACGCTCCGATCGGCGACATCTTCATCTCCTCATGGATGACCCGGCGCCAAGCGAAGGAGCAAGGCCACGCCGTCGAAATCGAGGCCGCGACGCTCGCCGCGCACGGGGCGTTGCATCTTCTCGGCCACGACGACCATCGTCCGGCCGCGAAAGCGCGCATGTTCAAGCTCCAGGACCGGATCGTCGCCTCCCTTGCCTAAAGCCAAGGCCGTCCCGGCGCCCGAAGCCGACCGAGTCCTTCGCGTTCTCTGGGCGGCGGGCGCCGCCGCCTTCTGGCTCGTGCCCGACCAGAAGCTCATCCGCGCGAAACTGCTCGCCGTGCAGGCGGTCGTCCTCCTCGCCGGCGCCGTCCTCGTCGGCCGGCGCATGAGGCAAGCCCTTCCCGGCCTGCGCTCGCCGCTCGACGTCCCCGTCGCGGCACTCGCCGGCGCCGGGCTGCTGTTCTGGGCGCTGTCGCCCGACCTCGGCGTCTCCGCGTCCGAGGCCGCGCGCCTGCTGTTCTGCGGGCTCGCGTTCTGGACGGCGGGGCGCTCCTTCGCGTCGGCGGGCGCAGGCACGTTCCTCGCGTCGTGGACCGCCGGCGCGGCGGCCGCCTCTCTGTGGGCGATCGCCGAGGCGGCGTGCGGCGAGCCCCGCCCGTTCGCGAGCTTCGGAAATCCGATCTTCCTCGGAACGGCGCTGGCCTCGGCGCTGCCGATCGCCCTGGCGCGGGTCTGGGCGCCGCCGGAGGGCTCGAAGGAATGGCTCTGGCGCACGGCGGCGGGCCTCCAGCTCACCGCCCTCATGCTTACGCACTCGCGCGCCGCGGTCCTGGGTCTCGTCGCGGGGCTCACGCTGTGGGCTCTCGCGCGCCTGAAGGGCCGGAGCTTGGCCGCGGCCCTCGGCGCCGCGGCGGCACTCGTCGCGGCGGCCGCCTGGGCCTACCGCGGCCGCGAATGGACGCACGCGCTGATCTGGCGCGACACGCTGGCGCTGTGGCGCGCTCACCCGCTGCTCGGCTGCGGCCTCGGCCGCTTCCACCTCGAGTTCCCCGCGTTCGCGTCCACGGAGCTCAAGGCACGCTGGCCCGAGGGGCGCGTCATCGTCAACTTCGCCCACAATGAATACCTGCAGACCCTGACCGAGACCGGTCCGCTCGGCCTGGCCGCGCTGATCGCAGCACCCGCCGCCGCCTGGTTCGCGCTCCGCCGCGACGATTCGTTCGACCGCGGCTCGGCCGCGGCCGGCGCCTTGGCCCTGTTCGCGGCCGCCTTCGTCTCGCCTGACCTGCGCTTCGGCGCTTCGGCCTTCGCGGCCTTCGTGCTGCTCGGCGCGGCCGCGAAGGCCGAGGCGGGCGGCGCGGAGCTCCCCGCCGTCGCGCCGCTCAGCCTCCTGCTCATTTTCTTCGGCCTCGCCGTGCAGGCGCCGCTCGCGGTGCGCCGCAACGCAATGGAGGCCTCCTTTCACGCGGACGCCGATTCGGGCCGTATCCGGGAAATGGAGGATCGCCTCGCGCGCTCGCCGGACGACGCCGACGCGGCGGAGACGCTCGGCTTCCTCAAGGCGAAGGCCTCGGATTTCGAGGGCGCCAAGACGGCGTTCCGCCGCGCCGCGGAGCTCGACCCGAAGCGCCCAGGCCCGTCGAACAACCTCGGCAATCTCGCCTACCTCGCCGGCGACTTCGACGGAGCCATCGCCTGGTGGGAAAAATCGCTGGCCGCGGGGCCGGAGCAGATCGACGCGCGGCTCAATCTCGCCAAGCTCCTCTGCGAGCGCGGGCGCCTGAAGGACTGCTCGCGGCACCTCGATGAAGTTCTGCGCAGAGAGCCGTCGAACGCGAAGGCCCGGGTGTTGTATAAGAAGATGGTCGAATGATCGCCGCCCCTCTCGCCGCTCTTTTTTTCCTCTTGCCCGCCCCGGCTCGCGCCGCCGCGCGGCCCGACCCGACCTTGTCGGTCGAGGCGCGCGCGCTCAAGCCGGGCGAGCTCCTTCTCGTGACCGTCGCCGGCAATGACGCGAAGACGCCGCCCGAGGCGTCGCTGCACGGCCGCGCGCTGGATTTCTTTCCGGGCGCCTCGACCGGGACCTGGCTCGCGTTCTTCGGCCTCGACCTCGACTTCTCGACCGGCCCGGCGACGCTGAACGCCGTCATGCGCGCTCCGGGAGGCAAGGCGGTGCGCAAAGCCGAGATCCTGAACGTCGTCGATGCGGGCTTCCCCGCCGTCGAGCTCAAAGTCGAGCAGAAGTTCGTCACGCCGGACAAGAACGACGGCGAGCGCGCGGAGGCCGAGTCGGCCAAGCTCCACAAGCTGTTCGCGAAGACCGAGGAGAAACGGCTGTTCGAGGGCCGCTTCGACTCGCCGATCCCCGGCGCCGCGACCGCGCGCTTCGGCGAGCGCCGGGTGTTCAACGGCCAGCCGCGCGCGCCGCACTCGGGCATGGACCTCAAGGCGAAGATGGGGCGCGCCGTGCGCGCGCCCGCCGCCGGCAAGGTCCTCCTCGCCGACCCGCTGTTCTTCGCGGGCAAGACCATCATCCTCGACCACGGCCTCGGCCTGACGACGCAGTACGCCCATCTCTCCAAGTTCCTGGTCAAGCCGGGCGACCTCGTGAAGAAAGGACAGATCATCGGCAAGGTCGGCGCGACCGGGCGCGTCACCGGCCCGCACCTGCACTGGGCGCTCAAGCACAAAAACTCGCGCATCGACCCCTACTCGCTCGTCTTCCTCGACCTCGACGCGAAGCTCAAGGCGCGGCCGGAGGATCCGCTCGCGCGTTCGTCCCTATGCGGTCTGCCGGACCTTCCGCCCGCGCCCGCCTGGAGCAAGACCTCCGGCGGGCTGCGCGTCCGCGCGCGCGCGGCCAAGGCCGCCTACGCGCCGGGCGAGGGCGTGACTTTGCTCTTCGAGCTCCAGAACGCCGGCAAAAAAGCCGCGTTCGTCGATTTCGTGCTCGACGCGGCGATGCGTCCGCTCGTCCTCGGCATCGGCGACGGCCCCTTCCCTTTCGAGACGCTCGCCTCCTCGAAGACCACGTCCGGCGCGCTCACCGAGCAGATCAAGATTCCCAAGGGCAAGACTCTGTGCTTCGAGCAGAACCGGAACGCCGCCGGGCCGCTGCTCGCGAGCGCCTCGACCTCCTACGCGCTGTCGTACGGAACCGAATTTCTATATCCCTCGACCTCGACTATGCGTGCCGGCCTCTGGCGCGGCCGCCTCGTCCCTCCTCCTGCGGCGGTCGTCGTGTCCACCGCTCCCGTCGCTCCGTAAAGGGCCTTGACGCGGGCCGTTTTTCGGTATAAACTAAGTTATACCGATCATGAAAACGGTCAAGACCGCCATCAGCCTTCCTGCCGATCTCTACGAAAATATAGAAAAGCTCAGGAAATCACTCGGTAAGTCGAGGAGTGAGATTTTCGTGGAAGGCCTGGCCAAGGTCCTCCGCGAGGCCGCGATCAAGGACAAGGAGGCACGCGACGCCGCCGCCTACCTGCCGCCCACGAAAGCGGAGCTCGCCGAGATCATGTCCGTGACGCAGCAGGCCTGGGCGCGGCTTGACGAGTCCGACCGGCACGCCCACTGGGAGGATTTCCTTGAATCGCGGTGAGATCTGGTGGGCCGACCTCCATCCCAAGCCGCGGCCGGTCGTGCTCGTCTCGCGCGGGTCCCACCTGCTCGCGCGCGACAGCGTGATGGTCGCTCCGCTCACGCGCCGCGGCCGCGGCCTCCTCACGGAGGTGCGCCTGGGCCGCGGCGACGGCCTGCGCCTGCCGTGCGTCGCGGACGCCGCCACGCTCCATACGATCGACAAATCCCGGCTGCTGCGCCGCGTCGCGGCGCTCTCCTCCTCCTCGCTCGCCGCCCTCGACGACGCCCTCCGTTTCGCCCTCGGCCACGACTGAGCGAAAAGCTATAATCCTGACCGTGAAGACCGAACACATCCCCTTCGCCGAGATCGAGAAGAAGTGGCAGGACAAATGGGAAGCCGAAGGGGTTTTCCGCGCGCCGAAGACGCCTCGAGCAGGCAAGAAGTTCTACTGCCTGGACATGTTCCCCTATCCGTCGGCCGCCGGCCTCCACGTCGGCCATCCCGAGGGCTACACCGCGACCGACATCCTGTGCCGCTACAAGCGCATGAAGGATTTCGACGTCCTGCATCCGATGGGCTGGGACGCGTTCGGCCTGCCCGCCGAGAACTTCGCGATCGCGACCGGCACGCACCCCGCGAAAGTGACGAAGGACAACGTCGACAATTTCCGCCGGCAGATCAAGTCGCTCGGCTTCTCGTACGATTGGGACCGGGAGGTCGACACGACCGATCCCGCCTACTACAAGTGGACGCAGTGGATTTTCCTGCAGCTCTACAAGAAAGGCCTCGCGTACGAGTCCACCGCCCCGATCAACTGGTGCCCGAAGGATCAGACCGGCCTCGCGAACGAGGAAGTCTTCAACGGCGCCTGCGAGCGCTGCGGCACGAAGGTCGAGCGCAAGAGCATCCGCCAGTGGGTCCTCAAGATCACGGCGTACGCCGACCGCCTCGAGTCCGACCTCGCCGGCCTCGACTGGCCGGAGTCCACGATCTCCATGCAGCGGCACTGGGTCGGGCGCTCCGTCGGCGCGGAGGTCGCGTTCAAGTCCGAGGGCGGCGACGAGATCAAGGTCTTCACGACGCGGCCGGACACTTTGTTCGGAGCGACCTACATGGTCCTCGCGCCGGAGCACCCGCTCGTCGCAAAGATGACGACTGAGCCGCAAAGGCCCGAAGTCACGAAGTACATCGAGGCCGCGAGGAATAAGTCCGACCTCGAGCGCACCGAGCTACAGAAGGACAAGACGGGCGTGGCGACGGGCGGCTTCGCGATCAACCCCGTCGACGGCGCGAAGATTCCGGTCTACATCGCCGACTACGTCCTCGGCTCCTACGGCACGGGCGCCATCATGGCGGTGCCCGCCCACGACGACCGGGATCATGAGTTCGCGGTCAAATACGGGATCAAGATCAAGACCGTCGTCGAGGCGCCCGAAGGAGAGAAGGCCGAGGAAGGGAAGGCCTTCATCGGCGAAGGCACGGCAACGAATTCGGAATTCCTGAACGGGCTTAAAACGCCTGAAGCCAAGAAAAAAATAATTTCATGGCTCGAGGAGAAGAAGCTCGGCGCGTCCAGGGTCAACTACAAGCTACGCGACTGGCTGTTCTCGCGCCAGCGCTACTGGGGCGAGCCGATTCCGATCGTGCACTGCGCCAAATGCGGCATCGTCCCGGTGCCCGAGGACCATCTCCCCCTGCGCCTGCCCGAGGTCGCGGATTTCAAGCCGACCGGCAACGGCGAGTCGCCCCTGGCGAACATCACCGACTGGGTCAACACCAAGTGTCCGTCCTGCTCGGGCCCCGCGAAGCGCGAGACCAACACGATGCCGCAGTGGGCGGGCTCCTGCTGGTATTACCTCCGCTTCATCGACCCGAAGAACGCTTCCGCCGCCTGGGGCAAGGAGCTGGAGAAGGCCTGGGGCCCCGTCGACTGCTACGTCGGCGGCGCCGAGCATGCCGTCCTGCACCTGCTCTACGCCCGCTTTTGGCACAAGGTCCTTTTCGACCTCGGCTTCGTCTCCACGAAGGAGCCTTTCCAAAAGCTCCGCCATCAGGGCATGATCCTGTCCTACTCGAACCGCGACGCGAAAGGGAACTATCACCCCTACGAGGATGTCGAATACGACGAGCAGAACCGCGCGAAGCTCGCCGCGACGGGCGAGGTCCTGGCCACGCAAGTCGAGAAGATGTCCAAGTCCAAGAAGAACGTCGTCAATCCGGACATGGTGGTCAAACGCTACGGCGCGGACTCCTTCCGCCTGTACGAGATGTTCATGGGCCCGTTCGAACAGTCGAAGCCCTGGGACATGCGCTCGATCGAGGGAGTGCACCGGTTCATGCGCCGCGGCTACGTGCTCATCAACGATCTCGACAAGACTCCCGCCGAGGGCGAAGGCCTCATCGCGCTGCGACACCGCACGATCAAGAAAGTGAGCGAGGACATCGAATCCTTCGGATTCAACACCGCGATCTCGGCCTTGATGATCTATCTGAACGCAATCCAGGACGGGAAGGCGCCGTCGAAAATAGACCTCGATACGTTCCTCGTTCTTCTAAATCCGTTCGCCCCCCACCTGACCGAGGAGCTCTGGGAAAAACTCGCCAACAAGGGCTTGCTCTGCCGTCAGCCGTGGCCGACATGGGATCCGAAGCATCTCGTCGACTCGACGATCGAGTATCCCGTCCAAGTGAACGGCAAGCTGCGCGCGACGTTCACGATCGCCGCCGACGCGACCGACGACGCCGTCAAGGCCGAAGCCCTCGCCCACGAGAAAGTGAAGGCCGCGATCGGCGTCCAGCAGATCGTGAAGGTCATCCTCATCCCCAAAAAGCTCGTCAACCTGGTGGTCAAATGAAAAAGCTCCTTCCCCTCGCTTTGGTCGCGCTCGCCGCCGCGTGCGGCACCGACGTCGCGTACAAGCCGACGCCCCAGCTCATCCCGCAGCACGTCCAGCGCCTGGCCCTGAGCCCGATCGTCAACAAGTCCCAGCAGTTCGGCCTCGAGGACAAGCTCATGCTCCGCGTGCGCGACGAGTTCCTGCGCGACGGCCGCTACCCGCTCGTCCCCGAACCCGAGTCCCAAGGCATCGTGGGGATCACGATCTCGCGCTACATCCTGACCGCCGTGCAGTACGACTCCACGCAGGCCGCGACGGCCTACAAGCTGCGCATCCTCGTCGACCTCCAGTTCATCGACAAGAGCACGAACCAGATCCTCTGGGAGGAGAAGAACCTCGAGGGCATCCTCTCCTTCCCGGCACAGACCCTGCGCGGCGGCCTGACGGAAGAACAAGCGCGCGAGCAGATCTGGGACATCCTGGCGCGCAACATCGTCAAGCGCGTCGTGGACGGCTTCGGCTCGGTCACCGGCACCTCCGAACGACGCATCACCGGCGAGGCCCCCTCGACGCAGCCCGCCGCGAAGCCCGACGAGCCGCTCAAGCCCGTCATCGCCAACCCGTACTGAGGCGATGGAGCTCAGGCCCGACGCGCTCGCGGCGGAGTGGAAGGCCGGTAAGTTCCGGCCGGTCTACTACCTGTTCGGCGAGGAGTCGGCATCGAAGGCCGACGCGATCCTGAAGCTCAAGGCGCTGTTTAAGCCCGACGATTTCAACCTGCGAGAGTTCTCCGGCGATCCGAACTCCGAATATTCCGCGATCATCAGCGAGGCCATGACCTTGCCCGTGTTCTCGGACAAGCGGCTCGTGATCGTACGCAGCCCCAAGATTCCCGCCGAGGCCCGCGCGGCCTTCGCCGAGTATCTGCGCGCGCCCTCGACGACGACGACGCTCGTGCTCCTGTCCGAGGATCGAAAGCCGGACAAGAAGGACTCGCTCGCCAACGCCGCCGCGGCCGCCGGCGCGGTGTGCGCCTTCTCCCCGCTCACCGAGGAGGAGGCCGTCGAGCGCCTCCTGGCCGAGGCGAAGAAGGCCGGTAAGAACTTGGACCCGGATGCCGCGGCCGCCCTGGCCGAGCAGGCCGGAACCGATTGGGGCATCCTAGCTGGAGAGCTCGAAAAAGCCATCCTGTTCGCCGGGAAGGAAACGGCCATCGGGATGGAGGCCGTGTCGGCAAGCATGGGTTTTCGCAAGGCGACCGATCCCTGGGCGTTCGAGCGCCTCGTGTCGGCCCGGGACCTCAAGGCGTGCCTCGCCTATCTGCGCGAGGCCTTCGCGGACGCCAAGCCCGACGAGGTCGTCTTCCGATCCCTCGCCCAGGCACGCGCCGCCTACCTCAAGCAGCTCAAGGCCAAGCGCCTGCTGAAGGCCGGAACCTCCACGCGTGAGATCGAGATGAAGCTGCGCATCTTCTACGACCGCGATTTTTTCCAGCGCGCCCAGCGCGTGACCGAGGAGCGCCTGCGCCGCGACCTGCGCCGCCTGCTCGAGGTCGAGACCGACCTCAAGTCCAAGTCCTGGCTCGACGCCAAGATCGAGTTCGAGGGCGTCGTCGTCGAGCTCTGCACCCCCACCGCCCGCCTGTAATGGGATAATGGGAGGCCTGACACCAAAACGAAGCGCCCGTCCCTCGCGGGACGGGCGCTCGATTTTACGCCGGGAAAATCTTACTTCGCGGCGGCGGTGAGCTTGTTGACCTGGGCGGCCAAGCGCGACTTCTTGCGCGCGGCGGCCTTCCAGTGGATCGTTCCGCTCTTCGCGGCCTTGTCGAGCGCGGCGGAGGCCTTGCCCGTCAATTCCCCGAGACCCTTGACGTCCTTGCTCTTCGCGGCGTCCATGACGGCGCGGACGGCGAGACGGACCGACTTCTTGATGCCCGCGTTGTGGATCGCGTGCTTCAGGGACTGGCGGTGAGCCTTGAGTCCCGACTTGTGACGCATCTGCTTCTTCTTTGCCATAGTTTCGAGATTATGGCTTTTTCGGACCTAGGACGTCAATGCGACCTTTTTAGGCCCGAAGGACGACGGTGAAGCCCCAGACGAGGGCGCGATACAGGACCTTGTAGGAGCCGCCCCCGGTCGCGTCCCGGAAAGCGGAGGAGGTCGTCCAAACCGTGTCGCGCAAGGCGAAGCTCGGCCCCAGCGAGACCGCCGGCGACGGGTGCCAGAGCCCGGCTAGGTACCACCAGCGCTCGTTGTAGGTCCGCGTGCCGAAGTTAAGCGGGATATAGGTTCCATGCCGCACGAACACCGTCGCGTCCGGAGCGAGAGCGTCAAGCCAGAACGAGGCTTCGTCCGGCTCGAGCTTCAGCGTGCGCTGGCCGTTGAAAAAATTGTGCTCATAGCGGATCTTGAGCGAGCCCGTGAAGTTTCCCCAAAGGGCCGCGCGCGGCGTCGCGTCGAGCACGACGACGTTCTCCGGACGGTTCGT
>JBBQVX010000006.1:0-51243 GCA_038211115.1 Elusimicrobiota bacterium | reverse complement strand
CACATTTCGTTAACGAGAGTGTCAGGCTTGCCGGATTCCAGTATTCTGGAAGCCAGCCTTGAAAAATACTGGAATCCGGCAAGCCTGACACTCATCGAGCGAGGGACGGCTGGATGAGCCAGCCTTTTTCCTTCGCCTTGGCCTCGAGCTCCTTGTCGCCGGACAGGATCACGCGCAGGCCGTCGCCGTAGGATAGGAGGTCGAGGTCGGCCGCGTCGCGGCCCAGCACGAAATCGGGAGGACGGCCGACGCTCGCCTTGACGATCTCGGCCTTGCCGCCGCGCGTGGGCACCGGCTTGAGGATCGACGCCGAAAGGCGGGCGCCATCGGGGCCGGCGCGAACGCCGTAGACACGGCTCGGGTCGATGCCGTAATCCGCCGCGGCGGCGGCCAGCACGGGCTGGGGCACGTCGTCGATGATCCACACGTCGACGCCGGACGCCCGGAACTTCTGCGCGAGATCGCGCATCTCCGGAATCAGACGTAAGCCACGGCGGATGCGCAGCGGGGACTTATCGCCTTCCTCGGCGCGGACGACCTCGACGCCGGCCGGCCGGGACTTCTCCTCGGTCAGGGCCTGGCGCGCGTAGTCGGCGGCCTCGTCCTCCCTCCAGCCGGCCCACAGTCGCATCAGGTATTGGCGGCATTCACGGCGGCCGACTTCGCGGCAAAGCCCAAGGTAGCTGCCCAGGATCGTTTTGCGGTAATGGTGGTAGTCGGGCTGGGAATTCCAGGTGGCGCTCGACAGCGGGATGAAGTGCTCGTAGGCCGCGCGCGCGGGCTGACGTCCCTGCGCGACGGGCACGATATTCCACCACTCGTCCTCGAAGCGGAAGTCGACGCTCGTCGCCAGCCGAAGGAACACGAGCTCTGCCGGATCGCCGGCGACCAAGGCGTCGCTCCAAGGAAGGACGGCGACCGGCGGCTTCGCCGCGTCGTAGCCCGGGGCGTCCTTGCCGCGTTTCGCGAGGAATTGATCGATCGCCGCGCGCACCGCGGGTGACCAGCGCCCGCCCATCAGATGCGCCGGCCCGCGGACCGTCGCGGTGGACTCCTCCGGCTCCGCCGCGACCGGAGTTTTTTTCCACATCAGCCGGAAATTTTTCGGCTTCTTGGCCGAGGCGGGGACGGCCGCGAACAGCAGCGCGAACAAAACGGCATTCCTCGGCAAGTTTTTCCTCATCGTCGTCGAGCAATGTTATAAAATAATCACGCCTCACATTCTCGACGGAGGAGCACCCAGCCCAACATGGCGAACATCAAGAAGTCGGACCTGCTCAAGGAAGAGATCGAACACATCGATATCACCAAGCACGACATGCGTCCTCTCGTCGAAGCCTACTCGAAGATGGCGTTCTCCGCCCGCGACCTCGCGCGCGCGAGCGACATCTACGACAAGATGCTCGCCGATAAGGAATGCGGGGTGATTCTCTGCCTGGCCGGTTCTCTCTTCTCCGCCGGGCTGAAGAAAATCGTCTGGCAGATGATCGAGAGCAACATGGTGGACGCCATCGTCTCCACCGGCGCCAACATCGTCGACCAGGATTTCTTCGAGGCGCTCGGCTACAAGCACTACAAGGGCTCGAAGTATCTCGACGACATGGCGCTGCGCGGCGCGCGCGTCGACCGCATCTACGACACCTTGATCGACGAGGACGAGCTCGGCGCGTGCGACAACACGATCTCCGACATCGTGGGCTCACTGAAGCCGAAGCCTTACTCCTCGCGTGAGATCGTCGAAGAGATGGGCAAGTACCTCGTGAAGAAGGCCAAGGTGAAGGACTCGATCGTGCTCGCCGCCTACAAGAAGGGCGTTCCGATCTTCATCCCCGCCCTCTCCGACTGCTCGGCCGGCTTCGGGTTCCTCCACCACCAGTGGCACAACCCCGAGAGCCACGCGTCGATCGACTCCGCGAAGGACTTCCGGGAGCTCGTGCGCGTGAAGCTCGCGTGCGGCGACACGGGCCTCCTGATGATCGGCGGCGGCGTGCCCAAGAACTTCGCGCAGGACGTCACCGTCGGCGCGGAGATGATCGGTCTCGAGCCCATCATGCACAAGTACGCGGTGCAGATCACCGTGGCCGACGAGCGCGACGGCGCGCTTTCCGGCTCGACTCTGCGCGAGGCGTGCTCGTGGGGCAAGGTCGCGGTCACCGACGAGCAGATGGTCTTCTCCGAAGCCACCATCGCGCTCCCGGTTCTCGCGGGCTACGGCTGGCACAAGGGCAACTGGAAGAAGCGCCGCGAGCGCCGCTTCAACGCGCTGCTCAACGACGAGAAGGCGAAGATTCCCGTCGCTCTCCGGTAAAATCACATGGGTCGGGTTTTCTCCGACCTCAAGACGGCTGAATACGGCGCCTCGGGACACCCCGAGGCGCCGTTTCGCGTTTTACGGTCGTTCGAACGCCTGACGGCGGCCGGACATAAGCCCGAGAAGCCGGCCCTGACCGCGGGCGCCTCCGATGTCGCCCTGATGCACGGCGAAAAACACCTCAACTCGATCCGCCTCGGCACCTTCGAGGACGCCGATACGCCTTTTTTTCCCCGCATCGCGGACATCGCGCTGATCAGCCTGGCCGGCGCGCTCTCGGCCGCGGACGCCGCGCTCGCGGGCGAACCGTCGTTCTCTCTGATGCGCCCGCCCGGCCATCATGCGGGCAAAGACAGGGTCTCCGGCTTCTGCTATCTCAACAATATAGCGCTGTCCGTCGCGCGCCTGCAGAAGGCCAAGCCCGGCCTCAAGGTCGCGATCGTCGATTTCGACGTGCATCACGGTGACGGGACCGAATCATTGGTGCTCGGCCGAGAGAACACGGCGTTTCTCTCCCTCCATCAATACCCGCTGTACCCGGGAACGGGCCTCGATACGCGCGGTAACTGCTGGAACATCCCGCTTGAGGCCGGCACCGGCGAGGACGCCTGGCTCGAGGCCTTCGAGCCCGCGTTCGGGCTCCTGCTGGACGGAAAGCCCGACGTGCTCGCGGTATCCGCCGGCTTCGACGCTTATAAAGGAGACCCGATCGCGGGCCTCAAGCTCGACCGCTCGACTTTCAAGCGCATCGGCGCGTTACTCGCGGCGACCAAGCTGCCGCGCTTCGCGGCGCTCGAGGGCGGCTACTCGGAAGATATCCCCCTCTTGATCGAAAGCTTCCTCGACGGCTTTTTTTAGGTGTCAGGCCTCCCGTTGTTGCAGTATTCGCGTTGAATACTGCAACAACGGGAGGCCTGACACCTACGGTCTTTTAGCTAGAATTCCGTCATGCTCGAATTCGATCCCAACTCCGCCCCCGACGAAGACGCCGGCGTCTTCGGACTTCCCCACCAGGAGAAGGACGCCGCGCTGGTCCTCGTTCCCGTGCCGTGGGAAGCCACGACCTCCTACGGCGGCGGCACGTCGAAGGGGCCGGCCGCGATCCTGGCCGCCAGCGGCCAGGTCGACCTGTTCGACGGCGAGGTGCACCGCCCGTACGAGCCCGGAATTTTCATGCGCCCGGAGTCGAAGGAAGTCCGGGCCTGGAATAAGACCGCCAAGGCCGCCGCGCAGAAGATCATCGCGAAGGGCGGGCGGATCGAAGGGAATAAATCCCTGCAGAAGGCCCTCAAGACTACGAACGACCTCGGCGCGAAGCTCAACGAATGGGTGTACCGCGAGACGAAGGGCCTCATGGAGCAGGGAAAAATCGTCGGCCTCGTCGGCGGCGATCACTCGATCCCCTACGGCGCCTTCCGCGCCGCGGCCGAGAAGCACGGCGACTTCGGCCTGTTGCACTTCGACGCGCACTCCGACACGCGCGTCGCCTATGAGGGCTTCACCTGGTCGCACGCGTCCATCATGTACAACGCGATGGAGAACATCCCGCAGATCACGCGGATCGTCCAGGTCGGCATCCGCGACTTCTGCGAGCAGGAACACGAGTTCACGCGCTCCCTCGGCAGCCGCGCCAAGGTCTTCTACGATCGCGAGCTGGCCGCCCGCCGCTTCGCCGGCGAGCCCTGGACCAAGACCGCGGGCGAAATCGTCGCCGCCCTCCCCGAGCAGGTCTGGATCACCTTCGACATCGACGGCCTGGACCCGACGCTCTGCCCGAGCACCGGCACGCCCGTCCCCGGCGGCCTCCAGTTCGCGGAGGCCCTGCACTTGCTCTCCCTCGTCGCGCGCTCCGGCCGCAAGATCATCGGCTTCGATCTCAATGAGGTGTCTCCTGGTGATACGGAGTGGGACGCCAACGTGGGCATGCGCTTGCTTTACAAGCTGATCGCCTGGACCTTCGTTAGCCGCGGACTGCGAAAGACTCGCGCATGAAGGTCCTCGTGGTCATGGGCACGCGGCCCGAGGCCATAAAACTGGCGCCGGTCGTGCGGGCGCTGCGGCGACGTAAGGGTTTGAGGACATACGTCTGCGCGACGGCTCAACATCGAGAGATGTTGGATCAAGTGTTAAAAATATTCGCGCTGACGCCCAATTTCGATCTGGATCTGATGCGTAAGGGCCAAACGCCGGAAAAGGTCGCGAAGCGTGTCATCAATACGCTCGGCCCCCTTCTCCATCGCCTCAAGCCCGATATGGTCGTGGTCCAGGGCGACACAACCACCGCCGCGGCAGCGGCGATATGCGCGAACGAGAACGGTATTCCGGTCGCTCATGTGGAGGCCGGTCTTAGGTCCGGCGACCTGAACGATCCCTTTCCAGAGGAAAGGAATCGAATTTTAATCGACTCCATCGCCTCTTTGCTTTTCCCCCCCACGCCCGAGGCGAAAAAGAATTTAGAGAAAGAGCGCCTGCATGGTCGAATGTCGACCATGACGGGCAACACAATCGTAGATGCCTTACGCACCGCCGAAGGCGGAAGCTCCGGCGCCCGTTCAGGCTTGCAGGAAGTTCTCGTCACCTTGCATCGACGAGAAATTCACGGAAAACCGTTGGAAAAGGTTTACGCGTCCTTACTTCGGCTCGTTAAGAGACATGAGAATCTGTTGTTCGTTTATCCTGTGCATCCCAATCCGTTAATCGTAAAGACCGCGAAGCGGATGCTCCGGCACCCGCGCATCCGTCTTCTGCCCCCCCAGCCGTACCCCGCGTTTTTGTCCCTACTCCGCCGTTCCTCATTCGTGATCACGGACTCCGGCGGCGTGCAGGAAGAATCCGTCTGCCTCAAGAAACCCGTCTTGGTCGTGCGCCGCAATACCGAGCGCCCTGAAGTCCTCTCCACCGGTGCCGGTCGCCTCGTCGGCCTAAACCCCCGGACCCTCGAGCGCTGGGCCGGCAAGCTGCTCCGCGACCCCAAGCTGTTCCGCCGCATGTCTAACGCCCGGAACCCCTACGGCGACGGCCGCGCGTCCGCCCGCGTCGCCGCCGGCATCGCTCACTGGTTCGGTCTCGCCCCGAAACCGCGCGACTGGAAAGCCTGACTTAAGTCCGCGCCAGCACTTTTTCGTACGCGGCGATCGTTCCGCGCGCGCACTTCGTCCAATCGAACAGCTTGGCCCGCTCACGGCCCTTTCCGACGAGCTCTTCCCGCAGCCGTTTATCAGTCAGCCCGCGCTCGAGCTGCCTCGCCATGTCGTCCACATCCGTCCCCTCGCAGTAGATCGCGGCGTCCCCCGCGATCTCCGGCATGCAGCTCGCCTTCGCGACGAGCACCGGGACCTCGCACGTCATCGCCTCGAGAACGGGAAGCCCGAACCCTTCGAGCAGCGACGGGTACACGAACAGATCCGCGCCGCGGTAAAGCGCGTTCAAATCCTCCTGCTCGAGCGATTCGAAGAAGCGCACGTGCGCCGTCAGCCCCAGGCTCGCGATCTCCTCCTTGAGGGCCGCCGCCGCCTCGGCGGGGCGCCCGACCAGGATCAGCGCCTGGCTGAAGTCCTTGGCGCGCAGGCGCGCGTACGCCTGCACGAGCCGCGAGAGGTTCTTGCGGCCGTTGATCGCCGACACGAAGAGCAGATACGGCTCGCTCACGCCGAGCGCCTTAAGGCGCCCGGGCGCGGGCGCGCGCCGGAACTCGGGATCCGCTCCGCCGAGCCAGACGGTGTCGATCTTCTTCGGGTCGACGCCGAGGACGCGGATCGCCTCCTGGCGCGTGAATTCGGAGCAGGCGACGAGGCCGTCCGCCGCGAGCGCCGACAGCCGCGGGCGCTCGTCGAAATAGAAGCTGTTCCAGGCGCTTTCCGACTCCTGCGGCCCGCCGACGTGATAGAGGCTCAGCACCCCGCGCAGGCCGCGAAGCGGCGGCAGGATGCTCGCGAAGCCATGGAACACATCGAGCTTGTAGGGCGCCAGCCAGCGCTCCTGGACGCGCAGGCCCAGGCGCGCCTCGACGCCGAGGAGCAGGCGCTGCGGCGCGCGCTTGAGCACGCGGTGGAAGCGGGGGCTGTCCGGCACGGCGAGGCTCAGGCCGCGTGCCGGGTAGTCCCCCCAGAACGCGGAGTAGACGAAGAACTCGTGATCGCCGCCCGCGTCCACGAAACCGCGCAGCAGGTTCTCGACATAGCGCCGGAGGCCGGAGGGCCGGCCGACGGCGCCGCTGACATCGAGACCGATGCGCACTCAGCGACCCCGGACTACTTTTTCGTAGACCGCGAGCGTCCGCTTCGCGATCTTGTCGTACGAGAACTCTCGCGCGCGGGAGAGCCCTTTGGCGGAGAGCTCCCGGCGCAGCGGCTCCGAGCCGGCGACGTCCTTCATCGCGAGCGCGAGCGCGTCGGCGTCACCCGGCGTCACCGTCTTCGCGGCGTCGCCCACGGCTTCCCGCACGGACGGAATGTCCGACGTGACCACCGGCGTTCCGCACGCCATCGCCTCGAGCGAGACGGTGCCGAAGCCCTCGAACGATGTCGGATGCACGAGCGCCAGCGCCCGGCTGAACACGGCGGCCATGTCCTCGCTCGGCACGTAGCCGGCGCAGACCAACTGCTCCGCGACGCCGAGCGACCGCGCCAACTCGACGAGGGCGTCGCGATACGGACCGGGGGCGCCGACGAGCGCGAGGCCGCAGTGCCGCAGGCCCCCCTCGCGCTTGAGCGCGGCGAACGCGCGGATGGCGCTTTCGGCGTTGCGCCGCGGCTCGAACGGGCCGAGCAGCATCAGGTAGCGCTCGGGCAGACCGTAAAGGGCGCTGACGCGGCCGGTTTCGACGGTATCCGTCACGTGCCGGAACGTCTTCAGGTTGACCCCGGTCGTGATCACCTCGATCTTGTCGTCGGGGACTCCGTAGAAACGGACGATGTCGCGCTTGGTCGCTTCGGACACGGCGATGATCCGGTCCGCGCGGTGCGCGCGCTCCCGGGCCGCCGGATCGACGATGTCGCCCGGACGCCAGTTGAGACTCTTCTCGTGGAAGACCTCGGCCGCCGTGTCGTAGACCGTGACGACGCCCTTCGCGCGCGTGAGGCGCGGAAGCCAGCCCCCAAGCGCGTGAAAGACGTCGATGCGCCGGCGGGCCAGGAAGACGCGCTCGATGAGCGGCAGCCCCCCGCTCTCCAAGGCCGACACGAGCCGCTCGGGCACGCGCGGCACGACGAGCTCGAAGTTCCGGCCGCCGCGCGGCAGTAACGCCTTTTTCTCCCCGTGGCCCCGGAAGAAATAGGAAAGCAGGAAGTAGCGGTTGAGGGCGTCGATCTCGCCGAGCCCCTCGACGAGGTTCGCCATGTAATAGTCGATGCCGCGTTTGCCGGCCACGTTGAGGCCGACGCCTAAAGCGATATTCATTCCGGCTAGCTCGGCTTGCGCGCTTTGGCGAGTATGTTGACGGTGAGGATGTGGTCGTTGTTCCAGATTCCGGAGCCGACTTCCGCATGGTGGATGAGCCCCATCATGAGACGGACCGCCTTCCAGATCAGCCGCTTGCGCCAGCCGCCGTCCGCGGGCTCCATCGGATGGAACTCGTCGTCCCGGAAGCCCGCGATACCGAGAACCTGGTGCAGGCTGTAGCGCGTGAACGCCGTCTCGTGCGTGAAGTCGACGTACAGCATGCGGCCGAATCCGGGGCCGTCGGCGTTGACGGCCTGGATCAGGACGATCCCGCCGGGGGCCAGCGCCGCGTAGATCGCGTCGAGCCATTCGACCACCTCGGGCTTCAGCAGGTGCTCGAACACGTCGATCGCCACGATGCAGTCGAACGCGCCGGGACGGGCGCGGAGGTATTCGAGCGTGTCCGCCTCGACGATGTGCTTGATGCCGCGCTCGAGCGCGCGCCGGACGGTCTCAGGACTGCGGTCCACTCCGCAAGCGTTCTCATAGCCCTCGCTCTGCAGGTAATAAAGGAAGGTGCCGCGTCCGCAGCCGATGTCGAGGATACGGGCCTTCCGGTCCGCGGGAAGCAGCGGCAGGAATGAGCGCCGGTACAAAGCCCGCCCGGAGGCGAAGGCTTGGGGCGAGTCGTCGGCGCGCAGGGCGGGGTCGAGCGAGCCCTGATAGTCGCGATAGATCCGCGCGCGATAGGATTCGGGGTTCACGCGCTCAAATCCGCTCGAAATACCGGCCGCGCTCCCAGTCGGTGACCGCGCGGTCCGACGCGGCCTGCTCGGCCTTGGCCGCGTGCAGGTAATGCGCGAAGACCTCGTCGCCGAACGCCGCGCGCGCCGCGGCCGACTTCTCGAACAGGCCGATCGCCTCGGCCAGCGTCTTCGGGACCGGCGAGACCTTCGCCTTGTAGGCGTCGCCCGCGAGTTCGGCCGGAGGATCGAGCTTCTTCTCGATGCCGTAAAGGCCCGCGGCGATCGTCGCCGCGAGCGCCAGATACGGGTTCGCGTCGGCGCCGGGGATGCGGTTCTCGATGCGCAGGGAGTCCCCCTCCCCGACGACGCGGAAGCCGCACGTGCGGTTGTCGCGCGCCCACGCGATGCGCGTCGGCGCGAAGGTCGCAGCCTGGTAGCGCTTATAGGAGTTGATCGTCGGCGCGAAGAACAGAGAGAACTCGCGCGCGAGCGACATCGCGCCGCCGAGGAACCAGCGGAACTCCTTCGTCGGCTTCCCCCCCGACGAGAACGCGGAGCGGCGGCCCGCCTTGTCCCACAGGCTCGCGTGAATGTGGCACGAGGAGCCCGCGAGCTTGTCGCTGTACTTCGCCATGAAGGTCAGCGACGCGCCCTTCTGCATCGCGATCTCCTTGGCGCCGTGCTTGTACACGGTGTGGAGGTCGGCCATCTGAACCGGGTCCGAGTACTCGAGATTGATCTCGTGCTGGCCGGGGCCCCACTCGCCTTTCGAGTTCTCGATCGGCACGCCCGTGGCTTCCATTAGGTTACGAATTTCCCCCACCACCGGCTCTTCCCGGGTGCCCTGGAGGATGTGGTAGTCCTCGATGTAGCTTCCGTAGTGCTCGAGCCCGGTCCAATTCTTCTTCTGCGCCGACTCGTAGGTCTCCCGCAGCAGGTAGAACTCGAGCTCGGTCGCCATCTTCAGCGACCAGCCCTTCGCGGCGGCCTTCGCCACTTGGTCCTTGAGGATTTGGCGCGGCGAGACCTTGATGGGCTTCTCGTGCGCGGCGTCGAGTACGTCGGCAACGACGAGCGCCGTGCCGGGCAGCCACGCGAGCGCCTTCCACGTCGAGAAATCGGGCACGAGCGCGAAGTCTTGATAGCCTTTGTCCCAGCTCGTCAGCGCGAAGCCGGGAACCGGATCCATCTCCATGTCGACGGTGAGCAGGTACGCGCACGCGTGCGTGCCGTGGGCCGCGACCGATTTCGCGAAATGGCGCCCGGTGAAGCGCTTTCCGATCCAGCGGCCCTGCATGTCGGGCATGGCGAGGATCACCGTATGGATCTTCCCCTTCTTGATGGCGGCCAGCAAGGACGCGGCGTTGTTCATGGGCTGAAGTGTAAGATAAAAGCGTGGGGCTGTCCAGGGTGAAGTGGTTGAAATAACTAACAACACTTAATGATACTGATAAATCTCTAACAATCTAATATAACAACAGTGAAGACTATTGACAGTTTTGGGACGAGATGCTAGTATAGTTTTCACGAGTAAACAGGCCATGCAGATCATGAAAGAATGTCTTGTTTTCACGTGTAAACCAATATGGCCGAAATAATCGCTATCGCTAACCAGAAAGGGGGGGTGGGGAAAACCACCACCGCCGTCAATTTGGCTTCCGCTTTGGCGGTCCTGGGCCACGAAACCCTCCTGATCGACATGGACCCTCAGGGGAACGCCACTTCGGGGGTGGGTTTTAATAAGCACGAATTCGACCCCAACATGTACGATGTCCTTGTGGACCTCGTTCCTTTGGAAAAGACCATCAAGCAAAGCCCGCTGCCGAAACTGTCCGCAGCAGGGGCGAATAACGACCTGGCGGGGGCTGAAATCGAGTTGGTTTCTGCCTTGGCGCGCGAAAGCCGGCTCAAAGGGGCCCTTTCCGCGGTCAAAAACCGCTTCGCCTTCGTGGTGATCGACTGCCCGCCCTCTTTGGGCCTTTTGACGGTCAATGCCCTCAATGCCGCCGATAAGATCGTGATTCCCATTCAGGGGGAATACTATTCCATGGAAGGGCTGGCGCAATTCACCGGGGCTGTGGATCGTGTGAAAAGCGCCCTGAATCCGAAGCTCGAAACAGAAGGGGGGGTCCTGACGATGTTCGACTCCCGCATGACTTTGTCCAACCAGGTCAAAGACGAGGTCAACAAGTTCTTCGGTCCCAAGATGTTCCAGTCCATCATTCCCCGCAACATCCGCCTAGCCGAGGCGCCCGGGTTCGGCCAAAGCATTTTCCAGTACGACGCCAAGTCCAAGGGAGCCGAAGCCTATATGGCCTTCGCCCGGGAGTTCCTGTCCCGGCGCGGGCTGTCGACACCGCCTTCGCCCGCCCCAACGGAAACGACTGAACCCACGGAGAACATCGCATGACCCGCAAAGCTCTCGGCCGCGGCCTCTCGGCCCTCATCCCAGGCATACCCGCGCCGCTGCCTCCTTCTATAGCGGAGACGGCCGGGACCCCCGGCACCGGTATTACTCGCGTCCCCGTCGAAAAGATCCGCCCCAACCATCTCCAGCCCCGGCGACACTTCGAGCCGGAAGCCCTGACCGAGCTCGCGACCTCTATCAAGCAGCACGGCCTCGCTCAGCCTATCGTGGTTTCATACGACCTCGCGACCCGCTCTTACGAGCTGATCGCCGGCGAGCGCCGCTGGCGCGCGACCCAGCTGGCCGGCCTCAAAGAGATCGACGTCGTCGTCCGGGAGCCGCGGGACGAAAAGCACCGCATGGCGCTGACCCTCATCGAGAACCTGCAACGCGCGGATCTCAACCCGATCGAGGTGGCGCTCGGCTACCTCCGGCTGATGAAGGAGTTCGGGATCAACCAAACCGCGCTCGCCGAAGAGGTGGGGAAGTCGAAGGCCACGATTTCGAACACCTTGCGGCTGCTCGAGCTGTCCGATGAGATCCAAAAAGCGCTGCAGTTCGGGCAGGTGACGGAAGGCCACGGCCGCGCGCTCCTGACGATCACCGATCCGAATCTCCGCCACGCCGTCTTCCAGAAGTTGATCGCCAACAAGCTGTCCGTCCGCGAGACCGAGGCGTTGGCGCGGGAGATGGAGCTCGGCCCGGCGATTTCGGACGTGCCCGTCAAGGACAAAAAAGCCGATGCCAAGCCGGCCGACCTGCGCGCCCTCGAGGAGTCTCTCCAGCAGAGCCTCGGGACGAAAGTCGTGATCCGGACGAAGAAGAACGCGTCGAAAGGCTCGATCCAAATCTCATTCTTCTCGTTCGAAGATTTCGATCGTATATTAAAAGTGCTTAAAAAATAATGATAATTGCATATTTTGCTGTCGTCGCCGCGTTCGCCGCGACCGCGGGGACGGACGGGCTCCCCGCTTCTTTGTCTACGAGCACCATCGTGCCCACGATCGTCACGCTAGCACCCGGCCTCCATGAGTACGGCCGCTTCGCCGACGGCGGGCCCGACGCGAACTGGTATGTCGGCTTCAACAACGCCTGGATCGTGAAGCTTCCTCCGGCACCGGCCGGAGATTTCTCGCGCGCGTTCATCGGCGCGAAGCTCGGCCGCGCCAAGACGCGCCCGATGCCGGACAAGCCCTGGCTCCGCGAGACGATCCCCGGAAAAGTTTACGTGGGCATCTCGCCGTCGCCGGCGTGGACCTCGGAGCAGAGCTTCTTCCTCGCCGAGACGCGCGACATCCCCGCCGAGGCGGATCCGCAGGCGCGCGTCGACGGCGTGGGTGCCAGCGAATGGTTCTGGGCGGAGGTGCCGCTGACGCAGGTGAGCTTCACCGTGCCGAATTACCTGATCGTCTGGTCGCCCACCAATTATTTCACGAAAGCCTCGAGCGCGCCGATCCTGGCCGCGACCGATCTCGATGAGCCGAACGGGGAGACCCGCGCGTGGCTCAACCGCGCGATCCAAGGCGTGCCGCCACGCGCGCGCGGCGCTTCCTTGGAAACGCCGCTCAACACCTTGGCGCCGGCGATCGCCATCAAGCTCGTGCCGCCCGGCCCCGACGAGCCCGCCGTGTCGATCGCGGACCTCACCGTCGCGCACGCGGGCAAGCACGTAATCGTGCGCTTCTCCGCCGCCGGCGAGGATGTGGCCGAGGCGTGGGTCGAGGCTTCGCGCGACCAGCTCGAATGGGCGCGCGTCTCTCGGATCCTGCGCAGACCGCCGTACCTGTTCTCCCTGCCGGCCGACAAGACGCCGGCCGCGGGGACGTTCCTGCGGGGCTCCGCGCGCGACGTCTCCGGCGCCGTCGGCGTCAGCGACGGCTTCATGATCCCGTATGCGCCGCGCTGAGGGGCTTGTCGTCGGCGTCGTCGGGGCGACCGGCATGGTCGGCCGCGAGCTCGTCGCTTTGCTCGAGAAACGCCGCTTTCCCGTCGGTGAGCTGCGCCCGTTCTCGTCGGGACGTACCGCGTCGTCGGTGCGCTTCAAAGGCCGCACTGTCGCGGCTCCGGGCGTCTCGACCGTCGCGCTGACATCATGCGACGTCGTGTTTCTTGTCAGCTCGGACGAGGTGGCGCTGTCTCTCGCGCCGGCGCTCGCGAAGCTCGGAATCTGGACGATCGACGACAGCGCGGCGTTCCGGCTGGATAAGAATATTCCGCTGGTGATCCCCGAGGTAAACGCCTCGGCTCTCGCGAAGAACCGCCGCCTGATCGCCGGCCCGAACTGCACGATGACCGGCCTCGCCGTTGCAGGGGCCGTGCTTCATCGTGTCATCGGCGTGCGCGAGGTCCGCCTGGCCTCCTACCAGGCAGTCTCCGGCGCGGGGAAAGCCGCTCTCGGGGAATTGTTCTCCCAGTACGCGGGCCTGGCCGGGCTCAAGCCCGCGGCCGACGGCCGCGCTCCGGTTCTCGGCCCCGGAACGTCGTCCGTGCTTCCGCGCGCGATCGCCTACAACGCCGTGCCCCAGGTCGGCCGCTTCGGCGCCGACGGCTACTCGAGCGAGGAGACCAAGGTCGCCGCCGAGCTCCGCAAGATCTGGTCGGCGCCGGGGCTCAAGGTCTCCACGACCGCCGTGCGCGTACCGTCGATCCGCGGCCACGCGCTCGCCGCGTGGCTGACTTTGGCGCGTCCGGTGACGCTGGCCCGCGCGCGCGCTGCTCGCGAAGACGCCGGGCCTCGTGCTGTCCCGCGAAGGCGACTATCCGACGCCGCGCTCGGCGGGGGGAAAAGATCCCGTGTACGCCGGCCGCCTGCGCCTGGGCGCCGTCCCCAAGGAGCTCGCGCTCTGGATCACCTCCGACAACCTGCTCAAGGGCGCCGCCCTCAACTCGGTGCAGGTCGCCGAGGAACTCCGGCGCCGCGGCTGGCTCAAGCCCCGACGATGAGGGCGCTGCTCCTCCTTCTTCTCGCGGCCGCGCCGGCCGCGCGCGCGGAGACCCTCGACGCCGTCGAGGCGAAGTGGCTCGCGAAGGGTTTCCCCGTAAAAGAGCGCGTGTCCGGCGAAAACGACGAGCTCAAGGCCTCCGCCGTCATCTATTCTCCGGCCGAAGGCGGCGGCGACCGCTTCGAACTCTACGTGATCGTCAAGGACAAGGCGTACCTCGGCTTCTCCCATCCGTCGACCGTCGAGCGCCTCGACTTCGACCCGTCGCCCGCCGGCCGCTTCGCCGACATGTTTCACGACGGCTCCCTGACCGTGTCCTACCGTTCGACGCGCGCCTCGCTCGGCGCCACGATGCTCAACGTCCTGCGCTGGAAAAAGTTCAAAATCGAGCGCGTCGGGACCTTCCCCGAGGGCCGCTTCATCCGTCTCGAGAGCGGCGCCGTCGTCGCGGCGCGCGACCTGCCGCTGGGGCGCTATCTCACGATGGGCTGCGAGGACTTCGGGACGATCTCGCGCTCGGCTTTCAAGACCACCTTGCACGCCCCGGTCGACGGAAAATTCCTCGACGTCACCGCCGACCATCCCGAGTATTACAAGGCCGAGATAGCCCGCAAGGAAGCCGCGATGGCCCGGCTCAAGGCCGAGCTCGAGAAGAACGCGGGGGAATACCTGGGCCTCGCGATCTCCACGTATTACGACTACCGGGCGCTGGGCCGCGGACGCGACGGCTGGGCCAAGCTGCGCGAGTTCTTCAAGATCCCGGCGCTGGCGCCCTCGTCCGTGAAGACCTGCATGGCCGCGATGGAAAAGGATCTGCGCGGCAAGCTCCAGATTCCCGCCGGATTCCCCTAAAGTCCTAGACTCACGCTGGGCCTTTCGGGTAGAATCGGCGCATGACCAACATCCTGGCCGCCGCCGCGCTCATCGCCTCGCAGATCGGAGCCCCGCTCCCCGCCGACGCTCCGAAGGTCGTCGTGCCGGCCGCGGCGTCAAAGGCCGCCCCCGCCGCCCACGTCGCCGTCTCCTCCGGATACGTGTCCGGCTCCGCCTTTTTATCGGGCTCCGCCTTTCTTTCGTGCTCCGCCTCCCAGCGCGGCCAATCCGGCTGGATGAACGGCTCCGCCTATCTCAACGGCCAGGTCACGGTCAACGGACCCGACGGCGCGAGCGGCACGATCCCGGTCTCGGGCTGGGTGCAGTTGAGCGGCTCGTGCCGCGACGGCGCGGGCTTCGTGTCGGGATCCGCCTCGGTGGACGGCTACGGAACCCTTTACGCGCGCGACGGCAAGCGCGCCGGAACCGCGCGGCTGAGCGGGAACGTCTTCATCAACCAGTACGCCTCGGGATCCGTCTGGATCAACCAGTACGCGAGCCTGAGCGGCTACTTCACCGCCGACCCCGCGAACTAGCGGGCGAGCAGCGCGCGGCTCACCGCGCGATGGAACCAGTGCGGGCCCGTCTCTTCCGTCGGAGAGAAACGCCCGCGCGGCGCGAGCCCCGAGCGCACCCCGCGACGCACCTGCGCCATCGCTTCGACGTCCTCGGCGTCCACCTGGTCGGACAGCCAGCGGGTCTCGCGCTCGGCGAACTTCGCGTCGTCCCATGACCACGCGTACCAGCGGAACAGGGTTTTTTCGGGCTTGCCCGGGATGGGCTCGTAGACATTGACCGACAAGCCCCACGGATAGAAGTTGAGCGTCAGGTTCGGGAAGAGGAACCACCACAGCGCGAACACGCGGCGCCCTTTCGGGTCGCGCAACCGCTCCGGCAGCAACCCGGGGTCGAAGCCGCTCTCCGGATCCTTCGCGTAGGCCCACTGCAGCGCCGCGCCCTCGTGCAGCTCGGTCTTGTACGAGTTCAGATCGATCGCGTCCGCGA
The DNA here is from genome assembly GCA_038211115.1 of Elusimicrobiota bacterium. Lineage (GTDB taxonomy): Bacteria > Elusimicrobiota > Elusimicrobia > UBA1565 > UBA9628 > GWA2-66-18. Next base: position 35,580 of record JBBQVX010000006.1, on the reverse strand, counting down.
GACCGGCGGGCGCCTTGTGAATGAACTGGACGTGGAATTTATCCATGTAGTTCCACGCGTGCTGCTTCCAGTTGCCGTCGAGCTCGCGCAGGTCGCCGGCCTGCGGGCGCCGCTCGAGCTTTCCGAGCGGCAGCTTCCCGAGGGACTCAGCGACGAGCTTGGCGGTCTTTCCGAACGGCGCCGACGGCTTGCCGAGGCACGCGAACAGCAGCGGCTCGAGCGCTTCGAGGGGGAACTCGGTCAGATGGTCGCACGCGCGCGGGAAACTCCCCGCCTTCGGCGCGAAGCCCGGCTGAGTCAGGCACTTTCCCGTCGCGTCGAACTGGCGCCCGTGCTGCGCGCAGACCAGCTTCTCCGAGCGCCCGGGCCCCGGTGCCAGCGGATACCACGCGTGGGTGCAGACGTTGGGCAGCAAGCGGAGCTTCGCGTCCCGCCAGCCGCGCTGGAGAAACAACGGCTTCTCGAGGATCGTCACGGGAGCGCGGGCGCCCCGCTGCTTCAGGCGCTCCTCCCACGGCCTGGAGTCCGTGCGCGCGTCGGCGCCGGACGGCTCCGGGACGAGAAGCCAGTTCTTCGCGAAGATCGTCTCGAGCTCGAGCGCGAGAACTTCGGAATCGAAAAACGCGAACGGCGGAAGGCCCTCCGCCTTGGAGATGTCCTCATGGACAATGAATCTTTTCATCGCCCGATCGCTTTTTTGAGGAAGCTCGGGAGCGCGAAGCTCGCCGCGTGGATCTCGGCGTTGTACCAGCGAAGCTCGAGCCCGGACGCCTTCACGCGCGCGGGCTTGAAGTCGCGGAGGGGATGAATCCCCTTCGTCGCGAACGTGAACGCCCACAGCCCGCCAGGATACGTGAGGTTGTTGAAGAGGCACACTTCGACGACGGGGAAGATCGGCTTCGTGATCTTAAAGAGATTCCGGATCGTCGAGATCTCATAGAACGGCGAGCCGGCCTGGCTCGCGACGACGCCGTCCTCGGTCAGGATGCGCTTCACGTTCTTATAGAACGCGGGGCCGAACAGCTCCTTCGCGGGACCGAACGGCTCGGTCGAGTCCACGATCACGACGTCGAATTTTTCCTTCGTCTCGGCAACGAACTTCACGCCGTCCTCGATCAGGACCTCCGCGCGCTTGTCGGACAGGGCGCCGGCGGTCTGCGGGATGTACTTGCGCGAGACCGACACGACGAGCCCGTCGATCTCGACCAGCACGCAGCGCTCCACCGACTTGTGCTTGAGGACCTCGCGCACGCTCCCGCCGTCGCCGCCGCCGATGACGAGCACGCGGCGCGGCTTCGGGTGGAGGAAGAGGGCCGGGTGTGAAATCATCTCGTGGTAGACGAACTCGTCGCGTTCGGAGACCATAGTCATGCCGTCAATAAGCAACAATCGACCATGATCTGTCGTCTCGACCACTTCAACGGTCTGAAACGGACTCTTGCCCTTGAATAGGCGCTTCTTCAGCCTAAAGCCGGTTCTCACCGCGTTCTGGTAAATCTCGTCGACCCACACCGTTTTTTTCTTCATTAGAGAACGATCTCGACCGCGGGCGCCGCCCCTTCGACCGGCTTGAAGTGGTGATCGAACGTCACGCGGTATCCGCAGGACAGGTTCTGCCGCACCGCGCGCTTGATCGGGTAGTAGCAGCGGATCTTCTGCCGCGAGGCCTGCGGCTGGAAGAGGATCACATCGCACGATTGGGGCTTGAAGAGGTCGAGCACGCGCGTGATGGTCTCGTTCGCGTCGCCTTCGACGCAGTTCGTCTCGAAGCTCACGTAGGAGCCGATCTTCTGCGGCGTCACGTGAATCGTGTAGTACTTGGGGCCGCGGATCGCGTTGAGCGAGTAACCCATCGGCTCGAAGAGGTGGTCGTCCACTTGGAAGCCGGGAAGGATCGACCAAACGCCGGACTTCTCCTTGATGAAGTCCTTCTTGCGCGCCGGCCCGCTCATGAAGACCCGGGACGCCTGAGGATCGATGCCATGCATCAGGATCTCGAGAGTCAGGTCTTCCGCGGCGGGGACGTTCGGCTTGTCCAGGTGAAACAGGAAGACGTGGTGATCGTCGCCGTCGCCGAAGCGGTAGGACTTCGCGGGCATCCGGTCGGTCAGGCGGCGGCAGTCGTCGAAGAAATTCGAGGGCTGGTATTCCTGGTGATGCGCGTTCTTCCGCTCGTAGACGAGGTACTGGAACGCGTCGACGCCGAAATCGTCGACGAGCTGGATCACGGCGGCGACCAGGTCCGTCCGGCCGCATGTGATCATCGTCAGCCACGTGTCGGTGACGAAGAGGCTCGACTCCGAGAGCAGGTAGGCGTCCATCGAGTCGTTCGAGACCGCCGACAGGATTTGGGCGTTCGCCTTGGCGACGATCCCGTCCCAATAGGCGCGGCCTTTCGAGCGCAAGGACGCCATGCCGGGCTTCAGCGCGAGCTCGAGCTTCTTCTCCGGTCCCTCGAAGAACATTAGCGAGCCCTCTTATTGCGCCGCGCGACTTCCTGGGCGCGCAGCGCGCGCTCTCCCGCCTTGATCGTCTTCCAGTTGGCGAGGACTTCCTTGGAATTCTTGAATGTGCGCGTGCGACCGAACACGTGCGGGTGGCGGCGCATGAGCTTGTTCGCTTGGCTCTCGGCGATCGTGTCGAAATTGAAGCGCTTCTTGCCGAGGCGCGCATGGAAGAGCACGTGGAACAGGATGTCGCCCAGCTCGTCCTCGATCTCGTGCCAGCGCCCGCCCTTCAGCGCATCGGCGAGCTCGGCGGATTCCTCTCGCAGGTAAGGAATCAAGCTCTTGTGAGTCTGCTCGCGATCCCAAGGGCATCCACGGGGTCCGAGGAGTTTATCCACCACGGACGACAGCTTCGCTATACCCTTGGCCATGGTCAGGGGACCGCGATGCGCTCGGCGCCGAAATAAGGAACCAGCGCCCGGGGAATGACGACGGAGCCGTCGTTTTGCTGGTTGTTCTCGAGGATCGCGGCGGCCAGGCGGCCGACCGCGACGCCCGAGCCGTTCAAGGTGTGCACGAGCTCCGCCGGGCTCTTCGCCTCGCGGCGGAACCGGGCCTGCATCCGCCGGGCCTGAAAGTCGCCGCAGTCCGAGCACGACGAGATCTCGCGGTACTTGTTCTCCGACGGCATCCAAACCTCGAGGTCGTAGGTCTTCTGCGACGCGAAGCCCATGTCGCCGGTGCAGAGATGAATGACGCGATAGGGCAGCTCGAGCGCCTCGAGGACGCCTTCCGCGTCCTTCGTCAACTGCTCGAGCGAAGCGAGAGAATCTTCCGGCTTCGTGATCCAAACGAGCTCGACCTTGTCGAATTGATGGTTGCGGATGACGCCGCGCGTGTCCTTACCGTAGGTGCCGGCCTCCTGGCGGAAGCACGGCGTGAACGCGGTCAGCTTCATCGGCAGCTTCGCGCCCTCGACGATTTCCTCGCGGACCAAGTTCGTCAGCGGGATCTCGGAGGTCGAGATCAGATACAGGGTCGACGCTTTGTCGCCGTCGTGGTTCAGCGTCTTGTACATGTCGGCGTCGAACTTCGGCAGCTGGCCGGTGCCTTCCATGACCTCGGGCTTCACGAGGTAGGGCGGGTGAATTTCGACGTAGCCGCTTTTCGCGTGGCGATCGAGCAGGAAGTTCCCGAGCGCGCGCAGAAGCCGGGCTCCGTCACCTTTCCACAGGGCGAAGCGCGCCCCGGCGAGCTTCGCGCCGGCGGCCATGTCGAGCACGCCGAGCTTCTCGCCGATCGCGTGATGATCCAGGACCTTGAACTCGAGCTTGCGGGGCTCGCCCGCCGTTCGGACGACCGGATTCTCGGTCTCGTCTTTGCCGACGGGCACGGACTCGTGCGGGACGTTCGGCAGGCCCATTGCAGCGGCCTTGATGGTCTTTTCCGACTCCGCGAGGGCCGCTTCCTTCTCGGTCATTCGCGTCTTGAGCTCGGAGACTTCGGCCTTGAGCTTCTCGGCCTTGGCTTGATCCTTGGCCGCCATCGCCTTCCCGATCTCGGAGGACGCCGCGTTGCGTTTCGCGCGCATCTCCTCGACTTCGTTCAGGATGGCACGGTGGCTTTCGTCGAGCTTGAGCAGCGCGTCGAACGCGTCGCCGAGCTTCGGATTGCGCGAGGAGAGGGCCTGCCGGATTTTGGCGGCGCTCTTGCGTGCCGCGCCGAGATCGATCATTTCGCGACCTCGAGCGTGCTTTCCAGGGACTGGAGCGCGACCGCGCCGGCATGCGGCTCGATCATCACCTGCAACTTCACGCGGTCGGGCCACCAGCCGGCGCGCGCGAGCTTCGCGAGGTACAATTCCAAGGCGGGGGAGGTCGTGAGATACACATCCTGCGTCTTGTTCGGTCCGACTTTCGGCACGCGCTTCTCGTCGACCATGAACGGAATGCCCCAGGCGCCTTCCGGCTTGCCGCCCGACAAAGGCGCTACCCGTCCGGTCATGCTATAGCGCAGGAGAATGCCCTCCGCGGCCACGGGGCCGCGGTTCTTCAGGGTCAGCCGCGCCCGAAGGCGGGCGTCGAGCTTCGGAGGCGCGTCGACGAGCTTATCGACGTCCTCCCAAGCGACGACGCGCGCTTTTTCCACGCGCGCGCGCTGCCAAGATACGCCCTCGAGCAAGAGCTCCGCCCTGGCGCCCGCGGCCGTGAAGGCCGCGAGCGCCAGGATCAGCGCTGAAACCGCCCGCTTCAACCCGCCCGCCTCACTTCTTGCCGCCGTCGATCGGAAGCTCGGGGTTCGGGCTCGCGGGAGGATTGACGGGAGGCTCGGGAGCGATCGGAGCGACGCGGGCCACCTTGTCCGCATCGTCCAGCCGCACGAGCCGCACGCCCTGCGTGTTGCGCGAGATGGTCTTGATGTCCTTGCAGCGCAGGCGGATCGCCTTGCCCTGCTCGGTCATTACCATCAGGTCGTCCACGTCGGTGACGAGCTTCACGCCGATCACGGAGCCGTTGCGGTCCGTCGTCTTGATCGTGATGATGCCGCCGCCGCCGCGATGCTGGCCGCGGTACTCGGAAAGCTCGGTGCGCTTTCCGTGTCCGTGCTCGCAGACCGTCAGCAGGGTCTTCTTCGTGTTCGGCGGGAAGACCTCCATGCCAACGACCTTGTCGTCCTTATCCACGCGGATGCCGCGTACGCCGGCAGCGCCTCGGCCCATCGAGCGGATGTCGCTCTCCGGGAAGCGGATGACCATGCCGTCCTTGGTCGCCACGAGCAACTCGTCCTTGCCCGAGGTATGCTGCACCTCGACCAGAACATCTCCCTCATCGAGGGTGATCGCGATGATACCCGAGCGGCGGATATTCTCGAAGTCGGACAGCGGCGTTTTCTTCACCGTGCCGTTGCGCGTCGCCATGGCCAGGAAGGTTTCCTGGCCTTTCTTCTCCTCGAACGAGGAGATGGCGATCGCGGACGTGACCTTTTCTTCGCCCGTGAGCGCGAGGAGGTTCACGACGGCCTTGCCGCGAGACGTGCGGTTGCCCTCGGGAATCTCGTACGCCTTGAGCGCGAACACGCGGCCGCGGTTCGTGAAGAACAGCAGCGCGGCGTGCGTATCGGTCACGAAGAAGTGCTCGATGAAGTCCTCTTCCTTCACGTCAGCGCCGGTGATGCCCTTGCCGCCGCGGCCCTGAGCGACGTAGGTCGCCACGGGAATGCGCTTGACGTAGCCGGTGTTCGAGAGGGAGATGACGACGTCCTCCTTCTGAATGAGGTCCTCGAGCGACATCTCGGCCGCCTCGGACGTGATCTGGGTCTGGCGCGATTTGCCGAAGGCTTCCTTGACGCCCTCGAGCTCCTTGATGACGATCGCGTAGACTTTCTTGACGTCGGCCAGGATCGCCTTGTACTCCGCGATCTTCTTGACGAGGCCGTCGTACTCCTCCTGCAGGTCGCCGACCGACAGCTTCGTCAGCGCGGCGAGGCGCATCTCGAGGATCGCGTTCGTCTGGGCCTTCGACAGCTCGAAGGCCTCCATCAGTTCCGTGCGCGCGGTGTCGGTGTCCTTCGCGGCGCGGATGATCTTGATGACGCGGTCGATATTCTTGATCGCGGTGATCAGGCCTTCCAAGATGTGGGCGCGGTCGAGACATTTGCGCAGCTGGAACTTCGTGCGGCGCGTGACGACGACCTTGCGATGCTGGATGAAGTGGCCGAGCATGTCGCGAACGCCCAAGACGCGCGGGCGTCCGTCGACGAGCGAGAGCAGGATCACGCCGAAGGACGTCTCCATCTGCGTGTGCTTAAGCAGCTGGTTCAAGACGACGTTCGCGTTGCCGTCGCGCTTGATCTCGATGACCACGCGCATGCCGGTGCGGTCGGACTCGTCGCGGATGTCGGAGATGTCGGGGATCTTCTTGTCGCGCACGAGCTCGGCGATCGTCTCGAGCAGGGTCGCCTTGTTGACCTGGTACGGGAGTTCGGTGATGATGATCGCTTGGCGGTTGCCTTTGATGTCCTCGATCTCGGTCTTAGACTGGACGCGGACGGAACCGCGACCCGTCTCGAAGTAGTCCTTGATGCCGGCCTTGCCGCGCACGATGCCGCCGGTCGGGAAATCGGGGCCCTTGATGATCTTCATCAGGTCCTTATTCTCGATCTTGGGCTCTTTGATCAAAGTGATCGCCGCCTCGCAGACCTCGGAGAGGTTGTGCGGGGGGATGTTGGTCGCCATGCCGACCGCGATGCCGGAGGAGCCGTTGACGAGAAGGTTCGGGACCTTCGCGGGCATGACGGAGGGCTCGGTCGTGGTGCCGTCGAAGTTGGCGGTGAAGTCGACCGTGTCCTGGTCGATGTCGGCCATCACTTCCTCGGCGATCTTGGCGAGGCGGGCCTCGGTGTAGCGGTACGCGGCCGCGGGGTCGCCGTCGACGGAGCCGAAGTTACCCTGGCCGTCGATGAGGGGATGCAGGAGCGAGAAGTCCTGAACCATGCGAACCATCGCGTCGTACACGGCGGAGTCGCCGTGCGGGTGGTACTTCTTCAAGACTTCACCAACGACGCCGGCGCATTTCGAGTACTTCTTGTTCGAGGCGAGGCCTTCGTCGTGCATCGCGTACAGGATGCGGCGATGGACGGGCTTCAGGCCGTCGCGCACGTCGGGCAAGGCGCGGCCGACGATCACCGACATCGAGTAGTCGATGTAGGAGCCGCGCATCTCGGCGCCGAGGTCCCGCTGGATGATGTTGCCGATGGGTTCGGGAGTGAGTTCCGGCTGATTGTCGGGTTTGCTCATAGTTTCTCCGTGGTGTCAGGCCTCCCGTTGTTGCAGTATTCCGCGAATCCACGGATGGACGAAAAATACTGCAACAACGGGAGGCCTGACACCAACTATTAGATGTCTAGATTTTTGACTTCCTTCGCGTGCTTCTCGATGAAGAGGCGGCGCGGCTCGACCTTGTCGCCCATGAGGGTGACGAAGGCGTCTTCCGTGTCGGCGGCGTCCACGACCTTGACCTGGAGCAGGCGGCGGCGCTTCGGGTCCATCGTGGTCTCCCACAGCTGGTCGGGGTTCATTTCACCGAGACCCTTGTAGCGCTGGATCATCGCGCCGTGGCGGCCCGCGTCGCGCACCATCTCGAGCAGATCCTTGAGGCTGTAGCCGTCGATCTCGTTGTGCGAGGTCTTCGCGCGGAACAGCGGCTTCGTGTTCTCGTCGCGCATGACCTCGTACCACTTCAGGTCGAGGCCCATGTCCTTGAACTTCTTGGACAGGCTCTCGAGCTTCGCCATCTCCCAGAGCTCCTGCACGTCGGGCTCGAGGGATTCGACGTCGGCCTCGGACAAGGTGGACTCCGGCGCGGACTCGACGGCTTCCCCTTCGGCGGGAGCCTTGACGTCCTTCGCGACGGGGGCCCTCTTCTTCTCGGCGCGGTCCTCGACGAGCTTCTTGCGCTGCTCGGCGACGTATGCGTCGCGGTAAATCTTCCATTCCTTCTCGTTATAGAAGAACTCGTACTCGCCGGCGCTCTTCTCCACGCGATAGAGCGGGAGCTTGCCCTCGGCTTGATAGGAAAGGAAGTCCTCGAGGTGCATGCTCTTGCGGCCGATATGGCGGATCAGGCTCTCGAGCTCGGCCAGGAGCTTGAGCAGGTCGCGCAGGTCGTCGGCGTCGAGCTTCTTCGATTTGCCGTTGGCCGGATTGACCGCGGTGACCTCGAGGGAGTTGCGGCCCTCGTTGAGGAGCCACTGCTCCATCTTCTCCTCGGTGTCGACGTACATCTCGGTCTTGCCTTTCTTGACCTTAAACAGCGGGGGCTGAGCGATGTAGATATGGCCGTTGTCGACGAGCGCCTTCATCTGGCGGTAGAAGAAGGTGAGGATCAAGGTGCGGATGTGCTGGCCGTCGACGTCGGCGTCGGCCATGATGATGAGCTTGTGGTACCGGAGCTTGTCGATCTTGAGGCCGTCCTCGCCTTCGCCGATGCCGGTGCCGATGGCGGAGATCAGCGTCCGGACTTCTTCGTTGGAGAGAATCTTGACCAGACGCGCCTTCTCGACGTTCAGAATCTTACCCTTGATGGGCAAGATGGCCTGGAACACGCGGTCGCGGCCCTGCTTGGCGGAGCCGCCGGCCGAGTCGCCTTCGACGATGAAAAGCTCGGAGCGCTCCGGATCGCGCTCCTGGCAGTCCGCCAGCTTACCGGGCAGGCTCGAGCCGTCGAGCACGCCCTTGCGGCGGGTGAGGTCCTTCGCCTTGCGGGCGGCCTCGCGGGCTTCGGCGCCGGCGATCGCCTTCGCGCAGATGGACTTGGCCGTCGACGGGTTCTCCTCGAAGAACGTGACGAGCGCGTCGCCGACGATGGACTTGACGATGCCCTCGACCTCGGCGTTGCCGAGCTTGGACTTAGTCTGGCCTTCGAACTGCGGGTTCTGAATCTTGCACGAGAGCACGGCGCACAGGCCTTCGCGCACGTCGTCGCCGGTCACGTTGAAATTCTTACCCTTGAGCAAGTCGTACTTCTTAAGGTAATCGTTGACGACGCGGGTCAGCGCCGAGCGGAAGCCCGCCAAGTGCGTGCCGCCTTCGGGCGTCTTGATGTTGTTGACGAACGAGAAGACGGTTTCGGAGTAGTCGTCGTTGTACTGGATCGCGAAATCGACGACGACCTCGTCCTTCTCCTTGCTCATCGAGATCGGCTCGCGATGCACGACCTTCTTCTTGTCGTTGAGGTGCTGGACGAACTGCGTGATGCCGCCCTCATAATGGAAGGCGTGCCGCTTGTCCTCGCGTTCATCGGTGATCGAGATCTTCGCGCCGGCATTTAAGAACGCGAGCTCGCGGAGACGGTTGCTGAGAATCTCGAAGGAGTACATGTGCCCGTTGAAGATGTCCGGGTCGGGCTTGAAGGAAATCTTGGTGCCGTGGCTGTCGGAGTTGCCGGCGGCCCGGACGTCGGCGTCGGGCTTGCCGCGCTTGTAGTTCTGTATCCACATCTTGCCGTCGCGATGGACCTCGGCCTTAAGCCACTCGGAGAGGGCGTTGACGCAGGTGACGCCGACGCCGTGGAGGCCGCCGGAGACCTTGTACGCGCCCTTGTCGAACTTGCCGCCCGCGTGCAGGACGGTCAGGATGACCTCGAGGGCGGACTTGCCCTTGAACTTAGGGTCCTTCATCGGGTCGACGGGAATGCCCGAGCCGTCGTCCTTGACGGTGATCGAGTTGCCTTGGTGAATGAACACGTCGACCGTGGTGCAGCGGCCGGCCAAAATCTCGTCGACGGAGTTGTCGACGACCTCGTAGACCAGGTGGTGCAGGCCGGACGGGCCGGTGCTGCCGATGTACATCGCGGGGCGCTTGCGGACGGCCTCGAGCCCCTCGAGCACCTGAATGTTTGATGCGTCGTACTTCTCATTCTTCGCCATATCAGTCTCCATCGCGGCTTCGGACATCGTGTTCTCCTCCGGTATTCCCGGAAACATCGACTGTCTTGCCTCTAAATTTTAACGATACGTCGTCTTCACGGCGATGATCCACGGACGGCTGAAATATTTATTGAGTGCCTTCATCAGCACCCCAGAACGCATCTGCAATTCCTGCGCCGCGGCCGCACTTTTAGGGCGGACGTACAGCGTTCCCTTCTTCACGGCCACGAGCGCCCAATGCTTCGCGTAGGCGCCGCACTCCTTGTCCCAGACCGCGTTGAGCAGGGCCAACTTGTCGTTGACCGTCCCCGCCCGGTACGAAAAACTCTTAATCAGGTCTCCGGCGGTCGACCACCGGCCCGGCTTTTCCGTCAAATCAGAGCCTCATCGGCATGACGACGAATTTATATTCGCCCTCGCCGCCCGCCGGCTCGAACAGCGCCGGGTTGACGGGGCTCGTCATCGCGACCGTCACCGTGTCGGTGTCGACGTGCTTCAAAGCATCGACGACGAACTGGGGGTTAAAGGCCACGGAGAACTCGGCGCCCGGGTACTCCACGGAAAGGTCCTCGTTGAACTCGTTGTTCTGGCTCGAGGAGGTCACGTGCAGGGAGCCCTTCTTGAGCGCGTACTTGACCGAGCCGCCGCGGTCGACGGCGCAAAGCGCCGCGCGCTTCGTCACCGCGAGGAGATCCTTCGTCGAGGCGGTGAAGATGACCTCGCGCTTGGTCGGAATGACCTGATCGTAGTTCGGGAAAGCTCCGCCCACGAGGCGGGAGAGAATGGTCGTCTCCTTAAGCTGGAACGTGATCTGGTTGTCCGTCACCGCGACGAGAAGCTTATCCTCGTCCTTCTCATCGATCTCGAGCAAAGCGACGAGCCGCAGCAACTCAGACAGGACCTTCGTCGGCACGATGACCGCGAATTCCTTGTCCTTAGGGAGAATCTTCTTCGCGCAGACGGCGAGGCGGCGGCCGTCGGTCGACACCATCTCGAGCACGCCCTTCTTGGCGGCCCAGAAGACGCCGTTGAGCACATGCCGGGTTTCATCGGAGGATGCCGCAAAGATCGTCTTCTTGATCATGGCGGCCACGACTCCGGCCGGAAGCTCGAACGAGGAGCTCTTGTTGAATTCCGGGAGGACGGGATATTCGGACTTCGGGGAGCCGACGATCCCGAAACGCGACCGGCCGCACTTCAAAGAGATTTTTCCGCCGGCGTCCACGGTGAGCTCGACGTCCTGCGCTTCGGGGAGGCTGTGGAGGATGTCCGCGAACTTCTTGGCGGGGATGGTGATGGAGCCGTCCGTCTCGATTTCGGCCTTGATGTAATGCTTGACGCCCATCTCGAGGTCGGTCGAAATGACCTTCACCTTCTTATCCTCGGTCTCCATGAGGAAGTTCAAGAGGATCGGAAGAGTGGTCCGGCTGGACAGCGCGGACTGTATCGTTTGGACGCCCCGCGCCAGTTCTTCCTTGCTGATGGTTATTTTCATTTAAATCATCCTCTCCTTCATCGAGCGGGGGACGCTGGGGATAACCGGGCTTTCCCAAGAGAAAACGTTCCCGGACGCTGTGGACAACTCACCGGACTTGTCCCCACCGTCCACAACGCGGCTCTCCGTCCACGATTGTCGTAAATCGTACACAGGTTGTTCACAGGTTCTCATCATCGTTCCGCCGCCTTGATGTCCGCCTGAATCTTGTTGATGAGTTCCAGAAAAAACGGATCTTCCTCTATCTTCTTCTCGATCTTCTTGCGCGCGTGGAGGACCGTCGAGTGATCCTTGCCGCCGAACGCCCGGCCGATGTCCGTCGAGGAAAGCTCGGTCATGACGCAGGCCAGGTACATCGCGACCTGGCGGGGCATCGAGATAGACACCGTGCGCTGGTGTCCCTTCAGGTCCTTCACGTCGACGGAATACTTGAGCGCGACGACGCGCTGAATCGTCTCGACGCGGACAGGGGACGTGTCGTCGACGGTGATCGAGTCCTTTAGGATGTCGCGCGCGTCGTCGACGGAGAGCGGGGCGCCGGTCATCGCTTGGAAGGCCTTCAGGCGGATCAGGCAGCCTTCGAGCGCCCGGACGTTGGTCTTGACCGAGGACGCGATGAAGAGGATGACGTCGTCGGGGGCGGTGAAGCCCTCGTGCGCGGCCTTCTTGCGCAGGATAGCGATGCGGGTCTCGAGGTCCGGCGGCTTGATGTCGGCGACGAAGCCCCACTCGAGACGGGAGACGAGGCGCTGCTCGAGGGGCGACATCTCCTTCGGCGAGCGGTCGGAGCTGACGACGATCTGCTTGCGTGAGTCGAACAAGGCGTTGAACGTGTGGAAGAACTCCTGTTCCGAGCGGTCCTTGGCGATCAGGAACTGGATATCATCGATGAGAAGACAATCTAAAGAACGATAGCGCGCGCGGAACGCGTCGATCTGATTGTTCTGTACGGCGGCGATGAACTCGTTGACGAACTGCTCCGACGTCGTGTAGAGGACGCGAGACCGCGGGTGATGGCGCCGGATCGCGTTGCCGATCGCGTGCATGATGTGGGTCTTGCCGAGTCCGACGCCGCCGTAGATCACGTACGGGTTGTACTGCGTGCCCGGGCTCTTCGAGATCGACTCGGCCGTCGCGCGCGCGAGGCGGTTGGACTCGCCGATGACGAACGAGTCGAACGTGTAGCGCGGGTTCAATTCCGAGAGGGGGAAGTCCGATTGCGGGGAGGCCTCGGGCACGGGATCCGAGGGGGGAAGCACGCGCGTCAGGTCTCTCTCGACTCGGAAGTCGATGCCGATCTCGGAGCCGGACAAGTCGCGGAGCACGGACAAGAGACGCTTCTGATAACGCTCCTTGATTCCGTCGGAAAAAAACTTATTGGGGACCTTGAGCATCAGGACCCCGCCCTCCAAGGAGGCGGCTTCCACGGGCTTGAGCCAGAGCTCGGCGTTCTCATCGCCGATCTCCGAGCGCAACCGTTCCACGGTCTGGGCCCAGAGCTCTACGCCGTCGGCTGTTTTCACAGGTTATTCACAGATGTGGATAACTCAGTTATCCACAGAATAAATGTTTATATTTTATGCGTTTATTGAAATTGCGATCGCTCGGTTTTTAAGACCCGTCCCGGCGCGCCCGCCGGCCCCGGGACGCCTCCCCGGAACCAGGCCCGATCCTATCAATTTCCCTTCTATAGAGTCAACCTGAAGACGCAATTCCGATGCTTCGCATTCGTTGACAGGTCGACGGCCAAGCGCTAGAATCTTGCAACTATGGAGATTCAACTGACGGCCAAGCAGCTCAAGATCACGCCCGCTCTGCGCGAGTATGTGCAGCAGAAGATGGGGAAGACCCAAAAATATTTCGATCACATCGTTTGGGGACAGGCGTTTCTCTTCGTGGAGAAGCGCTCTCATAAGGCGGAGATGATCGTGCATGCGCCGGGGCAGACTTTCCGCGCCCTCGCTACGGCCGCCGATCTTTACTCGGCCATCGACCTCGCGTCCGACAAGATCGACGCGCAGCTCAAGAAGCACAAGGAGCGGATCAAGAGCCGCCACAAACCGAAGACCTCCGACACGATGGCCGAGGCCATGCCGCCCGCCCAGAACTCCTACGCGGTGTCGCGCCAGCCGATCTATCCGACGACGCCCGAGCAGGCGGCGGAGGAGCTCGACTCGTCCGAGCGGGTGTTCCTCGTCTATCTCGACAAGGACACCGATCAGGTGCACGTTCTCTACCGTCGCGAGAACGAGAGCCTCGGGATCATCCAGCCCGTCCGCAAGATCAAGCGCTGACGCCGTGCAGGCCGCGGAACTGACCGTCGGCGAGCTCCTCAAGGAGCAGGGCGAGAGGCTTCGCCTCGAGCTCCTCTCCGGGGAGAAATCGCTCGGCCGCCGGATCACGGTGGCCGATCTCAACCGTCCCGGGCTGGCGCTGTCGGGCTTCCTCGACCGCTTCCGGGCGGAGCGCATTCAGATTTTCGGCAACGGCGAGCAAGCGTACTGCCAAAAGTCCGACGCGAAGAAGCTGGCCGACGCGCTGTCAGCGATGCTGTCCGTGCCCGAACTTCCATGCGTGATCGTCACGCACAACACGCCGGTCCCGCCCGCGCTCGCGCAGGCGTGCAAGAAGCACGGCGTGCCGCTGATGCGCTCCGCGTACGACACGACGACTTTGACGGGCGAGCTGTCCGAGGCGCTCGAGGCGAGGTTGGCGCCCGCGACGACGGTGCACGGTGTGCTCGTCGACGTTTACGGCCTCGGCGTGATCATCCAAGGAGAGTCCGGCATCGGCAAGTCGGAGTGCGCGCTCGAGCTGCTCAAGCGCGGACACATCCTCGTCGCCGACGACGCCGTGCAGATTCAACACCGGAGAGGCGGCTATCTGCGCGGGTCATGCCCCGAGCCGCTTAAAAACCACATGGAGGTCCGCGGCCTCGGCGTCATCGACGTCAAGCTTCTCTTCGGCATCGGCGCGATCCTCGACCGCACGCGCATCGAGCTCGCGATCAAGCTCGAGGCTTGGAACACCGCGACGCAGTACGACCGGACCGGCCTCGACGCGAAGAAGCTCTCGATCCTCGACGTGGAAATCCCTCTGATCCGGATTCCGGTCAGCCCGGGCCGCAACCTCGCCGTCCTGATCGAGGTCGCGGCGCTGAACCAGCGCCTGCGCTCGCAGGGTTATTTCTCGGCGGAAAATTTCAACCAGCGGCTGATCGAAAGGATGAAGACGAAGGAGCGCGGATGACGCGGCCCGCGCGCAAGAAGATTTTCGTCATCACAGGCGTCTCCGGCGCGGGCAAGAGCCAGGCGCTCAAGGTGTTCGAGGACTTCGGCTGGTTCTGCGTCGACAACCTGCCGATCGCGCTGCTCGATGAGTTCGCGGCGTTCGTGCAGAAATCCCCCGCGATGACGCGCGTAGCACTCGGCATGGACGTCCGTGAGGGCAAGGTGCTCGGCGCGCTTCCGCCGCTGCTGCGCCGCCTGAAGACGCAGGGGCTCGACGTCTCCGTACTGTTCATCGACGCGGCCGACGCGACCGTGATCCACCGTTTCTCCGAGACGCGCCACCGCCATCCGCTCGGCGGCAAGATCGCCGACGCGGTCAAGCAGGAGCGCCGGCTGCTCGCGCCGATCAAGGGCGCGGCCGACAAGGTCATCGACACGACCCGCCTCACGCTCGGGGAGCTGAAGGAAAAAATCTCCGAGACGCTCGGCCTGACGCTGACGCGCGAGATGACGCTTCAGGTCGTGAGCTTCGGCTACAAGCACGGCATGCCGATCGATGCCGACATCGTCATGGACGTCCGCTTCCTCCCGAACCCGCACTACATCGCGGGGCTGCGCAAGAAGACCGGTCTCGACGAGCCCGTGCAGCGGTATATCCTGAACCAGCCGGTCGCGCGAAAATTCCTCAACGATTGGCACAAGCTGATCGCGAAGCTTCTGCCGCATTACGTGCGCGAGGGCAAATCCTACCTGACGATCGCCATCGGCTGCACCGGCGGCCGCCACCGAAGCGTGTTCTGCACTCGCTGGCTCGCGCAGAAGCTGCGTGCGACGGGGCACCCGGTCCAGGAATTCCACCGGGACGTGACGGCGTGATCAATTTCATCATCGTGACGCACGGGGAATTCGGCGCCTATCTCGTCGAGGCCGCCGAGGGCATCGTCGGCCGCCAGGCGCAGGGCGTGCGCGTCGTCGCGACCTCGTCGCGGCAGTCCGTCGATGAGATCAAGCGGCGCATCGAGCGCGCCCTCGCCGAGCTGGCCGGCCCCGACGGCGTGATCTTGTTCACCGACATGCCGGGCGGCACGCCGAACAACCTGTCCTTCCCGCTCGTGCGCAACGAGCGCAAGGTCGAGATGATCAGCGGCGTGAACCTGTACATGCTCATCTCCGCTTTCGGGCAGCGCGACAAGATGCCGCTCGAGAAGCTCGTCGAGAAGATCGTCGCCGACGGCCAGAAGTCGATCCGCGACATCCGCGCGATGTTCCTCGCCGCCGCGGGAGCGCGTTGATGGGCATCACTTTGCTGCGCGTCGACGACCGGCTCATCCACGGCCAAGTGGTCGAGGGCTGGGTGCCGTTCCTGAAGGTCGACCTCGTGGTCGTCGTCTCCGACGCGGCGGCCGGCGACGAGGTGCAGACCGCGCTCATGAAGATGGCGCTGCCGCCCGCGGTCGGCCTGCTCGTGCTGCCCGTGGCCGACGCGGCGTCCGTGCTGGTCTCGCCTCAGCTCAAGTCCCGCTCGGCGCTCGTGCTCGTGCCCGGCCCCGCGGAGGCGGTCGCGCTCGTCGAGAAAGGCGTGGTCCTCGACCGCGTCAACGTCGGCGGCCTGCACTACACCGTCGGCAAGGTCCAGCTCGGCCGCGCGCTGTTTCTCGACGAGAAGGACCGGCTGGCGCTTCGCGCGCTCGCGGCGAAGGGGATACGCCTCGAGGGGCGCGCCCTTCCCGCCGACGCCGAGGAAGACCTGACCGCCGCGTTGGAGGGAAAGTGACCGCGGCCGCCGCTTGCGCCGTGCTGGCCGCGCTCGAGCTCGACGCGGTCCTGGTCGCGCAGACTCTGATCTCCCGGCCGCTCGTCGCGGGCGCGGTGCTCGGCTCTCTGTCCGGCGCGCCGCAGGCCGGCGCGCTGTTCGGCGCGGCCTACGAGCTCCTGAGCCTGTGCGACCTTCCCGTCGGCGGCTGCCTGACGTGGTCGGGGACGGTCGCGGCCGGAACGGCGACCGTGCTCGCGAGCCGCGGGACGGCGTACCCGCTCTGCTTCGCCGCCGGCCTCGCCGCCGGGGTCCTCCACGCGCGCCTCGAGGCGCTCGAGCGCGCGCGCCGCGCGTCGACGGGCGACGCGCTCGCGGGGCTCGCGGAGAAGGACGGACGCGCGCTCGGGCGCGCGCTGGGCGCCTCGATCGCCGCGCACGCGGCCATGACTTTCGCGACGGCGTGGGCGGTCGTGCTGGCCGCGGGCTTCGCGGACCGCGCGTGGTGGGCCGGCGCTCCGGATTTCCTCCACGGCGGCGCCGCGCTCGTTTCGTCGAGCGCGCCGTGGATCGGGCTGTCCGGCGTCACGGTTTGGGGCTTGAGGCGCGCATGAGCGAACGGGTCATGACGCCGTTGATGATGGCGCGCATCGGCGCGCGGCTGCTCCTGCTTCAGGCGCGGTGGGACCCCGCGCGCATGCAGGGCCCCGGCTTCGCGTTCGCGCTCGAGCCGTGGCTCGCGGCGTGCTGGAGCGCCGAGCCCGAGGCCCTGATCGCGGCCAGGCGCCGCCATCTCGAATACTTCAACACGCATCCGGCCGCGGCGTGGCTCGCGGCGGGCATCGTCTGCCGCCAGGAAGCCGCGGCGGCGGCGCTCTCCGGCGCCCCGCGCGACGCGGCGATCGCGAAGATCCGCTCTCTCAAGACGCGGCTCGGCGCCTCGCTCGCCGCGCTGTACGACTCCTTCTTCTGGGGCGCGCTTCGTCCCGCAAGCGCGCTCGCGGGCATCCTCGCGGCGCAGGCGGCGTACCGCGTCCATGCGGCGCAGCCTCTGGCGTGGGCGGCGGCGGCGGCGCTTATCGTCTACAACGTCCCGGCCGTCGCGGCGCGCGTGATCGGCCTGCGGCGCGGCTGGGAGGAAGGGGAGCGCTCGGTTCTCTCTCTCACCACGCTTCCCGCGCAGGCCTGGATCCGCGGCCTGCGCCGGGCGTCGGTCGGCGGCGCGCTCGCGGCGTT
This sequence comes from Elusimicrobiota bacterium, assembly GCA_038211115.1. Taxonomy (GTDB): domain Bacteria; phylum Elusimicrobiota; class Elusimicrobia; order UBA1565; family UBA9628; genus GWA2-66-18. Next base: position 17,994 of record JBBQVX010000006.1, on the reverse strand, counting down.
CGCGGTCGGCTCGGTGCTGCTCGGCGGCGGCGGCCGCCTGACGGCGTCGCTGACGTTCGTCGCGGGCCTCATTTTATCCTGGCGCGGTATTTCGCCGCTCGCGCAGCTCGGCTTCGCCGGGCTCGGCGGCATGGCCGCGACGGCCGCGGGGTTCCTGTGATGGAAAAGGTCATGACGATCAAGAACCGCATGGGCCTGCACGCGCGGCCCGCGGCCATGTTCGTCCAGGAAGCCGGCAAGTACAAGAGCCAGATCTTCGTGATCAAGGACGGACTCCAGGTCAACGGCAAGAGCGTCATGGGCCTCATGCTCCTCGCCGCCGAGAGCGGCTCCAAGCTCACGATCAAGGCCGACGGCCCCGACGAGGCGAAAGCCATCGAGGCTTTGGAAAAGCTCTTCGAGCGTAAGTTCGACGAGGAAGGCCGATGATCGTCATCAAAGGGATAGCCGCCAGCCCCGGCATCGCGATCGGCAAGGCCTACGTGGTCGAGGACGAGGATATCGTCGTCGAGCGCATCGAGATACCGCGCGACAAGATCAAGGAAGAGGTTCGCCGCTTCAAGGTCGCGCAGAAGGCGACCCACCGCGACCTCGATGCCGCCGAGCTCAAGGTGCTGAAGGTCCTCGGCAAGCATCACGCGAAGCTCATCGACGCCCACCGCCTCATTCTGAAGGACTCGCTGATCACGCAGGACGTGCCGAAGCGCATCCTCGAGGAAGGCGTCAACGCCGAGTTCGCGCTGTCCGAGGCGCTCGAGCAGGTCAACCGTCAGTTCGAGCGCATGGAGGACGAATTCTTCCGCGAGCGGCGCCACGACCTGTTCGACGTCGGCAAGCGCCTGCTCCTTCATCTGATGAAGAGGCAGAAGCGCTCGCTCGCCGACATCGACGAGGAGTGCATCCTGATCTCGCGCAACCTCCTTCCCTCGGACACGATGGGGCTCAAGGAGACGAAGATCATCGGCTTCGCGACCGACCTCGGCGGCAAGACGAGCCACACCGCGATCCTGGCCCAAAGCCTCGAGATCACCGCGGTCGTCGGCCTGTCCGACGTCAGCCGTCGCGTGAAGACCGGCGACACGGTCATTCTCGACGGCGAGCAGGGCCTCGTCATCATCAATCCCGGGCCCGAGACCGTCGCGAAGTACGAGAAGGTCCAGAGCCGCGCCGTCGCCGAGGAGAAATCACTCGAGTCGCTGAAGGGCCTGCCGACCGTCACGCTCGACGGCCGCGGCTTCAAGCTCGAGGCCAATCTGGACTCGCCCGAGGAGCTCAAGAGCGTCGTCGCCCTCCAGGTGGACGGCGTCGGCCTCTTCCGCACCGAGTATCTGTTCCTCAACCGCACCGAGCCGCCGAGCGAGGAGGAGCAGGTCAAGGCGTACTCCTCCGTGGTCAAGGCGCTCGAGGACCGCGAGGTCATCATCCGCACCGCCGACATCGGCGGCGACCGCCTTTCGATGCTCGGCATCGAGGGTCCGAAGAACGAGACGAACCCGTTCATGGGCCTGCGCGGCGTGCGGCTGTTCCTCCGCCACCTCGATCTGTTCAAAACGCAGCTGCGCGCGATCCTGCGCGCGTCGCTCAAGGGCAAGGTCCGCGTGATGATTCCGATGGTCTCGGCCGTCGGCGAGGTGCTCGCGGCCCGGCGCCTCCTCGAGCAGGCGCGCGCGGAGCTCGCGGCGGAGGGCGTCACGTTCAAGGAGGATCTCGAGCTCGGCATCATGGTCGAGATCCCGTCGACCGCGATTTTGCTCGACGCGTTCCTGCCTCACGTGGACTTCGTTTCCATAGGAACAAACGACTTAATTCAATATACCCTGGCCGTCGACCGTATCAATGAGAACGTCACGCACCTCTACGATCCCTATCATCCCGCCATCGTCCGCCTGCTCGACTCCGTCGTGCGCGCGGCGCACGCGAAGGGCAAGTGGGTCGGCGTGTGCGGCGAGATGACCTCGGACCCGCGCGCGGTGCCGCTGCTCGTCGGCCTCGGCGTCGACGCGATGAGCATCTCGCCCCGTATGTTCCTCCGGGTCAAGCAGACGATCCGCGGCCTCAAGCACGACGCGATGAAAAAGCTCGTCGCGAAGGCGCTGGCCTGCTCCGAGTCGGACGAAGTCCGGCGCCTGCTCGAGCAGAACCCCTGAGGACACCATGAGCGCCCCCGACCGCATCCGAAATTTCTCCATCATCGCCCATATCGACCACGGCAAGTCGACGCTCGCGGACCGCCTGCTCGAGATGACCGGCACGATCGCGCGCCGCGACATGCAGGCGCAGATCATGGACTCCATGGAGCTCGAGCGCGAGCGCGGCATCACGATCAAGGCGAAAGCCGTCCGCATGGACTACACCGCGCCCGACGGCGAAAAGTGGCTCCTCAATCTCGTCGATACGCCCGGCCACGTCGACTTCACGTATGAGGTCAGCCGCGCCTTGGCCGCCTGCGAAGGGGCGCTGCTCGTCGTCGACGCCACGCAGGGCGTCCAGGCGCAGACGCTCGCGAACGCGATGCTCGCCCAGGCCGTCGGCCTGCGCATCATCCCGGTCATCAACAAGATCGACCTGCCGTCCTCCGACGTCAACGGGACGCTCGAGCAGATCTTCGACGTGCTCAAAATCATCGAGGATCCGGTCCTGATCTCCGCCAAGAGCGGTGAAGGCTGCCAAGAGGTTCTCGACGCCATCGTACGCGAGATCCCCGCGCCGACGGGCGACCCGAAGGCGCCCCTCGCGGCCTTGATCTTCGACTCCTCCTACTCGACCTTCCGCGGCGTGATCCTGCTCGTCCGCGTCGTCGACGGTACGATGAAAAAGGGCATGCGCGTGCGCTTCTTCTCGACGGGCACCGAAGCGATCATCGAAGAGGTCGGCTTCCTTAAACCCAAGATGATCCCCTCCGACGCTCTCGGCGCCGGCGAGACCGGCTACATGATCTGCGGCATCAAGGACATCCACACCGTCCGCGTCGGCGACACGGTGATGGAAAAAGACCGGGTGCTGACGACGCCGCTCCCGGGCTACAAAGAGGCCAAGCCCGTCGTCTTCGCGGGCATCTTCCCGATCGACCAGACCGAGTACACCGCGCTCAAGTATGCGCTCGACAAGCTCAACCTCGAGGACTCCTCGTTCAACTACACGGCGGACTCCTCGCAGGCGCTGGGCTTCGGCTACCGCCTCGGCTTCCTCGGCCTCCTGCACATGGACATCGTCAAGGAACGCCTGACGCGCGAGTTCAACCTCGACCTGATCGTCACCGCGCCGAACGTAATCTATCGCGTGCAGACGTACGATCTCAAGTGGATCGTGATCGACAACCCCGCGAAATTTCCACCGCACGGCGAGATCAAGTCGATCGAGGAGCCCTACGTGATGCTCACGATCGTGCTGCCGATCGAGCACCAGGAGCCGGTCCTCAACCTTATCAAGGAGCGCCGCGGCGTGTATGTCGGCATCGAGTATCTGTCCCCGACGCGCATGCTCATCAAGTACGAGCTGCCCTTGGCCGAGATGGTCGTCAATTTCTACGACCGCCTGAAATCGGTGTCGAAAGGCTACGCAACGCTGGATTATCATCCCATCGGCGACCGCGAGTCGGACATGGTCAAGCTCGAGATCCTGATCCATGCCGAGCCCGTCGACGCCCTGAGCCAGATCGTTCACAAGGATAAGTCTCAGGACATCGCCCGCAAGCTCTGCGAGAAGCTCAAGGAACTCATCGACCGCCAGAACTTCGAGGTCGCGATCCAGGGCCGCGTCGACGGAAAGATCATCGCGCGCGAGACGATCGGCGCGAAGCGCAAGGACGTCATCGCCAAGTGCTACGGCGGCGACATCACGCGCAAGAAAAAATTGCTCGGCAAGCAGAAAGAGGGTAAGAAGCGGGCCAAGATGGTCGGGTCCGTCGAAGTGCCCCAAGAGGCCTTCCTCGCGGTCTTGAAGATCGACGAAGACGCCAACTAAGGACTGATCATGGAAGAACGATTATTGTTTATCGGCGTTTCGCTCGGCATCTTCGCCTGGTACGCGCGGCGTTGGAAGGACCGCGGCGGCCCCGCCACCCCCGGGCAGTCGGCCGCGTTCCACGCCGTGTTCTACGCGATCGCGGCGTTTTCGATCGTCATGATCATGACGATGGTGTTCGAGGGCCGCACGAAGGTCATCGCCGTCTGGGCGCGCGCGCTGCGCGTCGGCGACATCTTCCCGGCGCTCTCGGCCGCGGCCGTCGCCGGCGTGATCGGCTACTGGCGCGCCTGGTCCAAGGGGGAGAGCGTCGAAAGCCGCCGCTTCTACCTCGACGACGACCTCGAGTGGGCGGACACCGTCTTCTCCTCCGCCTTGCTCGCGTGGGTCCTCATGACCTTCCTGATCCAGGCGTTCAAGATCCCCTCCGGCTCGATGGAGAAGACGCTTCTCATCGGCGACCACCTGTTCGTCAATAAGTTCATCTACGGCCTGCGCGTCCCCCTGTGGGGCAAGCGGCTCCTGACCCTGCGCGGCGTCCAGCGCGGCGACGTCATGGTCTTCGAATTCCCGGACACCGATCCGCGCAACGCCCACTGCGGCAAGATCAACGCGGGCGAGAACTTCATCAAGCGCGTCATCGGCCTCCCCGGCGAGACCGTCACCGTCAGCGCCGGGAAGGTCATCATCGACGGCAAGCTTATGAGCGACGAGGGTTACGCGCAGTGGGACGACTCATTCCGCCAGCCCGAGTCCGTCCACGCGAAGGAGATCTCCCCGGAGCGCTATCAGGAGCTCTGGCAGACGCACAAGCTCGACCGCGAGCTCGGCGACATCCAGCGCGACTACTTCGGCCCGGTCAAGGTTCCCGCGGGCTCCTACTTCATGATGGGCGACAACCGCGACCACTCCTGCGACACGCGCTACTGGGGCCCCGTCGACGGGCGCTTCGTTAAAGGCAAGGCCTGGTTCATCTACTGGCCTCCGTCGCGCATGAGGGTCGTTCGCTGAAGTCGGACCAGCCCCGCGGCTGCCCCGTCTGCGGCCGTGGGGGTCCGTTCGCGCCGGTCGAGTCCTGGCGCGATCCCGTCGCCGGCGGGGAATACTCCCTCTGGTCGTGCGCGCCGTGCGGCGCGGTCTTCTCCGAGCCGCGCCGTCCGGTCGGTCCCGAGTGGTACGAGAAGGCGGCTCCGCTGCGCGCGAAGGAAAAGAAGTCCCTTCCCGAAAGCGACTGGCGCTTCACGACCTTTCTCGACGAAAAGATCGCCCCCGGGAAAATTCTCGACGTCGGCTGCGGCGACGGCGGCTTCCTGGCGCTCGCTCAGAATAACGGCTGGACCGGGGTCGGCTTCGATTATGAGAAGCGCATGATCGCGCTCGCGAAGGCGAAGGGAGTCGAAGTGCACGCCGTCGACTTTGAATCGTTCTGCCGCTCGCGGCCCGCGTCCGAGTTCGACGCCGTGACCTTGTTCGACGTTCTCGAGCACACGCCCGAGCCGCGCGAGCTCCTTGGCTTGGTCAAGCCGCTCCTCAAGAAGGGGGGGCACATCGTTCTGACCTTGCCCAACGCGCTGCGCCCGATTCCGTTCGTCCGCGAGGAGCACGATTACCCGCCGCACCACTTCACGCGCTGGACGCCCGAGGCGATGCGGGGCTTCCTCGAGCGCGAGGGCTTCGCCGTGCTCCATCAGGACGCGGGCAGCCTCAAGATCTCCTACCTGTCCGATCACATCTACTTCTACGCGCTGATGCCGTCGGCCCTCGCGCTGGCCAAGCGCCTGCTTTTCGGCAAGACCGGCGAGTCCAAGACCGTCACCGAGCTGTACGCGGAAACCGGCGCCGGCGGCGCGCTCGCCGACAAGTCCCTCCGTCAAAATCTCGTCGACGCGGCGAAGGCCGTTCTTCGGCTCATCACTTGGCCCGCGGCGATTTTTATGTGGCTCTTTTACCGCGCGACGCGCTCGCTTCCCGGCGACTGCCTGTATACCCTTGCCCGGCGCGAAAACTAATCCGTTCCATCATATTATTCGTGTTCCGAACTTCGCCGCATCGCTTACAATAGTAAGATCATGATCAAGCCCTTGCGCGCGCTCCTCCTGGCGGCGGCGTTCCTGGCCAAGCCTGCGTTCGCCCAGGTCTTCGACGGCGGCCTGCCTCCCGGGGGGACCCCCGACTCCACGTGGCGCGACAAGCCCGTCGCCGTCGCGACGGCCGCCCCGGTCGCCGCCGCGCCGCACAACGTGATCCTCCTGATGTTCGACGGCGTGCGCTGGCAGGAGTTCCTCCACAACCACCCGGACGCGATCGTCGCCGGCGGCGACAAGGCCCCGACCTTCCCCGCGTTCTGGTCGACGCTGGCCAAGCAGGGCGTCGTCTACGAGCACATGACGATCTCCAACCGCGCCGAGCTCTCGATGCCCGCCTACCACAGCATCTTCGCGGGCTCGACGCAGCCGTGCCGGAACAACGAGTGCGGGCGCGTGAGCGTCGAGACGTTCCCGGAGCGGCTCGTGCGCGAGGGCTTCGCGAAGGAGCAGGTCGCCACGTTCGCCTCATGGGAAGGCATCGCGTTCGCAGTCGAGCACGTGACGGGCGCCACCACCGTCGACGCGGGCACTTCCAGCCACCAGACGCGCCTCGACAAGGACACGTTTCCGCCGGCGCTGTCCTATCTCAAGGAGAAGAAACCCCGCTTCCTCTTCATCTCGCTCAACGACGCGGACGAGCAGGGCCACGAGGGACACTACGACGAGTACCTCGCCGCTCTGCGCCGCTACGACGGCTGGATGACCGAGCTCATCGCGACGCTCGACGGCATGGGCGACTACGGCAAGAACACGACCTTGCTCGTCACGACCGACCACGGGCGCGGCATCCTGTGGGACTGGCGCAATCACGGCTCCCGGCCGTGGGCGCGCCGCGTCTGGCTGTACGCGCGCACTCCCGGGCAGAAGGCGACGGGACTCACCGTCTCCGGCCGCGAGCACGTCGACATCCGCCCCACGATCGAGACGCTGCTCGGCTTCACGCCGCAGGGCGCCGGCCGGGCGCTCGACGAAGCCGTCGCGCCCTAGTTCGGCCGGATGTTGTCCGCGATCCGCTGATACGTCGGCAGGTGCGTCTGCAGGCAGGCGTCGTGGTTCTCTTCCTTGCCGTAGTTGACCTCGAGGAAGAGATAGATCAGGTGCAGATTCGTCTCGATGACGGTGTAGGTCCGCTCCAAGGGCTTTTGCGCCGTCTTGTAGACGCGGACCTGGTAGCCGTGCTGCTGCCTCTTCGCCGCGCGGCCGAGCTGCGGCTGCGTCGAAATGTTGGTCTTCGAATCGTAGAGCGCCAGGATCGCGTTGTCGCGGTCGCCGCCGGGCGGAAGCTTCGTGATCGAGTACGCGCGCAGCCCGATGGCCGCCTTGCACTCGGGCGTGTTCGCGGGCATGCTGATGTCCACCTCCGCCGAGATGCTGTCCAAGACTTTCTTGGGCGCCGACACGAGCCAGCCGATCTCGTTGCCGTTGAACTCCGTCAAGAATTCCTTGACGGGCGCCGAGGGCCAGTCGCTCGGTCCCGCGATCGGCGGGCCGCGCCGCTTCGGCGGGGGCGCGTCCGCCTTCGCCGCGGCCTGGGGCAGGGCGGCGGACGGATCGACGCGCGAGTACGCGGGCATTCGTGAATTTCCGGGAGCCGCGCCATCCTGGCCCTGAGCCTGCGCGAGAGCCTGCGCTTGAGGCTGCGCCTGCTGCGGAGCCTGCCCCTGGACCGGCTGCTTCACCGCGGCGGCGGCCGCGACCTGCGCGCGCGCCGCCGCTTCCTCCGCCTTCTTCGCGTTGATCACGGCCATCGCGGCTTCCTGGCGGGCGAGCGTCTCGTCGAGAGACAGGGGGCTTTCGAGGGATTCACGAATCCGCTTCAGGGTGTTCTCGATCGTGTGGCCTTCCTTGGCGATGTCGGGCCAGACGGCCTCGAGCTGAATCGGCGTTCCGACGCGCTTGCCGGTCAAGAAATCCATCCGCACGGAGCCGGGCTGATCCCGCGCGCTCCAGACGGCCGCCATCTCGAAGACGTTCCCGAGCTTGCCCGGCGCGAAGCCCGCGAGCGAGCGCAGGCGCTTGAGCGACTTCTCGTTCACGCCGAGGAGGAAGACCTTGCCGGCACCCACCTTCTGGCCGCCGCGCTCGACGCCCTCCAGGCGTCTGAGGGCCAGGAGCACGGGCGCTGCATCCGCGCCCTGCACCACGACGTCGATCTCGGCGCCCGCGTCGTGCGCCCGCAGGATCGCTTTCTCCACCTCGTGGGACATCGCCGCTTCGCTCGCCTCGGAATAGCGGACGTGCGTCCACTGGGCGAGCTGCGCGGACTCCGCGAAAGCCCGGACGAGTGAGGTCTCCGTCGCCGGCGCCGACGCGCTTCCTCCGAGCAGGCTCCGGCCGATCCAGTCTCCGGCGGCCTCGGTAAATCCGCCGTCGGTGTCGGGCGAGACCTCGAGCGGATTGAACGCGGCCCGGACGTCGCTGAGGAGAAAGATGACGGCGCGGCCGCTCGAGGGGACCTGCTTCGCGTCCCAGCCTGAGGCCAGCGCGCCGACCTGCGGAGTCAGGACGCCGAGATCACGCGCGGACAGCGTCTTCGCGCGGAGCAGCGCGCCGACCGAGCCGGCGGCGGCGAGCGCGACGAAACCGAAGGCGAAGAAGGCCCCTCTCATGAGCGCATTCTAGCGCTTCTTCAACACCGCGAGGCACTTGTCGCGGACGTCCTTCAGCGCGGGATCGGCGACGGCGCTCAGCGCCGCGACGCGCTTTTGCGTCTCGTACGCCTGGGCCTCCAGGCGGTCGACGAAGCCCTGGCCGTAGGCGGCCACGAGCGAGTCGAGGCCCTGCTTCGCGCCGTCGGCGCGCTTCAGCTCCTTCAGAAACAACGCCGCGTCGATGCGAATGAGGCGTCCGAGCATCTCGCTTAAGTGCTCGGCGTGCGAGCCGCCGGGGACGGACCCGCGCAGACGGAACGCGAGCGCCGCGGCGGCGGGGTCCCGGGCCAGAACCTGGGTCTCGAGGAGGATCAAGTCGAGCTCCTGCTGCTCGGAGTCCGTTGTCTTGCCGGTGTAGGAGCGGGTTTGGACCTTGGCGGCGCGCTCCGGCGTCGGGGTCTCGAGGTAGTCCTCCCACGGCGTCGCGGCGAAGGACCCCGACGCGAGTGTTAGAAGCAGCGTGGAGAAAAAAAGAGTTCGTTTCATTTTCGTCGTCTCCATAGTTAGGGTCGTAATCAGAACCGCACGCCGACGCCGAAGCGGTGCGCCTGGCCCAGATCGCCGGCCGGCGTGACGGCGTAGTCGAAGACGACGCTTTCGGATCTCAGCCCGAGGCCGAAGCTCAGCCCGCGCATCGCGTCGAAGCCCGAGCCGCCCTCGATCAGCCCCGCGGTGCCGTACCCCGCGCGGACGACGAAGCTCTTCACGACGCGGTATTCCCCGCCGAATGCGGCGTCCGTGCCCGCTCCGCCCGGCGCGTTCATGAGATCGAAGCTCAGGGCCGCGTTCTCCCGTATCCAAGCTCCGCCCGCCGCCACCCGCAGAGGCAAGTCGGTCCGCTGCCCCGAGTACTTGAGACCGGCGCCGAGATTGCGGACCGCCGCCGCGACGAAGAGCTTCCCGCCCTTGAGCTCGGTCGTCTCGCGCCGGACGCCGGCGTCGAGCGCCGCCGTCTGGGCTTCGGCTTCGGCGATGTGGCTCGTGATCAGCTTGACCGAGACGCCGTAGTCGGCGATTTCGCTCTTGCCCGCGTACGCGAACGAGACGGCGGCGTCGGCGGCGGTCACCTTCCCCGTGGGGCGGCCCGCCGCGTCGCGCCCGTCGAAGCTTCCGTGGCTCAGATACAAAAGCCCCGCCGCGAACGTCCCGTGGGCGGTCGGATGGGCGTACGCCGCGAAGTCCAGGCGCGTGCGCTCCGCCAGTTCCGCGTGGGACGCCGCCGCCTCGCGTTTCGTAAGACGCGCCAGGCCCGCCGGGTTCCAGCCGATCGACGCGGCGTCGTCGCCGAGCGCGGTGTACGCCCCGCCGAGCGCGGTCGCGCGCGGCCCCGTGCCCAGCTTCAGGAACGCGGCGCCTTCGTCGGCCCGTGACGGCGCGGCGGCGAGGAGGAGCAAGGCGAGCGCGAGCCTCACTTGATCACCCCCACCTTGCCGGAGCGGCTGATGGGCTTCTGCCCCGCTTGGCTCGCCTTGATCACGTACGTGTAAACGCCCGAGCCCGCGCCCGAGACGTTCCACACGTGGTCGTACACGTGATCGCCCCCGGGGATCGTATGCGTGAAGTCCGACGAGTCGTGGATTTTGCGCCCTGAGACGTCGTAGACGCGCACCTCGACCGTCTGCGCCAGGCCCGGCAGGATGCGGAACGTCACGTTCCCGCCGCCGCGCATGGGGTTGGGGAACGCGTACTGGTCGCGGAAGTAGAACTCGTCCTGTGCCGCGGAGGTCGGCGCCAGGCCCATCGGCTGGTAGATCGAGAAGTGGTCGGTTTTCGCTTTCACGACATGCCGCGCGCGGTCGACCTCGCTCGGCAGCTCCTCCCACGCGCGACGCAGCGGGTTGAAGTAGTGGATCGCGACCTTGCTCTCATCGGCGATGAGCGCCGGCTCATAGGGAAGCTCGATCGTGACCGGCGTGTTGAAGCGCGCGCCCTCGGGTCCGAACTCGATGGGCTCGCCGGCGGCCCGCTTCTTGATCTCATCGGCGGCGCGCGCGCGCAGGCCGTCGGAGCGCAGCCGCTTGAGGGTGATCTCCGTGTCGCCGTCCATCGCGTTCGGGGGAATGTCGACGGCCGCCTTGGCCGGCGTGTCGATGCGCCCGCCGGTCGTCGAGGATAGCGCCAGGTCGCCTTGGAAGTGCGAGTCGGGCCGCGCCGCCAAGGACTGCGGCGCCGCGAAGCCGAACGAGGCCCCGCCGTAGCCCGTGCCGACCGTGAACGTCGCCGAGGCGCTGTCGACCGTCCCGTCCGACGGCACGCGCTCGACGACGACGGGGTAGTTCCCATCGGCGAAGGAAGCGGGCACGGTCCAGACGATCGTCGAGTCGTTCCACACCGACAGCGGCACGGTCGTTCCTCCGATGAGGACTTTGGTCTGGCCTCCCCCGTAAGGCCCGAAGCCCGACCCGCTCAAGGTCACGACCGTCTCCGGCGGCCCGAAGCCGGGCGTGATCGACGAAATCACGGGCACGACCACCGTGAAGTAGCCAGTAGCGCTCGACTGGACGCCGTCGCCCGAGCTGCGCTCGAGCCAGGCCGGGTAAGTGCCCGGCGCCAGGGACCCGGGCACGGTGCCCGTGATCGTCGTGTCGTTCCACACCGACAGTGAGACGACGACGCCGCCCATGAGCGCCCGCGTGTTCGCGCCGGCGTAAGCCCCGAAGCCGTGCCCCGAGACCGTGAACGGCGCGCCGATGGGCCCGGAGTTCGGCGAGATCCCCGTCGGGGACAAGGAGGCGACCGTGAAGGACGACGCGTTGCTCGTCGCGACGTCGGCTCCCTGTTGGCGCTCGACGACGACCGTGACGGTCCCGGTCGCGAGGCTCGGCACCGTACCCGAGATCGATGTATCGCTCCACGCCGATAGCGCGGCGGCGACGCCGCCGAACTTGACACGCGTGTTCGCCCCGCCGTACGTCCCGAACTGCGAGCCGGTGAGCGTGAAGGCGGCGCCGATGGGTCCCGACGCGGGGGACAGCCCGTCCAAAGTCATGCCCGTCACCTGGAAATTCACCGCGGCCGCGTCGCTCACGCCCGCGCCGGAGATCCGGCGCACCACGACCGCGCGGACGCCCGGCGCGCCGCCCGGGATCGTGCCGACGATCGTCGCGTCGTTCCACACGGACAACGCCGCGGTGGTCCCGTCGACGAGCACCACGCTGTTTCCTCCCGCGTACGGTCCGAAGCCCGGACCGGTCAACGTGAAGGCCGTGCCGATGGGGCCCGAGGAAGGGGAAATGGACGCGACGGACAGCGCCGTCACGGTGAAGGCCGACGACGAGCTCGACGAGACGTCGGACCCCTGCTGCCGCTCGACGACCACCCCGTACGTGCCGGTCGACAGCGGCGGCACGGTTCCGGAAATCGTGGTGTCGTTCCACACGGACAGCGCGGCCACGACCGCGCCGAACTTGACGCGCGTGTTCGCGCCGTCGTACGCGCCGAACTGCGTCCCGGTGAGCGTGAACGGCGCGCCGATGGGCCCGAACGAGGGGGACAGCGCGCCCACGGACGTTCCCGTGACCAGGAAAGCGACGGCGTTCGAGTCGCTGACGCCCGCACCCTCGGTTCGGCGCACGAGCGCCGCGTGCGCGCCGACGGCGAGCGATCCGGGGACCGTGCCGACGATGGTCGCGTCGTTCCAAACCGAGAGGGCCGCCGTCGCCCCGTCGATCAGCACGAGGCTGTTTCCGCCCGCGTACGGGCCGAACCCCGGCCCGGTCAACGTGAAGGCCGTGCCGATGGGTCCGGAGGACGGGGAAATCGACGCGACGGACAGGGCCGTCACGGTGAAGCTCGACGCGGAACTCGACGAGACCATGCCGTCCTGCTCGCGCTCGACGACGACGTTCCACGTCCCGGTCGCCAGCGCTGGCACCGTGCCGGAAATCGTCGCGTCGTTCCAGACTGATAGGGCGGCAGCACTCGCTCCGAACTTGACGCGCGTGCCGCTTCCTCCATAAGGCCCGAAGCCGGCGCCGGCGATCGTGAACGGAACGCCGATCGGGCCCGAGGCCGGGCTCAACGAGGTCGCCGAAGGAATCGTCACCATGAAGCTTCCCGCCGCGGTCACGGTCACGCTCGACGCGTTCTGGCGCTCGATCGTCACCGCGTAGGTTCCGCTGGACAGCCCCGGGACCGTTCCTGCGATCGCCGCGTCGTTCCACAGCGACAGGGGCGCCGCGAGCGTCCCGAACTTCACGCGCGTATCGCCTCCTCCATAGGTCCCGAAGCCCGTGCCGGCGATCGTGAACGGGACACCGATGGGACCGGAGGAGGGGGAAAGAGCCGCGCCCGTCGCCGGCGTGCTGATGTCGATCAAAGCGCCGGGAGCGGCGGTCTCGCTCAGCACGCGATAAGGCGTCGTCGAGCCTTCCACCGACAGCCACAACTGTGTTCCCTTGAATACCGCACCCTTGGCGCCGCCCGCGTCCGCGGTCGTCGCGCCCTGGAAGACGCCGTCGTAGCCGAATCGCCAGAGTGCCGCGTCCGTCATGTCCGAGCCGATGCCGCCGGCGATCAGTACCCCGGACGCTTCCGGCAGGATCGCCGTGGGATAGGACGGGTCGCCGTCCGCCGAGCGCCAGATATTCTCGACGCCCGCCGCCCCCGTGGCCTTGTCGAACTTCAGGAACGCGAGATCGGTGCCGCCCGATGCGTTGATACGCGGCGCCGCCACGTAGACTGACGTTTCCGTGACGTGGAGCTTGGCCGTGGTCCCGCCGCCCGGATTGGTCAGATAGCCGGGCTTGAGAAAGGGGCCCGCGAGCAAAGTGCGGCCATCGGCCGCGTAGTGCCAGACCGCCAGATCCAAGGCTCCGGGCTGGGACGCGCCGGGGCGTCGCGAGTAACCGGCGATCCACAGGCTGCCGTCCGCGTCGACCGCGAGCCCGGTGCCCACGTCGGTCCCCGCACGCGCGTAGGTCGTCGAGAGCGCGACGGCTCCGGTCGCGGGGTCGAAGGCCCACAACGCCAGCGTGAATTCACCGCCATTCTGGCCGCCGCTCGTCTGCGCTGTGCCCGTGATCCAGCCCGGGGCCAGGGCGTCGAACACGTAGTCGTTATTGGCGTAGCCGCTGTCGAAGAGCGTGCGGGAGACGATGGCGCCGCCTTCCGGCGCGGCCTTGTACACGGCCACGTCGGCCGCCTGCGTCCCCGGGCCCGCCGCCGTGCCGACTGCGTAGGCGCGCCCCGCCGTATCGAAGAACACGGCCCACGGCAGCCCGCTCAGCGCGTTCTCGAGCGTCGCCGATGAGAGGAAGGTCCCCGACGAGTCCGCGCGTGCGAACGACACCGAGCCGTCCGAGATGACACTCCAGAACGAGTCGAACGGATCCCGCCCGATTCCCTTTCCGCCCGCGGCCGGACCCGAGCCCTGGACGTCGACATGCTGGGTCTGCAAAGTCTCGAAGTTGCCGACGCCGTCGACGGCCTGGAACGCAATTTCGTGGCCGCCCGGCGAAAGCGTGAACGGGCCGGCGTACCACGGGTTCGCGCACATCCCCGGCGCGGCGCCGGTATCCGCCAGGATGCTCTCACAGAAGGCGGGGTTCGCGATGTCTACCAGATAACGGATGCGCGCCACGCCCGAGTTCACGCCGGAGATGAGCGGATCGGTCGTGCTGAGCGTGACGACGGCTCCGTTGCGCGAGAGCAGGGTCAACGGCGCGGTCGCGTCGACCGCGACGAGGCGGGTCTTTGGCGCCTCGGCGTTTCCGTGCAGATCCACGCTGTAGAAGACCACGGTGTGCGTCCCCGCGGCGACCAAAGAGAACGTGCTGGGCGCCGCGGCGAAAGCCCCGCCGTCGATCGCGTAATAGGTCCGCGTCGAGCCGACACCAAGGCCGTCGCCCACCACGATCTTGTCATCAACGACGCTGAAGCTCAAGAACGACTGCGTGCTCACGGTGAAGGTCGATCCCGGCGCTGCGTACGAGGGGATCCCGGTCAGCACCGTCCTCGGCGGCTTCAGATCAATGATCGCCGCCGGTCCGAAGATCGCGAACAGCGACTTGTCGCTGAGTCGGGTGACGAGCCCCGTGATGACGCCGTTCTCGAGATCAAGTGATTGGCTCGCCACGCGCTCGAAATAGCCGCCGGGCTCGGCCTGATACAGCGCCAATGCCGCCGGCTCCATCCCCAGCGCGAGCACCGTATTGGAGCTGAACCGCATCTTCGCCTCGCCCGGCTGGTTCAGCACGAGAATCGGCGGATCGACGACCACGACGTGTCCGCCGGCCGAGGCGTAGCCCTGCGCCGCGCGCTCGGCCACGAGCCCGCGGATCGTGGGGTCGTTGGGATCGCCCAGGCCGACCGTGAAGCCGTGCGGAGCTCGGAACGCGAACTCATAGATCCCGCTGATGTCCGGGAGCCCCGCGAAGGTGTCGAAAGGCAGGTCTTCGATCTCGGGCGCCGCCGCCGCCGTGAAGTAGCTCAGCTTGATGGGTGAGAAGTTCGCGAACGGCGTGATCGTGTGCGGCGGGCGTCCGAGATAGTTGACGGCATTCGACGTGAGCGTCTCCCGGATACGGACGGGGGACGTGAGCAGTCTCGGCGGCCCCTCCGAAAGATCGCCCGTGAGAACGTTTTCGCCGTCGTTGTTCCGCTTCCATTTCCCGATGGACTGGAAGCTCTCCGCGTCCGAGGCGATCGCGAAATCCAGGCTGAGCCCCGTGTCGCCGGGAACGTCCGCGGGCTCCGTCACTTCTCGCTCATAAAAGACCTTGAGTCCGTCGGCCGGGGACTCCGCGATCGAGACGCCGACGGCGCCAACGGGAACGAAGAAATGCGTCGTCGGCTGGAACAAGTCGATCGGCAGGGTATCCGCCTTTCCCGACGCCGGATAATTCTCGCTCTCGGGCAAGCTGCGGATCACGAGACCGCTGGGACCGTCGTTCCTCGTCTGGACGTCCAACTGGACCGGGTTCTCCATCGCGTAGCCGCGGTCGGAGTAATCCGAAAGAAAGGCGGGCGCCTGCTCGATCTTGAAGAACGAGTCGATCTCGTAGCCGTGATCGACGCCCGTCACGGCGTAGAGCCCGTCGTCTAGATGCTTGTCGAAATCGCCTCCGCAGGCGACTGTGGCCAGAGCCGGGCCGTATTCGTGTTCGTCCTCCACCATCGATACGTGCCTGACCGTCACTTCGCTCAGGCCGGTGCCGGGGCCGCCGTTGTTGAAGCAGGAGATGGGGAACTTGAGCTTGAGCGTGTCGTCCGCACTGTGGACCGTCGCGATGGGATGGGATAAGTCGGGGGTGACGCGCTCGGTGTATTTCGTGAAAGTGCCCGAGGTCGTCTGGCCCCTGGCGGTCGTTACGACGAATTCATATTGGCCGTCGGCGAGAATGCGCTCCTCATTGGCGGACGTCGCCGTGCCGTAAGAGGGCGCGAAAATACTGACGCCATCCTTGAATAGTTCGAGGCCGCTGATGCCGGAGATGTCCTGGATCGTGATCGTAACGGTGGCATAAGGGATCGAGAACGACTGCTCGCTCACGCCGTAATACTCGAAGAGGTATTCAAATCCGTGGTTGTTCGGGGTGAAGCTGAGAGAGACGAAGGGGGCATGGCGGACCATGAACGAGCAGTTCTTGGAATTGCCGGCACGGTCGTGGACGCTTACGGTGTAGGGTTTGTTTGGATCGCGGGGGGAGTCCGTCAGATTCGCAAACGGCAGGACGACGACTTTGGTCAAGTAGGGCAGCGCGACGGGGTCGCCGCGGGCTGCGTTGTCGCCGTCAAGCAGGCTGACGCGCTCGAGGCCGCCCTCATCGGTGCTCGTGGAGAATACGACCATGGAGTCCGTCTCGCTGCCGCACGGGACCAGGATGCCTTCGTTGTTCGTCAGCACGACGACGGGGTTGGTGCGGTCGACCGTGAAGTGGAAGGGGGTTCTGTTGCCGACCTTATCCACGACTTCGCCGGAATAGTCGCCTTCGTCGAGGTCTTCAAAGGGGAGTTCGACGTACCGCTCGCCGTCGAAGGACGTGTCGTCGTAGCCGGACAGCGTCACCGTGGCGATCCCGACGCCGTTCGCTCCGTCGTCGGCGTTCAACGTCACCGAATGCGAGCGAGTGGCGCCGGTGCTGAGGGAAAGATCGTCGCTTCCGTCGTTAATGTTTACAAACGGGGCGGTGGAATCGATATAGAAGCGAATCGAAGTGTCCCAGGTCGACGGATCCGGCGAAACGATTTGATCGGGAATGCTCGCGTCGAGAAAGACCTGAAAGCTGCCGTCGCCGGCGCCTTCGGGATTAAGAATGGTGTAGCTGACGACGAGGGTTCGGGTCTGCCCAACGGCAATCGTGATAGGCAGGGCTGCGTTGGAATCTTCTTTGACCGTAGTGCCGTTGAACTGGATGCGGTCGGCCATGCTGGCCGGCTCGACGCGAAGTGTGAGCTGGACGCCGGTCGCGTCTTGGCCGCTGGACGAGTCGTTCTCGAGTGGGAATTCTATAGTACCTTCGTCGCCCGGCTTAACGAACTTGTCGGTTGCCGCCGCCGGGCCGACGAACAGACAGACCGCCGCGATGGCCACGAAAACGGCCCTCGCCATGGCCTGAAACGGTCGAGCCCGCGCGCTCGCACGGGCGGCCGCGCCGTGGCCGCACGAGCCGCCCGGCTTTGCACGCTCGGCCGACGCGCGAGCGACGCGGTCGTCGCTGCGGCTGCGCCATTCAGCGCCGACACGGGAACCCGGCGCGGCCGCCCGGCCCGCGCTGAGCGTTCCACCCGAGCCCTTCACTTCCGCGCGTTCCGGGCCGCCTGGCATCGTGCCCTGGCCGTCCTGGGCGGCGCTCCGCCCGCTCAGCGTCGCGAGCCGGCACGGCAGTGTAAAAACTACTCTGCCGGACCGGCTATGGAGTTCTTCGGTACCCCCCGCCGTTTTTACGGCCGCGCCGCCAATGGCGGCGCGAGCGGAAACGGCCGACCGAATATGGCCGGGAACCTCGTCCTCGATTTTGACGGCAACGCTTTTCATAGTTCGCTTCTCACGTCTCAGCCTGTCGCGCCTACGGCACTCGTCGCGGACGCCGCCTGCGGCGGCGTTTCGCGCCTCGCGCCTTCGCGTGCCCATGTTTCTGCATATGGGTGGATTTCAAGATGAGGAATTCTCCCATAAAGACGACTCTGCTCGGACTAAGCCTGCTCCTCTCGAATGGGGTAATGGCGGCCACGGTCGCGCCCGTCTTAATCGCAAAGAAAAATTTCAAGACTTATGATGTTAAACCCGCTGAAGTCTCATTCGAGGGTGTCGGCTATCACGAAATTTTGAGTGATAGTGGGTGGCCTGGTAC
>JBBQVX010000005.1:0-53612 GCA_038211115.1 Elusimicrobiota bacterium | reverse complement strand
GGGCTGCTGACCTATTACGACTACTTCGTGCGGGAGTACGCGGACAAGCCGGGCCTCTACATCCCGGAGGTCGCTTGGTATCTGGATCGTCCGATGGCCGTGGCGATGACGTTCGAGGAGGTGACGGCGCGCGCGGCGACGGGAAGCTACCCGTACTATCTCGCCGACCTCGAGTACGCGCCGCCCGCGCTCATCGCGCGTCTGAAGGCGCGCTATCCGTACCTGTACGTGCAGGGCAGCCCGCAGCTCTTCAAGCCTCACGAGTCCGCCGGCTTCTCGGACAAGCTGATCTTCGACCTGCGCGGGCGCCCCGGGGAAGTCATGACCTTGGGGCTGGGGGCCGCGGAGCTGATGAAGCTCGGCGTGGATACGTTGTACGAGAAGAAGGAGCCGCGGAAGGCAGCGGCGCTTTTCCAGAAGATCCTCGATGAGAACCCCGCGCACCTCGGCGCCAACCTCCAGCTCGCGAAGGCGCTGGACGCCGCGGGCGAGGGCGGCGCGGCGCGGCCCTATTGGAAGACGACGCTCGGCCTGGCGCGCCGCTATTCGGATTCGGCGACCGCGGTTCTTGCCGAGGAACGGCTCGCGCGTTAGAGCCGCAGCCGGCAGCGCCGGTGCGCCGCGCCGAACTCGCGGTAGCGACCGGCGGATTCGAACCCCCGCGCCTCGTAAAAGGCGATCGCCCCCCGGTTCTCCTCGTCGACGCTGAGCTCATAAGCCGAAATTCCGGCGCCGCGCAGCGCGCGCGTGAACGCGTCGACGAGCTGGCCGCCGAGCCCGCTCCCGCGCCGCTCGGGCGCGACGGCGAGGTAGGTCAGCTCCGGCGCCGCGCGGTCGAAGCCCCCCTCATCGGGGCCGCGGAAACTGCCGATGAGCCGCGGCAGCGAGCCTGGACGGCGCAGCGCGCCGAGAAAGATCCCGGCGAGGGTTCGCAGCGGACTCGCCAGCGCCGCCGCGCGCCTGAGCCTCTCCGGATCGACGGACCCAAGGACGAAGCCTCGGACCTTGCCGCCCTGCACGTGCACGAAGCCGATGGCCGAGCCCGCGCGGGCGCAGCCGGCATAGTAGGCGCGCGCGGCGGGCAGTCCTAGCTCGGTCAGCAGGCCGGTGAGCGCCGCGCAGTGAAGGGCGGCGACCTGCTCGGCGTGCTCGGGGCCGAAAGGAACGATCGCCGGCTCGGCGCGCTCCTTCGCGAGTGCTGCGAAGGTCATGAGGCGCCAGCCGTCCGTTTTCCCGCGGGCCGCGACGCACGCGTCTAGCTCTGCGCGCCGCTCGGGCGACGTGAGGTAGCGCTCGAGCCCCGGGCTGCCGAGCGACTGGCCCGCGCTTTCCTCCGGGACGCCGGGATGGACCATGATCTCGAGCGCTCCATCGGCCGGGTTTGCGAGCAGCGCGGCCATGATCCGATCGAGGCGGCCGGTGTACAGGTAGCTCGCGACTCGCTCCGTAGATTGGACCGAGTCGCCGAGCCGCGGTCGGTCGAGCGCCGTCAGACCGGACAGGAGGCAGTATTTGAGGAGGCCTCCTCCCAGCGCCAGCCCCGGCGCGTCGAGGACGCTCGCGTGTGTGCAGCCGGCGTCGCGTCCGAGCCGCACGAACGGGATGCGGTGCCGTTCGGCCGCCGCGACGACCCGCTCGAAGACGCCTGGAATCAGGTGGACGTGACGCTCCCCGTCGATATGGTCGGGAACGACCCCGTCGGAGAGCAGGCGCTGAAGCTGCGCTTCCAGCTCGAGCGCGACTTGATCGAGCAGGCCATCGGGCTCCCTCATGGACGCGGCGCACAGCAGTGAGAGGAAGCCGCGGCGGAAGAATCCTCGTTCGTCGACGAGCAGCGGGACCTTTCCCGCGGGGCTGACCGGTTTGCCCGACGTCAGCGTGAAGTGCAGGCCGATCCCCAGCTCGGGGCACGCGCGCACGCAGGTCTCGAGCGCGTGCGCGTAGAAAGGAGTGGTCACCGCCAGGCTCGCGCTGGTGACGATGCCCTCGCGATGGGCTTTGACGACGCCGAGCGTCGCGCCCTTCGACACGCCGAGGTCGTCGGCGTTGACGACGAGCGGTCTCGTCGTCAGATCAGCCCCGCGATGAGGCGCGGCCCCAGGCGTTTGCTCACGAACAACGGCAGGCGCCGCCAGAGCGCGATCGGCAGGCGGTAGCGGGGGCTGGCGTGGTCGAGGCGCGGGAGTTCGGCGCTCTTGCGCAGATAGTAGCTGTAGCGCAGCGCGACCGCTTCGGCGCCCCAGTGCAGCTTGACCGCGTGGTTGGGGCCGCCTTCCTCCGAGCGCCCCATGTCGACGCGCGCGCACCCGCGCGCGCAACTCGCTTCGATCATCTTCCAGTAGATCAGGTAGTTGGGGCAGCGCCGGTTGTACTCCTGCAGCGCGACGGTGTGGAGGTTCATCGCCGTGTCGTTGACCCAGCACAGCATGGCGCCCGCGACGAGGTCCAGTCCGTCGCGGACGACGAGAAAATCCACGCGATCGCCGAGGCGGGCGACGATGGATTCGTAGAAGCGCAGGCTGTGGGCGGGCGAGCCCAGGTCGCGCATGTGCCGGTGGAAGACCTCGTGGAAAGCGGCGAGCCGGTCATGGCCGCTCTCGACCGTGAAGCCTTCCTGCATCCCACGGCGGATCTGGTTGCGCGTCTTGGCCCTGAGCGTGTTCTCCCACACGGCGTCGCGGCCGCCCGTGAGGTCGATCACGGCCGAGCGGTAGCGCAGGTCCGCGCGGAAGCCCTCGAGCTCCGGCCCGCGGGTCCGGATCAGCAGGTAATCGGCGTCGAGACGGTCCGCCAGGGCCTTGGCCTCTGCGAGCAACGCGGTCTTCGCCTCCTCGCCGTCGTAAAAAAAGCCGCCGTCGTTGCCGAACGCGGCGGTCGCCAGGTGATGTCCGAAGACGGCGTGCCGGACCTCGAACAGGCCGAGTCCGCCGACGACGCGGTCTCCGTCGAGCGCCGCCAGGAACCAGGAGCGCAGGCCGTACGCGTCCTCCGCGACGCGGCGCCAGGCGGACAGGTCGGTCATCGCACCCGCCCGCGGCTGCGCGTACGCGTCCCAGCGGGCGTCGTCCTCGCGCGCGGCGAACTGGACGATGCGCATGCTCAGCCGGGAAGATCCTTATCGCGCAATCGCGCTGCGCGCGGCTCCTGCTTGAGCAGGTAGAGGGGACGCCCCTTGACCTGCTCGAACACCCGCGCGAGATACTCCCCGATCAGGCCGATGAACATGAGCTGGCATCCGCCGAGGATGATGATGACGCCGATGAGGGATGAATAGCCGGGGACGAGCGAGTGGAGCAGGTAGCCCTTGATCAAGGTCCATGCCATGTACGCGAAGCCAAGAAGCGTGATCGCGAGTCCCGCCCGCAGCGCCAAGCGCAGCGGCTCGGCCGAGAAGGAGAACACGGCGTCCATCGCGAGCCCGATCATCTTGACGAGGCTGTACTTCGTGCTCCCCGCGGCCCGCCGCGGGGAGCGGTACTCGACGTACGCACGTCGGAAGCCCGCCCACGAGATGAGCCCGCGCAGGAAGCGGTGCCGCTCGGGCATGTTTCCCAGCGACCGCGCGACGCGGCGCGAGATCAGGCAGAAATCCGCGGCGCCCTCCGGGACCTGGGTGCTGCTGAGCCAGTTTATCAGCCGGTAGAAGGCGCTGGAGGTCAGATTCTTGAACCACGAGGAGCCTTCCGTCCTGCTGCGGACGGCCGAGACGATGTCGTGGCCTTCCCGCCACCGGCGCACGAGCTCCGGGATCAGCGTCGGCGGGTGCTGCAGGTCGGCGTCCATCATGATCACCGCGTCGCCCACGGCCGCGTCGAGTCCGGCGCTGAGCGCGATCTGATGGCCGAAGTTTCGCGAGAGCGAGCACACGCGCACGGCCGGGTTCTTGTCCGCGATGAGGTTGAGCTTGTCGAGAGTGTCGTCGTCGCTGCCGTCGTCGACGAAGATCAGCTCGTGATTGAGCGGCAGGCCGTCGAGCACCGGCCGGAGCTCACGGTAGAAGGCCTCGATGACCGCCGATTCGTCGTAGCACGGCACGATCACCGACAAGAGCTCTCGCCGTCCTGAGTTCTGGTCCATTGGCTCCACCATTACACCAAAAAAACTCTCATTGCATGTTCACGAAGGCCGGGATGGAATGCGGCGGGACCGGAACGATCAGCCCGGTGCTCTTGCCGTGATCGAAGGACACGTAGATTTTGTTCTGGGCAGGCTCCCAGTAGGCCAGGTCTAGGCGACCGTCGTGGTCGTAGTCCCACGGCAAGGGGATGCCCGTGGCCGTCCCGTACTTGCCGAAGGAAATGGGCCCGTCGGGCGCATGGCTCCAGTACCAGCCGCGCTCGGCCTGGTTGTAAATGGCGATCTCGTCGCGCCCGTCTCCGTCGTAGTCGCCGGGCACGAGGATGAAGCCGGTGGTCCCGCCCCAACGGAACGAGACGCTCTTGCCGGTCTTGATGGTCTGGATCGTCACTTTCCCGTCCATGCGGGACCAGATGCCGAGATCTCCGTCGGATCCCGCGAGGAACCGGCCCGCGAACGGCACGGGCAGAAGCTTCTTGTCCACCTTGGGTCCGGGCAAGGTCCGGTCCGGAGCGAGCAGCCACGAGCCGTTCTGCGTCCGGTAGGCGATGTGGCTGGCGAAGCCGCTGCGGCTCAAGTCGGCGGCGAGCGGGATATCCGAGTCCCAGACCCAGCGCTCGTACTCCGGCTGCCAGTCGTGGCCCAGGCCGTCGCGATACGTCCAGGCCCAGCTGTCGTACTCGGCCACGTCGTCGATGTGCCTGCCCAGCTTGAAGAACGTGTCCTTCATCCGTCCGATGTGATAGCACGACTTTCGGTTCCCGGGGAAGCGGCCGACGAGAAGGTTCACGAACTCCGAGCGCCCCTGCTCCGGCAGATCGATCTTGGTCTTTCCGCAGAGGATCTTCTTTTCGGCGTAGTCGAAGAAGATCAGGTCGCCTTTGCCGTCGCCGTCGCAGTCCGCGACGGTTTGGGCGATCGCCAGCGGGCTCCAGTGGCGCTCGATGCCCGCGTCGAGATCCGCGGTCGGCTTCTCGACGGCGTAGAGCGCACGCAGCCCCGCCTCGAATTTCTTGACGAAGTAGCCCTCGGTCGTGAGCTTGTCGAAGCGGCTGCGGACGATCACGGGCACCGTCGCATAATCGAGCTGCGGCCGGCTGTAATACCAGCCGACGCCGGCGGCTTCCGCGGCGCCCGGCAGCAGGCGGGCCATGCGGCTGTTCTGCGCGAAGCGGCGGGCGACGACGTCCTCGGAGAGCCGGAAGCCGATTCCTGTCCGTTCGTAGGCGCTCGGGGTCAGCGTGAAGGCGCTGCCCGCGTAGATGAGCATCTCGCTGATGTAGCCGCTGGATCTCTCGTCGGCGGACGCGTCGAAGTAGACGTCGCGAGCGCTCTTCTTCATTCGCCCGAACGCGGTCGCCATCTGCTCCTCGATGGAGTTGCGGTGGTACGGCGCGTGATAAAAGCCGAGCCAGGAGCCGGTCGGGGTGACGGAGTTCGCGTAGCAGTACGCGACCGGCGAAATCGCGACCGCCAGGAACGCGGGCGCCGCGATCCACCACCGCCGCAGCATCCGCATCCGGTCGACCGCGAACGCGGAGAGCAGCGCGAGCGCGAAGTGGGCGCTGAAGAAGAACTTGCTGATCTCGGTGTAGCGCTCGTCGCCGTAGGATTCCGATGAGTAGAAGGCGAGCTGGGGCACGACGTAGGAGAACACGCCGAACACCGCGAGCGCCGTGAAGAGCGCGTCCCGCTCGACGGAGCCGCAATCGCGGCGGCGGGCGCGGAGATAGAGCGCTGCGAGCGCGAGCGGCAGGAGCAGCCCGAAGCCCGCGATGTTCCAGTGCAGGAAGCCGGCGAGCCCTCCGGTCGAGTAACCCAGGACGCGGCGCATCGTCGCGTAGCTCTCCCCTCCATACTGCGCCCCGCGCGACATCATCCCGCCGTGCAGAAGGGCGAGTGCCGCGACTCCGGCGCCGAAGGCGAGCCCTTCGAGGAATGACCGGCGCTCGGGCTTCCTGGCCCACGCGAGAAGCAGGCACGAGCCCGCGGCGACGGCGGCGACCGCGCCGAAGACGGCGTGGCCGAGGAGCAAAGTCCCGTAGGCCACGACGTTCGCGGCCAGCAGCGGAGTCCGCAGCTCCTCGCGTCGCCGCCAGGCGACGAGGAGATAGAGCGCTACCAAGGCCATGGCCATGCCAAGCGAGACGGAGTGCTGCTCGAAGGTGGCCGCGACCTCCCAGGGCAGGCTCGAGAAGGTCCCGTCGGCGTTGCGCAGATGCTGGCTCGGCGCCGACGCCAGGGCGACCAGGTTGCCGAGCCAGCTCTTGGCCGCGTCGAATTTATACAGCAGGTCCGATGGCGGCGGATACTTGTCGATCCCGTTGTAGACCTCGATGCGGGGCAGGTAGAGCCAGGCGAGCCCCCCTCCAAGCAGGACCGTGAACGCGCCCCAGGCCGACGAGATCCCGTCGAACTCGAGACGGCGCAGCCAGAAATAAATGAAGAGGAAGATGAAGAGCCAGAGGCCGGTGCTGACGAGATCGATCGCGACGTTCGCGGAGACGCCGAGCAGCACCATCACGGTGCCCGCGAGCATCGTGAACGCGTAATGGTACTTGACGCTCACGTCGGGCAGCGCGTTGTGCCGCGGCGGGAAAATCCCCTCGGCGAACTGGTTCGGCGCGGTCAGCTGGATGGCGCTGGCGGTCGCCTCGTCCCAGTAGTTGGAGCTAACCGCGAGGAACCACTGCGGCACTCCCAGCGCGATGGCGAGCAGGACGGGCAAGGCCCAAGCGCGCCAGGAGGACAGAAGCCCGTCGGGCCGGAGCTCCTCGGGTGGACGGCGCGCGAGCAGCAGCGCGGCCGCGGCCGCGTTGAGCAGGAGGTAGAGGAGCATGGCGGCGATCGAGTTTTGGAAGAGGCGGCCGAGCAGGTTCACGCCGGCGACGTAGCCGACGACCGCGAGGCCCGCCGCGACCAGGAGCCGGAAGAACGGGCTCTTCCCGTCGGCCTCGAGCCGTCCCGCCGCCCACCAGGCCGGGACGAGGAGGATCAAGCCGGCCAGCGGCAGCCGCCAGGAGTACGCCGCGAACGCCCAGAGGGCCGCCATTACCGGGGCTTGCCGAGGAGCGTTCCGAGACGGGCCAGCAGCTCCTTCGCGTTGACCGGCTTGACCAGGTAGGCGTTGACCTCGGCTTCGCGCAGGCCTTGGATCTGATCCTTCGCCGTCGCGTTGACCGACAGCATGAGCAACGGCATGCGGCCGAGGCCGGGGTCGCGTCGGATCTCGCGGGCGAGGTCGATGCCGCTGTCGCCCGGAAGGTTCCAGTCGAGCAGCGCGGCGTCGGGCGGCGTGGTCTTCAGGATCAGGCGGGCCTCTTCCGCGCTCTGCGCCGAGAGGACTTTATATCCCGCGGACTCGAGAATGCGCGAGAAGATGCGCCGGTAGTCGGCGCTGTCGTCGACGATGAGGACCGTGATCTTCATGCGCGGGGCATCGTGACGCGGAAGATGCTGCCGCCATTCTCGCCCGGCGCGTGCTCGAGGCGTCCGCCCTGCGCCGCGACGAGGCGCTGCGAGAGATAGAGCCCGAGCCCCGTGCCCTCGGTGCCGTCCACCGCCGGACCGAGCCTCTGGAACTTGCCGAACAGCCGTGCGCGCGCGGCGGCGGGCACGCCGACGCCCTCATCAACCACCTCGAGGATGACCTGGCCTGAATCCTCTCGCCCGGTCACGGTGATGCCGCGTCCGGAGGGCGTGAACTTGATCGCGTTGCCGATCAAGTTGTCGAGCACCTGCCGCAGTCGGTCGGGGTCGGCGAGCGCGGCTCCGAGCCCGGAGGGAACCGTCGTGGAAAGCGCGACGCCGCGCTTGGCCGCGTGCGGGGCGTAGGCGTCGATCGACGCTTGGGCGAGCGCTACGAGGTCGACGGGCCGCGCCGACAGCTTCATGCGGCCGTCCTGCACGCGCGTCATGTCGAGGATGTCGGTGATCGTGCGGCGCAGATGCGCGGTCGTCGTGCGCATGCGGCTCATGTCCTCGAGCCAGCGGCGCGCCTCGGGCGTCGATGCCTGGGCCTCCGACGCCATCAGGTCGAGGTAGGACTCGATCGCGGCGAGCGGCGACTGCAGCTCGTGCGCGGCGAGCGCCACGTTCTCGGCGTCGGCGCGCCGTCTCACGTTTTCCCGGCGACGGTACGCGACGGCGCCGGCGACCAGCACCGCGGCGAGCGTCGCGAGCAAGGGCGCCCCCGCGCCGCGCTCGGGCGGCGCCGGCGCGGGAACGACCGGAGCCGGCTCGGGCGCGATGGGAGCGGCCGGCGACTTGCGCGTTTTCTTGGGCGCGGGCTTGACCGGCGGCGGAGCCTCGGCCGGAGTGAACGTGCCTGGAGCTCCCGCGGACAGATTCGTGTAGCGGGAGCTGGAGGATTCGGTGGCGCTCGCGTTCACAATTAAGAACAGAGCGCCGATCGCCAGCAACGCGCGGATCATATTGGAAGTATAGACCGCGCGGGAGAGGGGCGCAATGTCTGCTAAATTTCCGCTAATTCTCAGACGGACAGCCGGTAGCCGGTTCCCGGAACGGACTTGATGCGCGCTCCCGCGGGACCGAGCTTCCGCCGCAGCGCGAGGACGTGCTGGACCAAAGTCCGCGAGCGGCGGCGCAGCTTCCCGGGGCGCCACCCCTTGCGAAAGAGCTGGTCCCAGGCGACTGGGCGTCCGGCCGCGCGGAGCAGCGCCGTGAGGGCCGTGAGCTGCTTGCGCGTGAGGAGGACTTCGCGGTAGGCCCCCCGCTCGAGCACGAGGCAGCGCTGCGCGCGCGGGTCCAGCGCAATCTCGGCATCGGGCGTGCGGAGCACGCCGCGCGGCCACGACGTCGGCGAGGCGAGTTGCTCGACGGTGCGCAGCGCCGTCTCGAGCCGGACCGCGAGGAGCAGCGGGTCGCTCGACGAGGGAAGGACGTCGTCGGCACCCGCGCCGAGCAGCCGCGCGTGCTCCCCCTCCTGGCCGTCGGACGTCAAGACGATGATCGCGAGCCCTTTGCGCCCGTAAAGCAGCCGCAACGCGGGCAGGGCCCGCGCGGGTGAGGACAGGGCGCTCAGCGAGACGAGGAGGGCGTCGGCCGGAGCGGCGACGGCGAGCTTGCGGAGCGCGGTGCGGTCGGCGGCGGCCATCAAGCTGATCCCGGCCTCCGCGAGGGCCGCGCGGGAGTTCTCGGGCAGGGCGTGCTCGTCGCCCAGATAGTGGGCTACGATGCGGGCCGAGAGGGCTTCTGTCACGGGTTCACTCTACAAAACGGGCCTGAGCATGGCAAACCCCGCCTCTCCCCATAGCTTCGCACGCATGTAATAAGGAATTCGCACGCGGGGGTTAAGGTACCCAGGATGATTCGTTTCGAGCGCGTGACGGCGATGATCCTGCTCCTGGGCGCCGCGCTCGCCGCTCCCGCCGCCGCCGCGGTTTCGGCCAGCGCCTCGTTCCGGAACAACAGCTCGGTCATGGACGCCGGCGGCCTGCGCAAGTTCTCCGTCGGCTTCCGCGGCGACGCGTCCGTCGGCGCGGTGTCGGTCCCTTCCGCGGTCTCCGCGAGCTTCGCCGTTCGCGACGGCTTCATGGGCGTGGCCTATCAGCCGGCGCGCATCACGGACCTCGTGGCCGCCTCGACCTGCGGCGCCTCCTCGGTCCAGCTGAAGTGGACCGCGCCGGGCAACGACGGCGACGAGAACACGACCTCGGGCGCCTATGTGATCAAGTACAGCTCGGTGGCGTCCGAGTCGCCGGCCCTGTCGGACGCGAAGTTCGAGGCCGCGGCCGCGATCGTCCTTCCCCCCGCCCCTGGGATCCGCGGCACGCTGCAGAACAAGAGCGTCGCCGGCCTGACGCCGGGAGTGCAGTACTACTTCGCGATCAAGGCCGCCGAGCGCGACGGGATGCGCGGCGTCCTCGCCGGCGGCGCCGGCACGCTCAGCGCGTTCCTCGCGCGGCTCGCGCAGACTCCGTTCGGCATCGGCCTGAGCACGGGACCCTCGGCCGCGACGGTGAGCTGGCTGCCCGTCGTGCGCTACCAGGACCGCACCGCGTTCGTCGACCCGAGCGCGCCGCTTCCGACGGAGCTCTCGGGCTATCGCGTGTACCGGTCGACGACGCCGATCCTCGCGCCGTGGACCGAGGTCGCGACGGTGTCGACGGCGACCTTGAGCTGGACGGACCCGGCGTCCGGTCCGCAGTATTACTATACCGTGAAGGCGCAGACGTTCGACTCGTGCCAGTCGACCGAGACGGTCTCGTCGCGTTCGCTGATCCGCTCCGCGGCGACGTTCGACGCCTACGCGGTCTCCCCCGATGACGCGAGCTACTATCACATCCCGCGGTCGCTCGTCGCCCCGCTGGTCGGCACGCCCGGCGATCCGACGAGCGCCTACGCGATCGAGACGTCGAGCCGCCCCGAGGACCTCGGCGGCCGGATATACAAGTCCCTCGACTTCCAGGCCTACCGCGGCGGGCTGACGCAGGACTCCCATTTCAGCCTCGAGGGCATGGGCACCGTGTACATGCACTACGAGCTCTCCGGCGGTTCGGTGACGCCCTCGTTCGCCTCCTCGTCGTCCAGCCCGGACAACGCCAGCGTGTACTGGTGGAACGGGATGCAATGGCTGCAGCTGTACGGCAAGGGCGACGCGCTGTCGCAGAACATGTTTCTGGAGACGAAGTACTTCGGCCGCTACCAGATGCGCTCCGTCGAGCGCGTCACGAACTTCGCGTTCAGCCAGGCCGGCTTGTCCAACCGCTTCGTGACGCCCAACGGCGACGGCAAGAACGACAACGTCGTCTTCACGTTCCAGAACCCGCATGACGCGGCGGTGCACGGGCGCATCCTCGACCTGCGCGGGCGCGTCGTGGCGTCGGACCTGCAGCCCGGCCCCGTGTTGAACAGCCTGCAGTGGGACGGGACCTCTCAGGGCCGCAGCGTGCCGGGCGGCGTGTACGTCTATCAACTCGAGGGCGAGGGCCATAGCTTCACCGGCACTTTGGTGGTTCTCAAGTAACATGCAAACACACAAAGACAATTTGCTCATATACACCCTACACATGCGGCACAAGCTCATCGCATTGGCGCTGGTGCTCGCGAGCGTCTCCGGCGCGGCGACCTTCGCTCCCCAGGGCTTCGCCTTCACCGGCGTCCACCGCTTCGTGACGCCGAACGGCGACCGCAAGAACGACACCGCCGATTTCCGCTACGAAAATCCGCAGGACTCCGCGGGCACGATCCGGATCTTCGAGCTCCGCGGCCGGCTGACGGCGACGGTCCCGATCGTCCCGGGCTGCACCACCGGTTGCTCGGTGTCCTGGGATCCGCGCGGCGCCGCCGACGGCATCTACATCTACGTGCTCACGATCGATCAAACGTCCAAGTCCGGCGTCGTGGTGGTGGTGCGATGAAGCTCCTCCTCCTCGCCGGGCTGATCGCCGTCCTCCTCGCGCGGCCGGCGGCGGCCGCGTTCGAGGAGAACGGAGCGGGTGCCCGCGGACCGGGCCTCGGGGACGCGTTCGGCGCGCTGGCCGACGACGCTTACGCTCTGCACTACAACCCCGCCGGCCTGGCCCAGCTCGACCGCAAGCAGTTCTCCGCGGCTTACTCGCGGCTGTACATGGGCCTGAGCGACGGCTCGGAAATCGGCTCCTCGCAGTTCGTCTACGCCCACCCGCTCTCGCGCGGCATGAAGAGCCGGACCTTGGCGATCGGCATCGACCGGCTCTCTCTGACCGGCGCGTACACCGAGCAGGCGATCGCGGCGGCGTACGGCTTCAAGCCGCTCGAGACCGAGTCCGGCGCGCAGCTGATGGCGGGCTTCACGGGCAAGTGGCTGACCCGCTCGTTCTCCGCTCCGCCGGAGGCGGCCAACGCGTGCGTCGGCATCGCCTGCGGACAAGGCTCCGACCCCGTGCTCAGCGGCGCTCGGAGCAAGAGCAACTTCGACGCGGACCTGGGCATGCTCTACCGCTTCCCCCGTCGCTGGCAGTTGGGCCTGGCCGTGCAGCACCTCACGGCGCCCAACGTGGCGTTCGCGGGCAGCGACAAGCTCGAGCGCGCAATCAACCTCGGGCTGGCGTACAAGTCGCTGTGGCTGAGCTTGATCGGCGAGCTTCGCGTGAGGAAGACCGCGTCGGGCTCGAACGGGAAGGAGTTCGTCGCCGCCGCCGAGCGCTACTTCGCGACGCTCGACCACGGCCAGTTCGGCGTGCGCGGCTCGCTGGGCATTGGAAGCGAGGATTGGCGCCAGCTGACGATGGGCGCGTCCTATCGCATCAACAAGATCCAGGCGGACTACGCGTTCATCGTGCCCATCGGCGCGGTCAAGACCAACTCCGGCTCTCATCGCATCGCGCTGACGTTCCACTTCGGCGCGCCGACCGGCGACGAGGAGATCAGCCATGAGCTGCTCGATCAGGCTAAGCGCCTGCGCGAGCACGGCCCGGACTACGGCTACGAGTACGCGCCGGAGCAGCGGCCTCAGGACTTGAACGATGCCCGGCTAGCACAGGTGCGCACGTACATCGAGGAGCGCAAGTACCGGCTCGCCCAGAAGGAGCTCAACGAGATCGGCCAGAAGACTCCGCTCGGGCCCGCGTTGCTGCGCCTCTCGAACCGCCTGAACGTCGCCGCCTACTATCATCCCGAGTTGCCCGAGCCGAGCGAGAAGTTCGAGCGGCAGCGCGTCGCGGCGATCCACGGCTTCCTGTACGGCGAGGACCGGACGGCGTTGCTGCACCTCGCGTACGCGTACAACTTGAAGCCCGACGACGCGTCCGCCCGCTTCCTCGACGACGTGGAAAAGGCCGCCGGGCTCAAGGCCGAGCGCCTGCCGGCCGACAGCCCGCGCGGCTTCATCGACGACATGCTCTTCCGCGTCGAGTACGCGCACACGCGCGGCGACGAGGCCAAGGTCGAGTCCCTGCTCAAGGACGTGATCGAGCTCGAGCCCGAGTCCGTCACGGCACTCGAGCGGCTCGGCTCGCTGCGCTACCTGGCGGGCCGCTATCTCGAGGCGAACCAGATCTGGGAGGCCGCGCTCAAGCTCGAGACCCGCGACAAGGAGATCGAGTCGCTGCGGACGTACATGCGGCTCGCGGCCGAGCGCACCGGCGGCAAGACCATGCCCGGGAACGTCGCGCCGGCGGCGCTCGCGCCGGCGACCGTGCAGATCGACACGACGACGGCGACGGCGCCCGCCGTCGTCCGTGCTCCGGCCAAGCCCAAGGCCGCCCCGGCGGCCGCGAGCCGCCCAGGCGATCCTCGCGACGTGCAGATCCTCTACCAGAAGGGCGTCGAGCACTACGCGCGCGGCGAGTACCTGCAGGCCAGCGCGATGTTCCTGCGCATCCTCCAGATCGACCCGGAGAACGAGCAGGCCCGCAAGGCCCTCGAGCGCCTCGACCGCCGCAAGCCGCGCCAGTAGACATGAGCATACGGGTCAAGCTCGCCTTGGTCCTCTCGTTGGCCATCGCCGCGACGGCCGCGGCGGCGGCCGCGATCTTCTTCGTGATCGAGGACGGAGCGCTGCGCGCGGCCGAAGAGGAAAAGGTCCGCATCCTGACGCAGAGCGTCCGGACGATGGCCTCGGAATCGCAGCTCGCGCGTGATCCGCTCATGCTGCTCGATTTTCTGGCGTTCCTCTCGCGCGACCGCCCTGAGATCCAGTCCGCGCGCGTCGATTTCGCCGGCCGCTGGCAGCAGGCCGAGGGCGCGAAGCCCGCGACGCGCGAGGATGCGCCCCGCACGGAGCTCGTCACGATTCCCGCATCGGCTGGCCAAGGCGGCATCGTCGTCGCGGTCGATTTTTCGACGAAGTTCCTCGAAGGGCGGATCGCGCACGCGCGCCGCGGGCTCGCGAGGGACCTCGGCGGCGCGGCGCTGGCGGTGCTGCTCTGCGGCGTGCTGCTCAGCGTTCCGCTCGGCTGGACGATGACCAAACGCCTCATCGTCATCGAGCGCGCGCTCGCCGAGATCGGCGAGGGGCGCCTCGACCGCAAGATTCCCGAGCGCGGCTCCGACGAGGTCGCGCGGCTGGCGCACGGGGTCAACTCGATGACGGAACGCCTGCGCGAGCTCGAGGACATGAAGCGGACCTTCGTCGCGTCAGTGACCCACGAGCTCCGCTCGCCGCTCTTTTCCATCGACAGCTACGTGCGCATGCTGCTGTCCGAGGCGAAAGGCTTGAACGCGGAGGAGCGGCGCCAGCTCGAGCGCATACAGCAGAATGCGGCGCGTCTCGCGCATTTCGTCACGAGCCTGCTGAACACGGCGAAAATCGAGCGCGGCAGCATGGACTTCCATCCCCGGCTCTGCGACCTGGGACGCCTCGTCGAGGACGCGGCGCTCTTCCAGCGCGCGCGCGCCGAGGAGGAAGGCAAGACGCTCCTCGTCGAGATCGAGTCCGGTCTGCCGCATCTTCCCCTCGATCCGGACCTGATCACGCAGGTCATTACGAATCTCGTCTCGAATGCCGTCAAATTCACGCGGCGCGGCGGGCGCGTGACGGTCGGCTTGAAGCGGCTCGGCGAGGAAGTCGAGTGCTACGTCGTGGATACGGGGATCGGCCTAACGCCGGAGGCCGTGACGCAGCTGTTCAAGCCGTTCGGGCGGGTCAAGAACAGCCTCTCCGCGATCGGCACCGGCCTCGGTCTGTCGATCGTGAAGTCGCTCGTGGAGCTCAACGGCGGCTCGGTCGGCGTGGAGTCGGCGCCGGAGCGCGGTAGCCGCTTCTATTTCCGGTTTCCGCTTGATAACAAATCGTTAATCGCGAATCGCCGGACATGACCTATCCTCATAGGACTATGCGCGCCCTCGCGTTCTTGGCCGTCGTCCTCTTCGCCGTGCCGGCTTGGGCGGCGGATGCCACGTCGGACGAGAGCCTCGTGTCCGAGCGGCTGTCGCGCGGCGCCTCGGCCGTACTCGACGGTATGCTCGGCCCGGGCCGCTCGAAAGTCCTCGTCGAGGTCCGCGGCGAGCGCCTGCAGATCAACACGCAGACGGAAATTCTCACCCCGCTCAAGGAGGGCTCGCCCGCGGTCAAGGAGGCCCTGCGCCTTCTCGATCTGCCCGGCTACCATAAGGATCATCCCGCGCTCGCGGCGAAGCCCGCGACCCTCGGCGCGGCGGCCCAGCCGGCGTCGTTCCAGAAGGATTTCGAGCACAGCCTGCGAGACGTCGGTTTCGAGATCAAGAAGATCGAGGCCACGGCGGTGCTCGATGCGGCGCTGACGGACGCTGAGGCGCGCGACGCGGCGGATATCCTTCCTCGCCTGCTGCGCATCGACGCGGCCCGCGGCGACTCCGTGACCGTCGTGCGCGCGGCGATGCGGCCGGCCTGGAAGGGCGCGTTCTCCACGCCGGCGGACTGGCGCACGCTTTCGCTCGCTTCGGCCGGCCTGGCCGGGGCCCTCGTCGTCGCCGCACTCCTCGCGGCCGCGTTCGTGCGCGGCGCGCGCGTCTTCGCGAAGGAACTGCTCGCCCGCCGCGAGCCCGTTGCGGAGATCGCGAGCGGCGAGCCCCTGCCCGAGCTGATGCCCGGCTTCCCTTCCGGACAGTACGAGCCCGACGCCGGCGCGGCGCCCTCCGCGGCGCTCGGCCGCCGCTTCGACTTCCTGGAGACGGCGGACGCGGCGAACGCCGCGCGCGTGCTGGCCCTGGAGTCCCCCGCGGATCTGGCGCAGGTCTTCGCCTATCTCGCCAAACCGGCGCCGGAGACGGCCTCGCGCCTCTTCGCGCGGCTCCCGCCCGCGCTGCAGGCGGACGCGTCGTCGGCCATCCTGAAGCTCACGTCGCTCGACCCCGACCGCTTGTCCGCCGTCGAGGAGCGCCTCGAGAACCGGGTCGCCAACGGGCTGCGCGGCTCCGAGCGCCTGGCGGCGATCCTGAGCCGGTTTCCCGGCGACCAGCGCGCGGTCCTCCTCGAGCGCCTCTCCGGCAAGGACGCGCGCGGCGTGCAGGAGCTCGAGAGCCAGCTGTTCTCGTTCGAGGACCTCGAGTCGGTGTCCGCGGCCGACCTGAGCCTGATCATGGCGTCCGTGCCGCACGAGGAGTGGGGCGCCGCGCTGCGCGGCGCGAGCCCGAGCCTGATTTCGCGCGTCCTGGCGGAGCTGCCGGAGGCGGCGCGCGACGCCGTCCGCGAGCGCGCCGCCTCTCCTCAGGCCCGCGAAGCCGTCGCGGCCGCGCGGTCGAAGCTGCTCGACGCGGTCCTCGACCTGGCTGCGAAGGGCCGGATTCGGCTCGGCGAGAGCGCGGGAGAGGCCTTGTGACGCCTCCCCGCCGCGACCCGCTCGACGCCGCTCGGCACCGCCTCGACGAGGCCGCGGGAGCGCTCGACGGGATGCGCCGGCTGACGGGCGCGCCCGACGGGCCGCGCGCGTCCGCGTCGGAGGCCGCGTCCGAGCAGGTCCGGCGTGACGCGCTCGAAGCGGCGCGGGCCGAGCTACGGCGCACGGCGGCGGATCTCGAGGCCGCTCTGGGGCGCGAGGCCGCGCTGGTCGAGGAGGTCGAGCGCCTGCGCGCGCGGCCGACGGCCGAGGAGCTCAAGGAAGCCCGCGGCGATTCGGACGCGATCCGGCGCGCGACGGAGCTGAACCGGCAGGTCATCGTGCTTCAGGAGCGAGTGTCTCTGCTGAGCGCCGAGCACGTGCGGCTGGAGTCGCTGCGGCGAAAGGCGGAGGCGGCCGGGGCGGAGTCCGAAGCCTCGCGCCGTTCGCTCGAGGAGGTCCTCCGACGCGACCTGCGCGCCGCGCACGCGGCGCTCGACCGGGCGGCGGCGGACGCCGGCACGCGCGACGCGAAAGCGGTCAGCGAGATCGAGGAGATGCGCAAGCGCCTGGATCAGGCCCTCAACCGCCTGCATCGCGACAGCCTGGCCCGCAAGGAGGCGAGCGCCGACGAAACGACGTTCAAGAACGACTTCGAGGCGGCGCAGGCCGTGATCGCGTCGCTGCGCCGCGACCTGTCGGAGCAGCGCGCGACCTCCCTCGCCCGTGAGCGCGCTCTCGAGGCGCGCGCGCACGAGTTGGAGCGCCGTCTGTCCGCGCCTCCTCCTCCCCCGCCGCCCCCGCCGCCCCCGCCGCCGCCCCCGCCCCCGCCGCCGGTGGTTCAGGCGGTGATGCCTCCTCCTCCTCTCGAGATCGACGAGGCTCCGGTGACGATGGCGGAGATCGCGGTGGAATATCCGCCGATGGAAGGCGTCCTCGAGCCGGGCTGGGCGCGGTTGTTCCGCCTCGTCAAACCGCCGCTCCAGGCCGCGTACGGCCACCTGCGCCGGCTCTCGACCGGGCCCATGTCGGCGGGGCAGCGCGCGATCCTGCGCCTGACCGGCTCGAGCTTGAGCCAGGCGGCGGACGCCCTCGCGACGATCGATCTGGCGCTCGCGGACTCGCCCGCGACGACCGAGAACGCGCCGGTGCTCCCGGTTCTCGAGACGGCACTGTCTGCTTGGGAGCCCGTCCTACGTCGCCGCGGGATCAATCTGACGCGCGACATCGCGCCCGGCCGCCAGCCCGATGCGCCGCACGATCCCGATCAGCTCCGCTTGGTCCTCCACCACGTCCTGCGCAACGCCGTGGAGGCTCTGCCGCGCGGCGCCTCTCTTCACGTGCGTGTCGACCGGACCGCGGCGGACGCAGCGAGGCTCGAGTTCCGCGACGACGGGCCCGGCTATCCGCGCGGGTGGCTCGAGCGCCGCTTCGAACCGTTCGCCTCACCGCGCTCCGGCCACGCGGGACTGGGCCTCACGGCGGCGCGGCGCGCGATGATCCGCTGGGGCGGCGACGCGTCCGCGTCGAACGGGGCGGACGGCCGCGGAGCGCGGCTGACCTTGACCTTCGCGCCCGCCCCCGCCCGGCCGCTGCTCTAGTCTTCCTTCGACATCGCGCGCAGGCGCTTGAGCGTCGCCGCGCGGTCGCAGGGCGCCTCGAGGCAGGCGCGCGCGATCTCCTTTGTCTCGCCGAGAGCCGGCAGAGCCTCGACCTTCTTGTATTCCGCGACGGCGTCGTCGCGGCGTCCGAGGATGTCGAGCGTCTGCCCTCTCAGGAAGTGGAGCATGGTCTGAAATCCGTCGGGCTTCGGCCCGGCCGCGGAATCCTTCGAGGTCGAATCGAGCGCGTGGTCGAGCCATGTGAGCGTGCGCTCCATGTCCCCCTTGGCGAGGCAGTCGGCGCCGGAGAGGCCGCAGACGAGCGTGAGCCATTTCGGCCGGAAGGCCTTCGGGTCGGCCGCGATCGTCTTGTGGAGCTCGCGGCCGAGGACGAGCGAGCCGTCCCAGTCGCCGAGACGGTGGCGCAGCATGGCCTCGAGGAACACGAAGTAGACGCTGTTCGGGAAATCCTTCCGCAGGCCCTGCACGAGGGTCAG
Organism: Elusimicrobiota bacterium; assembly: GCA_038211115.1. Taxonomy (GTDB): domain Bacteria; phylum Elusimicrobiota; class Elusimicrobia; order UBA1565; family UBA9628; genus GWA2-66-18. The sequence continues at coordinate 35,198 of JBBQVX010000005.1, read as the reverse complement.
CGCGCGCGCGTCGTCGTGCAGGTCGATCAGGTAGATCGAACTCAGCATCTGCGCGGCCTGCCGTCTCGCGAAGCCCGCCTTGTCGACGGCGCGCTGGATGCGCTCGAGCCCGCGCTTCTCGTCGCCCCGCATGCCGAACAGGATGCCGAGCTTCGCGATGCCGGAGAGGTGCGCGGCCTGGTAGTCGAACACGCCGAGGCCTAGGTACACATCCTCGTAGTTCTCGTCGAGCTTGGCGACCTTCTTGAGCTGCTTCATCGACTTCTTGCCGTCGAAGTAGGCGTCGAGCCACTTGCCCTTCATCAGGTTCCACTGGCCGCGCACGCCGAGGGTCATGCCCGAGACGAAGTAGCCGTCGGCCTTCATCTGCTTGTCCTTCGAGTCGATGTACGCCTCGGACTTGCGGACGCCGGCCTCGATGTCCTGCTCGAAGAGGCCTTGCAAAGTCGGCGTATCTTTAAACAGGCCGAATTCCTGCGAGGCCTGCCACCAGATCGCGCCGGCCTCGAACAGATAGCCGAAGGGGTTGTCCGGTTCGAGCTCGATGAGCTTTCTCGAGGCGCGGCGCGCCTGAGCGTACTCGAGGCCGTAGAGCGCGGTGATGCCTTCGTCGAGCTTCGCTTCGGCGACGGGCGAGGTGTGCGCTCCGCCCGCGAATGCGAGGCCGGGAACGAGGGTGAGCAGCAGCACGAGAGAATTAATTCGCATAGATCCGTTCACCGGAATCCCCCTTGGGGTTTTTCTTGCGCTTGGCCTTCGGCGGTTTCGGCGGCGCGGGCGGGGCCTTCGGCTCCGGCTTCTCGAGCGCGTCGACGCGCGCGCAGGCCGGCGGCAGCCCGAGATTGCAGGCCTGGCGGTGGTCGGCGAGCGCGGCGTCCCGTTCTTTGAGCGCCTCGTTCGCGAGCCCGCGGCGGAAGAAAGCGTCAGCGAGCGTTCCGCGCGCGACGTCGAGCCCGCGCTTGGCGACGCCCGCGCGGTTGCGCTCCTCGAGCGAGCGTTCCATATCCGGGATCGCGCGGTTCAAGTCCGTCTTCGAGGCGCCCCAGTCGCCGAGGGCGGAGTAGGCGCGAGAGCGCCAAGTGAGAATCTCGGCCCGGCGCTGCTGCGGCCGCTCCGCGGCGGCGGACAGCGCCGCGAGGCTCTCCTGGTAGCGGCGCGCGGCCAGGAACGCGCGGCCTTCGCCGAGGCTGGGCCGCGGGTCCTCAGGGTCGAGACGGGCCGCCGCCTTCGCGAACGCGGCGCGAGCGCCCCGGTCGGCCTTCGGCAGGCCCATCGCCAGGCGGGCCGCGCCGAGGGCCAGCCAGCCATCGGCGTCGTCGGCGCTCTCCTCGAGGTACTCAAGGGCGTCGTGCTCGGCCTCCGCTCCGCGCCCGAGCTCGGCGCGCGAGCGGGCGCGCAGGAGCTTCGCGCGGAGGTTACGCGGATCCATCTCGAGCGTCTTCGTCAGATCCTCCTCGGCCGCGGCGTCGTCGAACAACGCGATCTCCCCCTCGGCGCGCGCGAAATGGGCGGCGGCCAGGAGCGTTCGTCCGTCGGCGGGAAGCCACTCGCGCAGGGCCCGCGTCGCGAATTCGACGCGCTCGGGATCGCTCGCGCTGCGCGCCTGCGCGCGGCGCAGCTGCTCGACGAACGGGGTCGTCGCGCGCGCCGGTGCGGCGAGCATGACGGCGAGGACCGGGGCTCCCATCATGAGGAGGCCAGCGACTCCTTGTGCGCCTTCCAGAACTTCCGGATATGATCCCAGCCTTCTTCGGCGGTGTCGACCATCTTGAAGAGCTTGTTGTCCGCCCAGTTGGTCATGCCCTGCTCGGCGAGATAATCGAAGTTCACGAGCCGTTTCCAGAACGTCTTGCCGACGAGCACGATCGGCAACGGGCGCTTTTTCCCCGTCTGCACGAGGGTCAAGGTCTCGAATAGCTCGTCGAGCGTGCCGTAGCCGCCGGGGAACGCGACGAGCGCCTTCGCGCGCATCAGGAAATGCATCTTGCGCAGCGAGAAGTAGTGGAACTGGAAGCAGAGCTCCGGCGTGATGTACGGGTTGGGGTCCTGCTCATGGGGCAGCGTGATGTTCAGGCCGATGCTCTTCGCCCCGCACTCCCACGCGCCGCGGTTGGCGGCCTCCATGATGCCGGGGCCTCCGCCGGTCACGATGACTTGCTCGAGGTCCTGTCCCGCCTGCTGGGCCTTGGAGAGGAGTGTCGAGAAGCGGCGCGCCTCCTCATACCAGTGGGAGAGCTCGACTTTCTTCTCCGCCTCGGCGACGAGGCGCTTGAGCTCGACGTCGCGCGGACGCTCCGACAGGTTTTCCTGCGCGATTTGGAGGAGCCGGCGGGCTTCCTCGCCGGACAGGATGCGCGCGGAGCCGAACACGACGATCGTGGAGCGGATCTTGTGCTCGCGAAGGACCAGCTCCGGCTTCAGCAGCTCGAGCTGGAGACGGACGGACCGCAGGTCCTTGCGGCCCATGAAATCCATGTCGGCGTAGGCTTTCAGGTAAGCGTGCGACTCGCGGATCTTGCGGAGAAGAGCTTCTTTCTGTTCGGGAAGGAGCTCGCGGGTGTTTTTGGGGTTCATTGGAGTTTGAGCAGACGGGGCAGCCACAGGCTCAGGCTGGGGCAATAGGTGACGACCATCAGGGCCCCGACGAGCAGGATCCAGAAGGGCAGGACGGCGCGATAGAGCGCCGGGAGCGGCTTGTCGAAGCGGCGCGACGACAGGAAGAGATTCAGGCCGAGCGGCGGCGTCATGTAGCCGATCTCGAGGTTGAGCAAAAAGAGCGCGCCCAGATGAACGGGATCGATGCCGTACTGGATCGCGACCGGCGCGATGATCGGAACGACGATCACGATGGCGGAGAATATCTCGACCATGTTGACGACGAGCAGGAACACGTTGAGGATCGCGAGGAAGCCCCAGGGGCTCTTCACGTGCTCGTGAAGGAACGCGAAGATCCGCCCCGGGATGTCCGCGTCGATCATGTAGCTCGTGAGCCCCAGCGCGCAGCCGAGCACGATCAGGATCGCGCCGACGAGGATCATGCTCTCGCGCGCGACGTCCGGCAGCTTGCGCCACGGCACGTCCTTGTAAATCAGGACCTCGGCGATCATCACGTAGAAGGCCATGACGGCGGCCGCCTCGGACGCCGTGAAGAAGCCGCCGTAGATCCCCCCGATCACGACGAGCGGCAGCGGGATTTCCCACGCGGCGGCGCGCGCGGCGGCGCGCAGCGCGTCCATCGAGAAGGGAATCGGCCGGACGTTCTCGCGCTTCGCCACGATGAACGCGTAGACGGACAGGGCCAGGAGCAGCAGGATTCCGGGCACGGCGGCGGCGGCGAACAGCTTGTCGATCGAGATCTTGCCGACGAGCGCGTACAGGATGATCGGCAGGGACGGCGGGAACATCAGGCCGAGGCTGCCCGTCGTCGTGATCAGCCCGAGCGAGAAGCCTTCTGGGTAGCCCTGCCGGCGCAGCAGCGGGAAGATGAGGCCGCCGAGGGCGATGATCGTCACGCCCGAGGCGCCGGTAAACGCGGTGAACAGCGCGCACGCGCACAGGCCGGCGACGGCGACGCCGCCGGGCAGCCAGCCGAACAGCGCCTCCGCGAGCGCCACGAGCCGCTGCGGCGCCTTGCTTTCCGCGAGCACGTAGCCGGCGAAGGTGAACAGCGGCACCGCGATCAAGGATGGGAGCGAGGCAAGCCGTGAGAACTCGATGATGACGGCCGACGGCGCGATTCCCGCGCCGTGGAACAGCCACAGCGCCAGGGCGCCCATGAGCGCGAACACGGGCGCGCCCGCGAGGGCGAAGGCGGCGAAGCCGGCGAGTGCAAGCAATGTCACCGGCCGGCCGCCTCGGCGACGGCGTCCGCGCTCTTGAACAGCAGGTGCGCGAGGACCAGCGCGAAGCCGGCCGGTATGCCGGCCGCCGCGATCCAGGAGCGCACGACGAGCCCGCCGATCGTCATGAGCTCGGCGCCCGAGGCGCGGTCGTCTTGGAAGTAGGTCCACGAAGCCGAAAGCAGGAGCGCGGTGATCGCGGCACCCGCGAGATTGGCGGCCAGGCGAAGCCAGGGCTTGAGCCGCGCCGGCGCGCCGACGTGCGCAGCCTCCCAGGCGAAATGCTTCTCTCCGGCGGCGGCGATCGCGGCCCCGAGGAAGCCGGTCCAGAGGACGAGGTGCTTGAGCAAAGTCTCGCCCCAGAGCAGGCCGAGGCCGAAGTGCCGCAGGATGACCTGCGTGAAGGCCAAAGTCACCATGATCGCGAGCAAAGCGACCAAGAGCGCGCCTTCGGCGGCGACGAGCCGCGCCTCAGCTTTTCTTAACTGATCGCGCACGGAGGGCGGCGAGCTCCTTCTCGAATTTCCCGAGGAGCTCGGCGGAAAATAATTTGCCGACGAGCTCCTTGCGGGCGGACGCGCCGAGGTCCTCGTATTTCCTGCGCGTCGCGGGCCCGGGGTCGGCGGCGAGGTCGAGGCCCTGCTTCTTCAGGGCCTCGAGGGCCTTGTCGTTCTCCGCGTTGGTCAGCTCGTTGAGATGGGCGAGGTGCTTGGCGGAGACATCGAGCAGCAGCTTCTTCTGCGCGTCGGGCAGGGCGTCGTAGAACTTCTTCGACACGAGCAGCGCGCCCGTCGATTCTGCGATCGGCACGGGATAGATGTGCTTGACCTTGGAGTGCCACTGCAGCGCGACGACGCCGAGCGGCGGGCCGTACACGCCGTTGATCATGCCGGTCTGCAGGGACTGCATCACGTCGACGATCGAAAGAGGCACGGGATTCACGCCGAGCGCTTTGTAGGCGGCCTGCGCGATGGGGTCGCCTTCCCAGACCCACATCTTTTCCTTCTTCATGTCCTCGGGCGAGGCGATCGGGTTCTTGCTGAACACGTACACCGAGCCGAGGTCGGTCCAGCCGAGCAGGACGAAGCCGGCTTTATCGATCGCGGCGGTCAGCTCCTTATTGAACTTCGCGCGGACCGCCGCGAGCTCCGAGCGCGAGCGGAACAGCCACGGCGCGTCGAGCAGGCGCGTCTCGGGCGCGATCTCGCCGAGGCCGACGCCGGTGAAGGCCGCGCCGTGGAGCTGGCCGATGCGTATCTTCTTGACCACGTCCTTCTCGTCGCCGGAGACGCCGCCGGCGTAGAACTTGAACTTGAGCTTCCCCTCGGACTGCTTCTCGAGGTCCTTCGACATCTCGCTGAGGACGTTCATCCACGTGGAGCCTTCGGGCGCCAAGGTCGCGAGCTTGATCACGGCGGTCTGGGCTGACGCCGACGCGGCGGTCAGAAGAAGGAGCAATGCCAGATAACGTTTAGAAGTAATCATCGATCTTCTCCAGGTACGACGCGGCCTTCTTCTTGGCCGCTTCATCGGTGAGGCGCGCCTCGGGGAGATTCCCGGCGGGCGCCTCGACGACCTTCGTCAAGAGCTGCTTGAACAGCTCCCGGTCCTGCACGGCCACGGCGTACCAGCGCGCGTTGAGGACATGGGTCATCAGGTATTCGCCGCGGGTGATCTTGTGCGCCCAGTCGAAGTGGGACTTGGCCTTGGCGGGGTCGCCGCCGAGCATCGCGGGGCGCGAGGCGTAATAGACGCCGAAGAACAGGTCGGCGCCGCCGAAGTGGAACGACGGGTCGAGCTCCCAGACCCGCTTCATGAGCAGGACGACCTTCGGCAGGTCGGCGAGGGCCGACGCGTCGTCCTTTGAGAGATTGATCATGCCGCCCCAGCCGAAGCCGGCCCAGAACAGATCGGGGACGTCCTCCTTCTTCGCCCATTTGAGGGCCTTCTCGAAATCGTCGATGCTCTTGTCCTTCAGGCCGATGAACACGGACTTCAGGGCGAGCGCTGCGAGCGCGTGATCGCGGCCGCGCAGGTAGAGCCCCTTGGCGCGCTTGGGCTCGGCGTCCTCGACGAAGAGGAATGCGTAGCCGCCGAAGCCCTCGGCGCCGAGGCGCCGCAGCGAGAGGTTCTCCGGCTCGGTGACGAGCATGGTCTCGATGAGCTTGAGCTGGGAGGCCACGGCGTCGCGGCCGAGCTGGTAGTCCGGCTCCTCGAGGGCGGCTTTGCGTCCGCGCTGGAGCATGTCGGCCGTGATGCGCAGCGCGTAGCGGTCGATGGAGACGCAGCCGGAGCCGGCGAGGCAGAGGGCGGCGAAGAGAAGAGGTCGGCTATTCCTCATATGGGCGCTTATCCTAGCAAAAACAACGCTAATTCAGCCGCGACGCGGGGCTCGGATCCACGCCGCGCGTCGCGCTGTTGAACAGGCTGAAGGCCTGTCCTCCCTTGATCGAGAAAACCCACCTCGAGCCGCCGCCGGGGCCGTGGTTCAGCGCGTACGCGAGGTCGATCCGGGCCACGCCGCCGCTGCGCGAGCGCGTCGAGGCCAGGCGCAGGCCCGCGCCGACGTCGGACTTGATGTTGCGCATCGCCAAGCGCTGGCCCTCGTCCCCGATGATGCCGCTGTCGACGAACACCGCGGCGCCGAGGCGCACGAGGTGGAACCACTCGCCCTGGAAGAAGAAGCGGTCCTCGAAGTTCACGAGGACCACCTGGCCGCCGACGAAGCTGTTGTTCTTGTAGCCGCGCAGGCCGGTGGCGCCGCCGAGGACGATCGAGGAGTCCCGGTCGAGGAACCGGCCGAAGGCGCCCTCGGCGTGGCCGACCAACGTGTGGTCCCCCCGCCAGTTCGTCTTCCAGAAGACGTTGAGGTCCGTGCTCACGAGGGCGTTTTCCCACTTACCCGCGACGGTCCGCCCCATCAGACCGACGCGGCCGATCGCGAAGCGGCCGGGCGCGAAGCGGACGCCCTGCTGGTCCGACGCATTGAAGATCGAGCGGTCGCGGTCGGAGCCGCTCTTGCCGCTCATCCACCCGCCGCGCGCGGACAGCTCGTTGCCGAGGTTGAAGTCCTCGACGCGCTCCATCTTGTCGATGTAGGTTTCCTTGATGTAGTCCGGCTGGACCCACGAGTAGCCGACCGTCGGGCCCGAGAGCTCCCGGTCGGGGGGCAGCGTGCCCGGAGTGGTTTCGGGCAGCGGCTCGTACTGCGCGCGGTCGGCGTACCAGCCGGCCTCGACGCGCTGCACGAACACCCGGTCGGCCTCGAGGCGGCGGCCGAGGGAGGCTTCTGCGATGCGCCGCCGCGTCCGGAACCGAGAGAACTCCGCCGCTTCCCGGTAGACGATCTTTTCCGCGACGGCGCGCTGCCAGGCGACCGCCGAGGCGCGCTCGGAGTCGAGAGCGTAAAAGGGGCTCGTCAGGGACACCGCGCCGGCGTCGCCGACCGTGCCGCGCGAGTAGCCGCCGTTGAGCGCCATGCGGGTGCCCATGAAGCGCGGGTCGCTGTAGCCGAGCGAGCTCGAGGTCTTGCCGCCGGTGCGCCCGTAATCGAAGGCGAGGCTCTTGCCGTAGCCGAGGATGTTGCCTTCCTCGAGCCCGAGGCCGAAGAAGGACTCGCCGCCCTCGGTGCCGGCGGCGAAGCGCGGGTTCGTCGTCCAGCTGTCCTGGCTGCGCACGACCGCGTCGACGAGGCCGTCGGGGCGCTTCACCGGAAGGATGTCGACGCGGCGAAACGCGCCGTTGGCGCGCAGGTTGCGCTCGGACTGGATGACCTTGAGGGGATCCCAGATCTCACCGGGCGCGAAGAGGAGCTCGCGGCGGATGACCGTCTCGCGTGTCGGGTAGTGGATCTTGTTGGCGATGCGAAACGGCCACCAGTCCTCACCGGGGACCGTCGGATCGAACACGTTGACGCGCTCGACGCGAATCGCTCCGATCGTCTCCCCCGCGATTTCCGGCGGCGGCTCTGGCGAGGGATAGGCGGCCGCGGCCCGCGCGAGCAACAGCGCGGCCGCGACGAGGGCTCCCTTCATTTACGGCGAAGCCTAGCTAGGATTTCGGTCGTTGAATGCGACCGGTTCAGGGTGTAGAAGTGGATGCCAGGCGCGCCGCCGTCGAGCAGCTCGCGGCACTGGCGGGCGCCCCATTCGACGCCTTCACGTATCACGGCCTCAGGGTCGGCCTGCGCGGCAGAGACGCGCGCCTCGAGCTCCGCCGGGATGCGCGCGGCGAACATCGACTTGAAGCGCGCGAGCTGGGAGTGGGCCGTGACCGGCATGATGCCCGGCACGATCGGCAGGGTCACGCCGGCCGCGCGTGCGCGCTTCACGAACGCGAAGTAGTCCTTGTTGTCGAAGAAGAGCTGCGTGAGCGCCCAGTCCGCACCTGCGGCCGACTTCTGCGCGAACCGCGCGACGTCGTCGGCCGGCGAGACCGCCTCGGAGTGGGTCTCGGGGTAGCCGGCGACGGCCATGCGGAACCCCCCGCGCTTCTTGACGAAGGCGACCAGGTCGCTCGCGTAGCCGAAGTCGCGCTGGCCCGGCGGGAGCACGGGCTTGTCCTTCGGCGCGTCTCCTCGTAGCGCGACGAGGTGGCGGAGACCGAGCGCCGAGAGGCGGTCGAGCACCGAGGATATCTCGTCGCGCGTGTGGGCGATGCAGGTCAGATGGCAGGCCGTCGTGATGCCGGTCTCGGCTTGGATGCGCCCGGCCGTCTCGATCGTCCGGTCGCGCGCCGAGCCGCCCGCGCCGTAGGTCAGCGACACGTAGTCGGGGCTGAGCGCCTTCAGCGCCTTCACGTCGGCGATGAACTTGTCGGCGTCTTCCGGCGCCTTGGGCAGGAAGAACTCGAAGGAGAAGAGCGGACGCCCTTTGCCGAACAGCTCGGGGATCTCTTGCACGCGGAGGATGGTACTAAATGTCGGAGTCGCGACGCTTTCGCGGCGGAGTTATGACGCCTTGCCCTTCGCCGAGCGCGCTTCCGATTCTTCGATCAGGCGCTTGTACTCGTCGATGACGGTCGGATCGGTGTTGACCATGCTCGCGGTCTTGAAGTCCCCCGCGGCGTTGCCGAACTTTTGCGTCGCCGTCCACACCGCCGCGCGGTTGCGGAAGTACCGGTCGACGAGGGAGTTCACGGCGATCGCGCGGGAGAAGTTCTCGAGCGCCTCGGGCTGACGCTTGAGCGAGAAGTATCCGAGCCCGAGCCCGTTGAGCGCGTTCGGGTCCAGCGGGTCGGCCTTGACCGCGAGATTGTAGTTCTCGAGCGCCTTCGGGTACTCCTTCATGAAGTAGTGGACGTTGCCGGCGCGCAGGTAGGCCTCGGCGTTCTTGGGGTCGACCAGCAAGGCCTTCCCGAGCTCGCTGATCGCGGCCTTGTAGTTGCGGCGCATCGTGAGCACGATCGCGAGCTTCACGCGCGCGTGCGCGTCATTGGGCTCGATCTCGAGCGCGCGGACGAAATCCTGCTGGGCCGCCTCGAGCGCATCCTGGGCGGTCAGGGAGACGCCCCGGCCGACGTACGCGTCCGCCACGTTCCCGTCGATCTCCATGGCCTTCGTGTACTCGAGCACGGCCTTGTCGAACTGCTCGGAGTTGTGGAGCGAATCGGCGCGGAGGATGAAGACGTACGGGTCGCCGAGGTCCTTCTGCATCATGCCGTCCAAATCCACGATCGCGGACAGATAATCGTCGCCTTCCGGGTGGCCGGCCGCGAAGCCGATGTAGGGGCTGCGGACGTAGGCGTCCATCCCCACGGCCTTGATGTAGACGCGGTGAGCCTCCTTGTATTGCCGCGCGGCGGCGTGCGCGATCGACTTGGCGATCAGGCCCTCGGCGCGGCGCGTGCCGAGCGACCAGGCCGTGTCGATGTCCTCGATCACGCGCGGATACTGCTTCAGCGCGAAGTACGCGAGCGCGCGCTGGAGATAGGCGGGGCCGTCCTGCGAATCGAGCTCGATGGCGCGCTCGCAGGCCTTCAGCGCGTCCTTCGGGTCCTTCGCGAGGCGGCGGGTCTGGCAGAGGAGGGTCCACGTATCCTTCGAGCGAGGCTCGAGCTCCAGGGCCTTCTTGAAGTCGGCCTGCGCGGACTTGAGCTGGTTCATCGAGCCGTAGGCGATGCCGCGGTGCTGGTACGCGCTCGCGAGATTCGGGTCGAGCTGGAGCGACTGGCTCAAGTCCCGCACGGCCTGCTCGTAGTCGCGCGCGCGCAAGCGGATGAAGCCCAAGGTGTCGTAGATCGCGGCGTTGCGCGGATCCTTCTCGAGCGCCGCCTGGATGTCGCGCATGGCGCCGACGTGGTCGCCGACCTGGAACTCGGCGTCCGCCTTGCGCTCCAGGATGCGCGCCGCCGGGCCTTTCAGCGCGAGCGAGGTATCGAAGGACTCGATTGCCTTGAAGTAGAGCCGGTTGCGCACGCGCAAGGTTCCGAGATTGTAGTGGTAGCCGGGCTCGCGCGGCTTATACTCGACGGCCTGCATCACGTCGCGTAGCGCCTTCTCGGGCTCCTTCAGCGCGTTCGCGTACAGCGCGCCGCGCCCGTTGTAGGCCTCGGCGTGCTTCGGGTCCGCCTCGATCGCCTTCGAGAAATCCTCGAGCGCCAAGGTCGGCTTGTCGTTGCGCGCGTAGAAGCTCGCGCGCGCGACGAGGATGTCCGGATCGGCGGGCGCCAGGCGCACCGCGCGGGTGAGGTCCGTGATCGACGCCGAATCCTGTCCGATGCGGCCGAGCAAAGTCCCGCGCGCGGCGAGCGTCGTCGCGTTCTCGGGGTCCAGTTTGACGGCCGTGTCGAGATCGGCGAGGGCGTGCTTCGTATCCTTGTCGAACTCGTAGGCCCGCGCGCGGCGCGTGAGCGCGGCGACGGACCCGAGCTCGTACGCGCGCCCGTAGCTGGCCACGGCGTCCTTCCAGAGCTGCAGCGACAAATAACGATCTCCGATCGCGATCGCGGCCTCGGGCGTGAGCTTCAGCGCGACGATCGCGCTGTGATAGTCCGCGAGCGCCTGCTCGCGGCGCCCGGCGCGCCAGTGCAGCTCGCCGCGGTTGTAGTAGGGCGCGTAGTCCTGAGAGTCCGCGCGCACCGCCTCGTCGAAATCCTTCATCGCCCCAGGCTCGTCGCCCTGGCGCAGCTTCAACGCGGCGCGGCCGAGATAGGAGTACGAGTACTCCGGGTCGCTCGCGATGGCGCGGTCGTACGCTTTCGCCGCGCGCTTGAGGTCTCCCTGTCGAGCCATCGCCGAGCCGACCAGGGCGAACGCCAAAGTGAAGTTCTTATTGATGCGCAGCGCCGCGGTCACGTCCGCGATCGCTTTCACGTCGTCGCCCTTGTCGTAGTACGCGCGGCCCCGCGAGAAAAGCCACAGCGGCGTCTTCGGGGCGAGCTTCAGGGCTTGATCGAGATCGCCGATCGCCTTCGGCATGTCCCCCTTCTCGCGCCACACGCGGGAGCGGGCGTAATACGCCGCGGGCGTCTTCTTGTCCGCCTTCAGCGCGGCGTCGAAGCTTTCGAGCGCCTTGGCGACGCGGCCGAGCAGCAGCTGCGCCCCGCCCTGCGCGACGAGTTCATCGACGGCCAGCGAGCCGGTGCCGATACCGAGCAGGTCGAGCGCCTTCTCCGCGTCCGCCTTCTGGCGGCTCGCGTCGCCGGCCGCGTGCCACAGCCGCGCGCGCAACTCGTACGCCTCGCCGCTGCGCGCATCGGCCTCGAGCGCGCCGTTGACCGAGCGCATCGCCTCCTTGAACTGGCCTTGGCGGTAGAACGCCTCGGCCTCTCCCAGGACGCGGCGCGCCGCGCCTTTATCCGCCGCCCTCGTCGAGGGCGCGAACAAGGCGAGGGCCGCAACGGCCGCCGCGAGGAATCGAAAGGACTTCAACATGTGGAGAATACCGGGAACGTGTTACAAATTCAAGGCTAAACCGGGTGTCAGGCTTGCCGGATTCCAGTATTTCACCTGGAATAACTCGAAGAAATACTGGAATCCGGCAAGCCTGACACTACAGGTAGAAGTCGCGCACCCAGCGGTGCTTGGCGATCGAGGCGAGCTCGGAGGCTTCGAAGTAGCGGCCGTCGCAGGCGCGCGCGTTGAAGGTCACGTGGGACACGCGGCGCATCCCGGGAATCACGGTCGAGACCGCGTCGTAGCTCAGGCAATATTTGAGCGCGGCGGCCGCGAGCGTCTCCGCCTTGGGCCCGATCACGGTGCGCGCGAGCTGGTCGGCGCGACGGCAGGTCTCCGCGAGGCGCTCGCCGCCGAAATAATGCGAGCGGAAATCCTCGGGCGCGAAGCGGGTGTCGGCCGTCAGCGTCCCGGTGAGGCTCCCTTCGTCGAACGGGCAGCGCACGATCACGCCCACGCCCATCTGCCGGCACAGAGGCAGAAGCTTGTCGGCGGCGCGCTGATCGAACATGTTGAACAGGACCTGCACGACGCCGACGAGGCCGGTTTTCACGAGCTCGGAGGCGGAATCCGGGTCGTCGTTGTTGATCGAGACGCCCCAGTTCTGGACCTTCCCCTCTTTCTTGAGCTTGGCCATCTCCTCAGCGAGCGCGGGCCACATCGGGTCCTTGAGCCATGAGTCGTGCCAGACGTGAAACTGGTAGAGGTCGACGCTGTCGGAGCCGAGGTTGCGCAGGGACCGCTCCACGCTCAGACGCACCCAGTCCGGCGGGAACACGAGGGCCAGGCGCGAGCGCGGGTGGCCGGGCCATTCCATGTTCTTCGGCGGCACTTTCGTCGAGACGTACGCGCGGCGGCCGGCTTCCTTAAAGAGGCGCGCGATCAGGCGTTCGGAATGGCCGTGCCCGTACGCGTAGGCCGTGTCGAAATAGTTGATGCCCGACTCGTAGGCGGCGTGCAGCGCGGCCATGGACTCGTGATCGTCCGTCGGCCCCCACATGGACTTGCCGATGCCCCAGCCCCCGAAGCCGATCTCGGAGATCGACATCCCGGTCTTGCCGAGGGGCCGGTGCGGCAGCTTCAGCGACGCTTCGCTCGCCTTCATCCTCGATAATCTAGCAAAAAAGGTGTCAGGCCTCCCGTTTTCCCGTTATTCGAAAGGCATTTGCTGTATGAATAATGGGAAAACGGGAGGCCTGACACCGGCTGGCCTACTGAGAGACTTTGACCTGGAGGCCGATCGAGCCGATCACGTCCGCGACGGCTTCGCAGCGCTCGAGCGCGCCCTGGTACACGACGCACGAGCCTTTCGAGTGCACCTCCCAGGAGAAGGCGCGGGCCTGGGCGAGGGAGCAGCGGACGGCCTTCAGGAGAATCCCCTCCACCTGGTCGAACGTGTGGCACTCGCAGTTGAAGAGAATCACGCTCCAGCCCGAATCGCGCTCGGAATCCGCGGGTTCCTCGACCTTCTTGACCTGGGCCGAGCCCTTCCGTGTCGCGACGGGCACGGGTCAGCGCCGGACGGCGACGGCCATGCCCTCGCCGGTCGGGATCATCGCGCAGGACGTGAACCAGGCCTCGTCGGCGAGGAGCCGGAGTGCTGCGCGCATCGGGGCGACCTTCGGCGCGTCGTCGTGCCCGGCGGGCAGGTCGTCGCGGTGCAGGCTCCCGAACAGATAAGCGTTGTCGCAGATGACGAGGCCGCCGGAGCGCACGTTCATCGCGGCCCACCGGGCGTAGTCGCCGTAGCCCGTCTTGTCGGCGTCGATGAAGGCGAGGTCGAACGGCCCGTGCTTCTCGAGCGTCGGCAGGACGGCCGAGCCGGCGCCGACGTGCACGGCGATTTTGTCCGAGAGGCCGGCCGCCTTGATATTGTCGGCGGCGACCTTCGCGTGCTTCGGGTCGTACTCGATCGTGTGCAGCATTCCCCCTTCCGGCAGGGCGCGCGCGAGCCAGCACGCGGAGTAGCCCGCGAGCGTGCCGACCTCGACGATCTTCTTCGCGCCGCAGACGGAGGCGAGGAAGTGGAGCAGGCGCCCCTCGTCCGGGCCGATGCTGATGGCCGGCAGGCCCTTGGCCTCGGTGGTCTCGCGGATTTCGCGCAGGACGGAGTCCTCGCGGGCGATCGTCTTGGTCACGAAGTCGAGCAGAGGCTGAGTGCGATAGCCGGCGGCGGCGACGGGTTGATGTCCCATGATCAGAGCCTCAGCCACTGGAGTATTTTCCACTTCTCGACCGCCTCGACGGCGTCGCCGTCGCGGCGCAGGCGGAAGCGGCGGCGCAGGGCCTTCGCGTCGCGCCGGAGCGCGGTGCGCTCGGGCGCGAGCAGGCCCACGCGCTCCTGCTTCGCGAGATAGTCCATGAACGCGAGCGCGTCGGCGACGACGCCGGCCTCACCGCGCGGCTTGCAACGCTGCGCGTGCGCGAGGAACAGGGTCCGGTAGCGCGTGCCGAGCAGCCGCACGGTCTGCGGCAGATAGCGCGCGGTCTTCCAGAGTCGCTCGACCGATTCGGCGGTGGACGGGGCTTCCATCGGCGGGCAGTTTAGCATTATGAGCGGCCGGTCAAAAGCCGCTTAGTCGGGCAGCTTGCGGAGCTCTTCGAGGACGCGTTCCCAGGCGTCGGTCATCTTCACGAGCCAGTCTTTGGCGGCGTCCGGCGACTTGAGGGCTTTCCGGTTCGTCACCGCGGCGAACGCCGCGCCGTCGCTCTCGAATCGAGCTAGGAGGCGGCGCGAGTCCTCGAGGACGCCCTCGACGGCGGCGAGCCGGTAGACCAAGGAATTGCGGGCCTCATTCGACAGTTGCAGCGAAGCGACCTGCTCGTCGCTTCGCCCCCCCGGGCTTTCGAAGACGTAGAGCTCGGCCGAGAGCGCCGGGTATTTTTCGCGGAATTCGTCTTCGGTCATATTTTATTTGGGGTAGGAGGTTAAGATTAGAATGCGGCAGTCCTCGTAGCGTCTGAGCACGACGAGAACGTCCGTTTTTCTTCTAGGAGTGTCGTCGGTTTCGGTGATGCCGAAGCCGACGGACGGCTGGTTGGTTCGAACGTCGAATATCACGGGGTTGAGCCCGGCCAGCTTGGTTTTCGCGATCCAGAACTCGATGCGGGGAATGTTTTTCTCGATCGCCTCTTTGATCACGCGCTCCGCGGTCGGCTGGTCGTCGTACGCGCTCGGCGTGTCGGTCTCCTTAAATCGGGTTTTGAGATGGTCGATATCGCGAAGATGCTCCGACTTGGTATGCCCTTTCGTTTCGCCTTCGTGCGCGTCGAGAAAGCCGGGGCCGAGCCTCGATCCATCGATAAAGCGGGCGAGAGTGTCGCCGCTTTCGTTCAGCGCTTCGCAGTCGACGGGTTTCGGGGCTGATTTGAGGTATTCGTACGCGAGTTCGACGGCGACGGTCGCGCCGATGAGCACGAGACCCGTCGATCCCCGGACTTTCCCCCCGGAGAACCTCGCGATTGAACGGATCACGGGGGAAGTGCCGACGGCGGTGGTGAGCAGCGCCAGCGTGGGCTTTTCCGTCTTCGCGTCGTTCCGGGCCGGCTGGGGCGCGGCGGCGTCGACGGGCCCCGTGTCGCGCGAACTGAGCAGCGGCGCGGGAACGGCTGGCGGGGCCGGATCGGGGCCGCCGCCCTCCTTGGGGGCTTCCCCGGCGTCGACGCGAAAAAAGATGGACGCATAGCCCTGTGCATCCGTGATCGCTTTCTCGGCTTGGTACTTCGCGGGCTTTCCGCTCCATCCCAACGAGAAGGAGATCGTGCGGCCGGCCAATTCCGCCTCCTCGACGCCGGCGCATTCGAGGCGGACCTTTAGTTCGACGGTTTCGCCGCCTATTTTCTTCGGCATGCCGGCAGGCTTGAGCGTGCACGCGGCTTTCTCCGGATCCTTCGGCCGCTCCTCCCCCCGCGCAGCCTCGCGCGCGGCGGGCGGCGTGTACTGCGAGATTTGCGGCGGCTGCGCCTGCGGGCGCGGCTTCGACTGGAACAGGCTCGCGATGCCGCGGAACAGCGCGGGAATCCCCTCGAGGATGAAGACGGCGCCGAGGTTGCCGAGGGCCTGGCCGAGCTCGGCGCTGCCGTCGGAGGCTCTCGAGGAGGACGGCGCCGCGCGGCTCGGAGCGGAGCGGCTCGGCGCGCTCGGCTCATCGCAGTATTTGACGCAGACGCTGTGCGGCTCGGGCGGCGGAGGCGGAAGGCCGCCGATCTCCCAGTCTGGAAGGCTTGCCTGCGTGAGCGTGCCGGGGCGCGCGCGGCTCAGGACGGCTGCGGTCCCGTCGTTGAGCACGGCCGCGGCCTCGGGCGACGCGGGTACGGGCTCGCCGTCGAGCCACCGCGAAATCGCGGAGGCGGGCACGGCCATGGGCCAGGAACCCTCCTCGTTGCGGGCTGGGCGCAGCGTGAGGATGCCGGCGACCTCTCCGTCTTCGTTGAGCACGGGCCCGCCCGTGAAATCGACGGAGACCACGGCGTCGGTCTGAAACGCGGAGTCGTTCGCCGCGGTCACGAGGCCGGACGTCTTCGTCCAGGGCCCGGATACCTCGGCGTGGCCGAGGGCCGTCACGAAGTCGTCCTTCGCGGCCGCCTTGTCCGCGAGGGCAAGCCGCGGCGCGTCCCCCGCGTAGGAGAGGACGGCGAGGCCCAAGCCCTCGTCCCGGCGCGTGACGGACGTCGCCAGCTCGGCGGGCTTCGCGCCGGGCGTGAACGCGAACAGGCGCGGGCGGTCGCCGTCGCGCGCGACGGACGCATCGGTCAGCAGGACGGGGCCGGCCTTCGTGTCGATGAAAGTCGCAGCGGCGCGGCGGGAGCCCGAGACGACGGCGAAGACCGACGCCTCCGGCGCGGTGCGGGCGACGGCGCGCGATGCGAGGATCGCGCCGCCCTCCGCGCTGCGGTGGTCGGCGGCGAGCTCCTCGAAGATCGCGGCGCGGGAGCAGTAGAGCTCCGCGCGGGCGGTGCCCTCGGCGCCGGCGAGCGCCAGGGTCAGCCGGCGGACGAGCGCGCGGCGCCGCGCGTAGTCCGAGCCGCTCATTTTCGCGTGGGACGAGGCCTGGTCGAGGGCCTGCTCGGCGGATTTCCCCGCGGCGCGCGGGCCGAGCAGCGCCTCGAGCCACGGCGACGCGAGCCCGTCCGCGGTCCGGAACAGTCCGTCACGTCCATCGAGGAGTTTGCGGCGCGCCTCGGCGGGCGCGCACGGCGGGTCGGCGAAGCGCTTCGCCCAGGTGTAGTCGGCGACGGCGAGCGTCCGGTAGACGGCGTCGAGGCTCGAGTCGCGATCCTTGAAGAACGGCTTGAGCTCCGGGGACATGCGCGGCTCGAGCCGCGCGAGCGATTCCTTGACCTGGGCCTCGTCACGGAACGCCTCGAAGCCCTCGGAGAGGAGCATCAGGTCGGCCTGGAGGGCGGCGAGGCCCTTCGCATCGCCGGCCTGCTCCCCTTCCGCACGGATAGCACTCGCGTCGGGCGCCAGGACGTAGGTCGAGAGCAGGTGCCACAGCGGATCGGACGTGGTTTCGGCGTGGCCGGGCGTGGAAAAGGCGAGAAGGATCGCCAGCGCCGCGCGGAATTCTCTCACGGGTTAGAGAATAGGCACCTTGGGCCCCCAAGTCAATAGGGTCCCGGCTCCAAGCCTTATAAAGGAGCGGATGTTCTCATTGTGAATAAGGGGATAACTTCGGGGATAGTAACACGGTTGTCATATGGTGCCAGGCTTTAATGGTTAAGTCTCCGACGAGGAATGGCATCTTAATATCAGGCACTTGACTCTTTCACGCGGCCCATGCTAGTATAGGCCCAAGGTTCCAAGGACTCGTAGGCCCTTGGAACCGAGTTGCTAGGCCCAATGGGATACCCCTCTCGCCGAGAATCCCGTCCCGGGGCGCCGCGCCGGCTCACGGCGTGCGCCCTCTCGCTGTCGCTCGTCCTGCAAGGGGCGGCGCCGGCTCTCGCGGCCGTGCAGCAGGCCGCGGTCCCGCTCGTGCTCGCTCCGATCAAGCCGCCTCGCCCGCGCCTCGCGGCGGCCACGGTGCCGCAGGCGGCTTTCGACGCGGTGGTCAAGATCTTGAGCGGCTCGACGGATTTGAGCGAGCTGCACGCCGCCGCGGCGGACGCGGCTTCCGTCGCTCCCCCCGCCGGCCGCGAGGCCGCCGCCGCCTGGGCCGCGAAATACGGCGATGCTCCGGAGGCCGCGCGCGCGGCGCTGCCCGCGCTCGCGCGCGCGCTCGGACTCGTCGTCTCGGTCCCGGACCAGAAGCACTCGCTCGCGGGGCATGACCTGGCGGCGGGCCGCGCGGCGGCCGTGAGCCATCCGGACTTCGGCGGCGTCACGGCGGTGCAGCCGATCCAGCAGCCTATCGCGCTGAACCCGACCCGGCCCGCTCCTCGGGACGAGGCCATCGCCGAGTCCGAGCTGCGCCAGCGGCTCGGCCAAAGCGGCGATCTGTCCGGCGGCGCCGCCGACCAGGACGAGATCGCGCGTCTCGACCGCCTGCTCGAGCGCGTGTCTCCGCTGCTCCCGGACGGAGAGGACGCCTCCGGCGCCGACCAATCGCGCGAGTCGAACTGGGCCTCTCTCGAGGCGCTGCGCCTCCTGTTCGACGACGCGGCGGCCGGCGTCCAGGGGCCGGCCGCCGTGAAGCCGGACCTCGCGGGCACGTCGACCGAGACCGCGGTCGAGCGCCGGCTCTCGCGGGTCGAGGCGCTGAACGCGGAACTGCAGGCGAACGTCGCGGCCCGCGACGCGGCCGAGGCGATGCTCGCCGTGGCCGACCGCTCGCGCGCCGAGGCGCTGCGCGAGCGCCGCGGAGGCCGCGAGATGCTGGAGTTCCGCAAGAACTTCGCGCGGCTGGCGATGGTCATGGACCTCTCGTACAGCCTGAACCTGCTCAATTCCGCGGACGCCGCGCTCGGCAAGATGGAGGCGCTGCTCGACCAGAAGCTCGCGCTCATCGAGAAGAAGCGCGCGGCCAACGGCGGGGCCGCCGCCGGCGCCGGAGAGCAGGGCGGCAAGACCGAGCAGTGGAAGCACGACGCCGAGGCCCAGACCGCGGCCGACCTGAAGCAGCGCGACGACTTCGCTTCGCTCGCGGCGCGAGTCGGCGGACTGGCGGCAGCGGTCGCGCGCTTCCGCGCGGACGTGTCCGGGCTGCTGTCCTCGATCGACGCTCGCGACCGGGCCCGCAGCCTCGACGCGCCGGCCGAGTACGATCGGCGCCTCGCCTTACTCCCTTCCCTTATAGAGGGCATGCAGCACGGCTCGTCCGACCCGTCGGACGTGTCCGCCCTCTCGCTCGACTATCTGCAGGCGAAGTCCGCCGAGGTCGCGGGCTACCGTCTGAAGGTCGCGCAGGCCGATGCGCGCCTCAATGAGGTCCCGCTCGAGTTCGCGGGGGTGCTCATCGTCGAGGTTCCGGGCGTTCCCGCGGAGAGCGTCGTGAACCCGACGCCCGAGTCGGTCCGAGCGCTGCTGGCCCGCCGCCGGGACTTCTGGCGCGGCCAGCGCGACGATCATGCGAAGCTGCTCGCGGCCGTGGAGCGCGCGCTCGACCCGAACGGCTCGACGCTGGTCGCCGACGATTTCGGCGGCTCCCGGCTCGAATCCCTCGTCGCGTGGCGCAAGCAGCAGCTCGACCTCGAGACGCGCCTGGGTCGGACGAGCGACGGGCTCGCGGCCGACGCGGACGCGATCTCCGCCTTGATCGAGAAGGCCGCGCCGGGCGCGTCGCTGCCGCGCCTCGGCGGAAGATCGGCCGAGGACCTCCGGACCTTGCTGCCGGACCTGCTCGACCGCCTCGACGCCGTCTCGTTCCCCGACACCGACGCCGGCTTCGAGGCGAAGACGCGCAAGATCGACCTCTCCCGCCTGGTCCCCTTTCTCGGCGACCTGACGATCCGCCGCCTCGAGGCGAAGGCGACGGCGAAGGCGCTCGAAAAGCCGATCGCCGACGTGCTGCCGAAGGCGAAGGCGGCGTTCGTCGAGTCGGTCGCGGCGTTCGACGCCGTTCTCGCCGATGTCGCGGCCGACGAGGCGTGGATCACGGCCGGCGCGCCCGCGGCCCAGGCGCAGGCGCTGATCGACCGCAAGCGCGCGCTGATCGACCGGACGGTCGCGCCTATGCTGGCGGACCTCCAGGACCTGCTCGACCATGTCCTGCTCCCCTTCCAGCAGGACCGCATCGCGCAGAGCGACCCGAACGGGAGCGAGGACGGCTACGCCACGCTCTACAAGGAAAAGAAGAAGCTGTACCTGCGCATCGCCGAGGGCCTGCGCAAGGCGCTGCCGTGGGGCCTCGCGTCCAACGGCGCGGCGGCCTACGACGCGGGCGCGGCGCGCGCGGGCATCGCCCTCGTGCGCAAGCAGTACGAGGATTACAAGAAGATCGTCGTGGACTACCAGGACTCGATGCGGCGGCGCAAGGATCCGGGCAACATGGAGACGGAGGATCTGTACGGCGAGAAGGTTCCGTATTCGCTCGTCCGCCGCGCGGCCGTGTACCGCGAGGAGCGCCGCGTGCGCGCGGCGAAGATGAATGAATTGGGCTCAAACGTGAATTCGATTCTCGCTCAGTTGGACGCGCTGACCTCGAATTCCCACAATTTCGCCGGCCAGTACCATTTGCCCTCCGATCTTGATCCCGAATCGCCGTCAACCGGCCCTCGCCTCAAGGCCATGGCCGACGCGCGCGTCCTTCAGAACATGGCGGCGGCCATCAAGGCGGTCGCCGACGCGGCGGTCGCCGCCGGCGGCGGCGCCGATCTCGCGGTCGGCGGAGGGGCCGGCATCCCGACCGGCAATCAGCCCCCGCTCGACGTCTCGACGAACCAGCGGATCGCCTTGCTCGGCCTCGAGGCGATCAAGCGCTTGGTGCCCACGACCGCGGCGGCCGCCGGCGGCGATTCCTTCGCGGAGTGCCTCGCCCGATTCCTGTTCTCCGACGCTCTCGTCACGACCTCCGACGCCTATTTGAAGGACCGAATTCCGGTCTTCGAGGCGTTCCTCGGACGCGCCGCGGCCGGCCTCAACGACGGCCTGGCCGACCTGGACGCGGATTTGGCCTGGGTCGGCGGCGATCTGTCCGGCGGCGAGGCCGTGCTCGACCGCAAGGCCGGCGCCTATACCCGGCTCGCGGCCGTCGCGCGCGAGGGCGCCGATCTCTTCGGGCAGAAGGCGCAGTGGAGCGCCGAGGGCGTCAATACCGTCGGGCAGGTGCAGACCTATTACGACACGCTCGGCGAGGTCTACCAGTCCGGCAACGAGGCGCTCGACGCGGAGAAGAAGGCGGCGCTCGAGTTCAAGGACGCCGTCGCGAAGTCCCGCAAGGGCATCAACGAGCAGCGCACGACCGTCGTCGGCTGGCTCCAGCAGCTCGACAACCCGAACGAGACGGCGCTCGCCCGCGTCGGGGAGAACCTCTCCGCGATTCAGGACAAGACGCGCGCCGTCCTCGAGACCAACATCGAAGCTCGGCGCGCCGAGAGCGCGCGCGACGCCGCGTCGAAGGCGGTCGCGCAGACGCTGAAGGCTCTCGGTGCGGAGCGCGCGGCCCTCGACAAGGAGCTCGAACCGGTCGGCGACCTGGGCCGCCTGTCGCCCGAGCTTGCCGGCCGCGTGGAGGCCGTCGGCCGGACCGGCCCCGCGTGGCTCGCCGAGAACCGCGGCGGGCCGCAGACCATGGTGATCCCGAAGTCCCAGTTCGAGCGCTTCCTGAACCAGCTGTTCGGCGCGCTGTCGGCGGACGGGGCGGCGCAGGACCTCGCCTCGCTGCGGGAGCAGATCTTGAAGGACCCGCGCGCGCTGGCCTCGCTCCTGCCCGGCACGAAGATGGTCGAGGTCGGCGAGGGCACCGACGGCTTCTACCTCGTTTATCAGAGCGAGTTCTCGACGCCCGGGGGCCTCGAGACCGCCCAGCAGGTCACGCTCGGCAACGCGCTCAAGCTGTGGGGCCAAAACGTCAGCGTGATCGGCCACCGCTTCGCGTCCCCCCCGTCGGCGGGCAACGCGCCGTACGGCGACCAGGGCGTGACCGTGCAGGTCGAGTCGCTCGACAGCGATCACATGGTGAACTACCTCGACGTCACGTTCCACAAGTTCATCCAGGACATTCCGCCGGACCTCACGGTCGGCTCACAGGCTCAGGAAGCGCGCATGATGGTGTTCGACGACTTCGCGTTGATGGTCGCCGACGGCAAGGTGTACTTCGGCGCCGCCGGCTTCGAGGACTTCGCGGCGACGGACGCGGGCGGCAAGCCCTCCTATTACGGCGGCAACCTCAAGGCGAAGGTCAAGTTCACGAAGGTGCTCTCGATGAACGCGGAGCAAACCGCGCTGTTCGCGAAGGATCCTCGGAGCTTCCTGCAGCAGGTCAACCTCGACTTCACGGGCTACGACCCGACGCTCGACCAGGACTTCCTGATCGAGGGGCACGGCCAGGACCGCGAGTACCTGCGCTCGAAGGTTGGCGTCGGCGTGGACCTCGCGGCCGCGCTCGACCAGAAGGACGCGTTCAATCTCGAGTTCTACTACGCGAAGACGAGCGGCACCGATCCTCTGATCCAGCAGGCCGTCGGCGCCACGATCCTGAAGGGCTTCACGTTCGACGTCGGCGGCCACGAGACGCGGCTGACCGTCGGCGGCGGCGGCGAGATCGGCGAGAAGTATGACGCGCTCAACGGCCGCATCTCCTATGAGCTCCCGGACATGGGCGTCGTCGTCAACGCGCAAGGAAAGCTCGCCGGCTCGGCGGCCGCGTACTTCGCCGAGATCCGCAAGCGCACCGGGACGAACTCCGAGGTCTTCCTGTCCTACGGCAGCCGCTACATCGGCCTCAACGACCGGGCGACCGTCGGCTTCGAGTCGTCGTACACGCTCGGCGAGCTGTGGCGGTCCGTGACGGGCGCGGCGTCCGATGACCTTCGCGGCGGCAAGACCCTCGCCGAGTTCGACGGGGCGCTCTCCGATTTCTTCAAGCGCGACAGCGCGCTGAATCCGGCCTTGGCGGAACTCGCGCGCGCCTTCGACGCGGACGCGAGCCGGCGTCTGATCGTGCTCGAGATCGGGCGTCTGTCGCGCGAGGTCGCCGAGCTGCAGAAGGGCGGCGCCTTCCTCGACAACATCCGCCAGCGCGCGATGGTCGGCTTCGTCTCCGGGCCCGTCGGGCCCGGCACGGCCGAGCGCGCGACGGGCGGAGGCTTTCAGGTGGGCACCCAGACCGAGCTGACGCTCAGCAAGAGCCAGAAAGATCTCGTGTCGGCGAGGTCGGCCGCGCTGTTCTCGCTCGGCTTGGACCTCGAGGAGCACCTGCTCGACACCGCGAAGGCCTGGCAGTCGGCAGTCGCGGCGATCGCGCTCGCGAAGTGGCGCCGCAGCCTCGCCGTGTTCCTCGCCGCCCACGCCGAGGATCAGGTGCTGCGGACCGAGGCCGAGGCGCGCGTCATCGAGGCGACGGATCAGCTCCGACGCGCGTCGCTGAGCTACGCGGCGTTGACCGGGCGCGGCCCCGACGAGCCCCTCCCGTTCGACGGCGTGAACCAGAACGACCTCGCGCGCGTCCTGAGCATGGTCACGCAGTCGCTCAATTCCTCCGAGCGCCTGGGCGCGCTGTTCGAGCGAGCGCGCACCTCGCTCAAGGTTCCGGAGGCCTCTCTCGCGGTGCTCGACTGGATCCCGTGGATAGAGAAGTTCACGCTGTCCGTCGGCTCCCAGCTCTCCGACACGATGTCGAGCCAGCCGCTCGGCATCTCCGTGACGATCCGCCTCCCGATCTACGATCCGACCAAGGGCAAGGTCAACGCCTCCTTCCAGCTCCAGTCGCGGGCGGCCCTGCTCGAGATGTCGGCGCGCCTGAAGTCCACGCGCCTGCGCGCGCGCTCCGAGCGCGTCGCGGCGCGCGGTTGGCTCGCCCGGGAGCACGACGCCGACACGGACGCCGCCGTGGCCGCGCGCGAGCTGTCCGACGGCATCCGCCTGTACCGCAACGCGATGATCGGCGCGCCCGAGCTGCGCGCGCGCGCGCGCCGTTGGCTCGACTCCGCGGCCGACTCCCTGACCTGCGGCATCGAGGGCTCCCTGCAGGAGGCCTGGGCCGTGCTCGATTCCGAGCAGAATCCGACGTCCGCGCTGGGCGAGACGAACGAGCAGCCGAAGGACATGAACGCGGCCTACGACCAGGCCGTCGCGTACTCCGCGTCATGGGAGGCGCTGGCGAACCGCTCGGCGGCGGCGCGCGAGCTGCTCGCGGCCTCCGACCGCCGTATCCGCAAAGTGGACCTTGACCTCTCGCTCGGCCTGAACGTGACATCCGCGGGCGTCGCGCTGATTCCCGCGTTCGGCATCACGGGGCTCGTCGTGCTCCCCGTCGTCGGCATCGACCTGGCCCCCGAGGAGCTGCGCGAGCTCGACGCCGGCCGCCGCGGCGCGGAGGCCGGGATGTACACGCGCCTGCAGGACAAGGCGGCGGCCGACATGGCCTTCGATCTCACGCGCGCGCTGCTCGAGGCCTCCTACGCCGCGAAGCAGGCGGCGCTCTATGAGGGCGAGCTGATCCCCGCGCTGATGGGCTCCCAGGACGGCTCGCCGGAGATGGCCGAGAAGTTGCGCGCCGCGCGGGCGACTTTGATCAACCTGCAGACGCGCCGCCGCGAGTGCGAGATCGCGGCCAACAGCCTGCTCGGCCGGCCGCTCGATTCGCAGCTCACGCTGAGCGTCGACGCCGAAGCGGCGCTCGCGTCCCTCGCCGCCCGCGACGCGCGCCTGGACCCGACGGCCGCGGCGCGCGACGCGCTCGAGTCGCGCCTGAAGATCGCGCGCGCCGTCGAGCAGGCCGTCGACAAGGGCCTCAAGGTGGACCGCCTGCGCCTCGACCCCGTGTCGATGATCGGACGCTCGCTCGGCCGCCTGATCTCGGCGCTGTCGGGCGACGGCGTCCCCTCCCCCGAGGTCGTCGCGATCGCGCGCGAGCGGACCTTGGCCGCCGAGCGCGCGCTCGAGGCGTTCGACGACGCCCTTCCCGTCGTGCGCTCGCGTCTCGGCTCCGAGCTGTCGCGCGTGCGCGCGGCCCGGGCCGCGCTCGCGGGGCGCGGCGACGTCGAGTCGCGCGCCATGGCGCTCGAGCTCTCCCGGCAGGAAGCGCTGCTTCGCGCGCAGCTGACCGCGTGGGGCGGCGAGGAGACGGTCGAGACGGGCGTCCTGCCCGGCTCGTACGCCGAGCTCGCCGACCGTCTGCGCGAGGCGGCCCTGCGCGCGGTCCCCCCGCGCTTCGACGCCCAGGACCTCGGCGCGCTGGAGTCCGGGCCGCCGCTCGACGCGACGGGCTCCATCCAGTTCTACGACCACCGCCAGACGCTCGGCGGCGAGCCGGTCGGCAAGACCTTCGTCGAGGGCTGGCTCGAGGCGCGCCTGCGCTCCCCGTCGACCCCGCCCGAGGCGCTCGCGGCGCTCGCGAAGCTCCGCGAGGACCGCGCCGACGAGGAGCGCCGCGCCGGCGCCTCCGCGGCGCGCGCGCGCGCGGACATGGCGCTCGCGCGCCTGCGCTTCGACGCGGCGCTGATGCGCTGGTCTGAGGGCGTCGGCATCGGCGCGCAAGCCCGCGCGCGCGTCGCCCGCGACCTGGCCGAGACCGCCGCGTTCCTGCACCTTCCCCCGGGCACGCCGCCAGAGGCCCTGCTGGCGCTTCTGCCCGCTCCCGCGGACGGCGACCTGGCGGCCGCCGCGGCGCGCGAGGTCGCGGAGGCCGAGGACTTCGATCTCGACCTGCTCAAGAAGACCTTGTTCAGCCAAGGCCTGCCCGAGGAGCTGTCCGGCCGCGATCGCCTGCCGCAGCTGCGCGCCGACCTGCTGGCCGAGAAGATGAGCTCCCGCGGGTTCACGCCGCTCGCCGCGGTCGGCCTGTTCCGCGGCACGTGGGTGTCCGGCGCGTTCCTCGAGGCTCCGGATCCCGAGCGGGTGCGCGCGGGCCTCATCGAGGTCGTCGACGACGCGCTGCGCCGCGAGCTCGAGGACTCCCAGCGCCTGCAGAGCCTCGCGCTGCTGCTCCATACGCTGATGGCCTCGGTCGCCGAGAAGACCCGGCTCGTCGCGGCGCTGCGTCTGCGCGAGCTCGCGGCCCGCCGCGACCTGCTCGGCGCGGTCGAGCGCGTGCGCATGAAGCTGTCTCCCGTCTCGGAGATCGCCTCCGCGCAAGGCGAGGCCGCAGGCGCGCAGGCGGAATTCGTCGCCGCGACGCAGGCTTTGGCCGAGGATTTCTCGCGCCTGACCGCCGAGCTGACCGCGCTCGGGGTCGCGCCCTCCGTGTACGTCCGCCCGCGCCCTTCCACGGCGGGCGCCCGGGATCCTCTGGAGCCGGCCGAGCGCACCGCGCGCGAGCGCCTGCTCGCCTGGTGGGCCGACCGCCTCCTCGATCCCGAGTTCGAGCGCCGCGACGCCGAGTTCCTCGCCGCGGCCCCCGAGTCTCTGCGCGCCGAGCTGCGCGTGCTCGTCGAGCGTTACCGGATCGCGGCGCGCGATGAGTCCGCGGTGAAGAGCGACGACTACGACGCCTCCGAGCGCCTCGACCGCTTCATGAAGGTGGACCTGCAGGGGCGACGCCGCCTGATCGAGGGCGCGCTGTCGCGCGTGCTCTCGGAGATGCAGGCGTCGGACCCGTCCCGCGGCGCCTCGTGGACCGGCCTCATGGGTTTCCTGAAGAAGGAGTCGGCGGCGGACGCCGCGGCCGAGGGCTCCGTCCTGGCGAAGGAAGGCTCGGTCGGCGCCGAGTTGTCGCTCGTCTACTGGGCCGCGGTGAAGGCGCCGCCGGCGCTGGACGCGCCCGTGCGCCGCTTGATCGCGCTCGACGCGAAGGTCTCCTCGCTGCGCCGCGAGGCGCAGGCCGCCTGGCTCGCGCGCTCCGGCTCGCCACAGGACCAGCTGCTTAAGGACAAGGCTCTCGACGCGTACGTCTCGGCGCTGGACCAGTTCGACGCGGAGCTCGCCCGCACGCTCTCTCTCCCCGAGACCGCGGCCGACGCCGGCTGGACGCGCTCGCTCAACGGCCTGTTCGGCGTGCGCGAGAGCCTCGCGCGCCGCCGCGAGCGTCTGCAGTACGGCCGCGGCATCTTGACGCTCGACGCGGCGATCACGCTGGGTGAGTCGCGCTTGCGCGCGCTGCGCTTCGACCCTTCGGAAACGCGCGAGATCGGACCCGCCTCCGAGACCGTCGCCTTCCTGCGCGCCATGAAGGCGCGCTGGGTCGGGCACACGGACGCGCTGCCCGCGCTGATCGCGCTGCGGACTGAAAAAGGCGTGACGTGGTCCTCGCCCGCCGAGCTTCGCCGTCTCGAGACGGCGGGCCGCGTGAGCGACCTCTCGGGCCGCCGGTTCGTCGCCCCCGAGCTGTGGGTCGGCAGGATTCCCGAGACGGCCGAGGCGGCGCTTTCGGCCGGCTGGGCCGAGGTCGTCGAGGGCGACGACGCCGCGCGCGAGCGCCTGGCGCAGGCTCGCGCCAAATCCGACGAGGCCGCGCGCCGCGCCGCGCTTGACCGTGCGCTCGTCTACAGCGAAGTGATGCTCGACGGCGGCGCCGCAGGCTCCTCGCTGTCGCTGACCGATCTGCGCCGTCTCGAGGGCGAGGGCCGCGTCCTGTGGTTCGAGGCTCGGCCCGACCCGCGCACCGGCCTGCGCAAGGCGTTGTCGGTCCCCGCCGCGCGCCTGCGCGCCCCGTCCGAGCTGCTCGCGTACGTGCGCGTCGATGGCCCGGCGCCGGACCGGGACGCGTACCCGTCGCTCGAGGCCCTCCGCTCGTCGGGCGCCTTCGCGTCGTACCGCCTCGCGGAGCTCGGCCGCGCGGGGCTTCTGGCGCTCGCGGACGAGGCTCGAACGCAGGCGCTCGCCGCTCGCCGCGCGGGCTGGCTCAAGCTCAAGCTGTCCTCCTGGGGCTTCGCGCTCGATGAAGCCGGCGAGGTCGCCGCGGTCTATCTCGACGAGAAGGAGATGTCGAAGGCCTCGGACGAGGCGAGGGACCCGAAGGACCCCGCGCACGGCTGGACGTTCCACCGCGCCTCGGATCTCTCGATCGGCCTCGCCGCCGACGGCACCGTGACCGCCGCCCGGATCGGCGCGAAGACGGTCGACTTGGGCGGCGGGCCCGCGACGCGCTGGCTTGGCGAGGCGCCGCTCGCGCTCGAGACCGACGCGCAGGGGCGCGTGCGCCGCGTGTTCGACGACAAGAAGTCGCTCGAGAAGAAGGCCGGCGGCTGGTGGGTGGAGGACGCGTCCGGCAAAGTCTGGAAGGAGACCGACAAGGAGTTCGCGCCGACCGCTCGCCCTTCCCGCTGGCTGGATCCGGAAACCGGTTTCGCCGTCCGTCTCGGCCGCGACCTCAACGACGCGCGCCTCGAGTCCGCGCGCGACGCGGCGTCGGCGGCCCGGCACTGGGCGTATTCCCCGGGCCAGTGGCCGGACCTCGTGCTCGAGATCCCGCGCGGCATCGTCCAGATCCCGATCGAGCTGATCACCGGCCGCGACCCGAACCAGAACGGCTACCTCGGCCGCGCGTACGCGCGGCGCGGCGAAGGCGGCGCGACCGTGCGCCACGGCGTCGCCGGCACCATCCTGCACGCGATCGACATCCTCGGCCTCGCGCCGGATCCGGTCCAGCGCTATTTCGACCCGAGCCAGTACCCCGCGGTCGTCGACAACGACGGCGCGCTGACCCCCGGAGCCTCGGAGCATTCGCTCGATCCGAAGACCGTCGACGGCCGCCTGAACCTCGTGTTCGGCTCCGGCTCCTTGATGCGCGAGGCCCGCTGGGCGCAGGAAGACCGCGAGGCCTCGCGCGCCGACGCGCTCGCCTCGTTCCGCGGCGGCGCGCGCCGTGAGACGTTCGAGACGGTCCGCGGCCGCGCCGGGAACTACGCCGAGGCCTACGCGCGCGGCGAGACGGGCCGCGCCGCGTTCCTCGCCGCGCTGGCCGAACTCGGCCTCGCCGCGGACGAGGACGGCGGCTCCCTCTCGGCCGATCCGCGCCGCGCGGCGGTGGACCGCGTCGTGATGAACTACATGATCGAGCTCGGCGCCGAGGGCCAGGACGCGCGCCTGCGCCTATACGAAGTGGAGCTCAAGAAGCTCGACGCGAAGGGCCCAGCCGCGGCCGGCGACCCGTCGCTCGACGCGGCGAAAGCCGAAGCCGCGCTCTCCGCCGCCCTAGCCGCGCGCCGCGCCGCCGACGAGGCGCTCAAGGCCGTGACGCCCGTCATGCCCGGCGAGTCCCCTCTCGCCCGCCGCCTCGCCACGCTGTAAGGCGTCGGGCCTAACCGTTAAAACGTTAGGCCTGACACCGTTTAGCTACAATGACGCATGGATCTCGCCGCTTTGTTCGGCCCCGAAGGCGCCTTGGCCCGGGCCCGCTCCGGCTGGGAGCCCCGTCCCCCTCAGGAAGCGATGGCGGGTGCCGTGTGGCAGTCCCTCGAGCGCGGCGGAGATCTCGTCGTCGAGGCCGGCACCGGCGTCGGAAAGAGCCTCGGCTACCTGCTGCCGGCCGCCCTTTGGGCGGTGCGCAACGATCGCCGAGTGATCGTCTCGACGCACACTCGCGCCCTTCAGGAGCAGCTGCTCAATCACGAGCTTCCCACCGCGGCGCGCGCGCTCGAGGCGCTGGGCCTGCCGCTGCGCTACGCGATGCTGATGGGCGCGGATAATTATCTCTGCGTGCAGCGTTTGGCGCGGCTGCGCATGCGCCCTGACGCCGTGTCGGAGAACGGCAAGGAAGCCCTCGAACGCCTGGAGGCTTGGTCGCGCGACGCGCAGTCCGGCCACCGTTCCTCGCTGCCGGAGCTCGTGCCGCAGAATTTGTGGGACCGGATTTCGCGCGACACCGACCTGTGCATGGGCCAAGGCGGTCCCTACTGGGACCGCTGCCTCTGGCGCCGCGACCGGGAGCGGGCCGATCGCGCGCACATCCTGGTCGTCAACCACGCGCTGCTTCTCTCCGGCGCGCGCCTGCCGCCGTCGGACGCGATGATCCTCGACGAGGCGCACAACCTCGAGGACGCGGCGGCGTCGCGCTACGGCGTGACGGCGGGCCTGAGCCACGCGGTGGCGCTGACCGAGGAGGTCCGGACCGCGGCGAAGCTGTACGCCGACGACGCGCTCGCGACGCTCGCCGACGAGGCGGCCTCGGAGCTCGGCCGCTTCTTCGAGACGATCGCGCGCGACAACGGCCTGCGCGACGCGGACGACGAGGGGCCGGGCAAGCTCCTCGAGTCGACGCCCGACGCGCCGCCCGCCGCGCTCCTGGCGCTCGACAAGGCGCTGGCCTCGGCCGCGGCCGCCGCCGAGGGCCGCCCCGATGAGATCGAGATGCGCACGCTGCATATGCACGTGGCACTCTTCGGCCACGGCCTGATGTCGATCCTCAAGCCCGACTCCACCGCGACGGCGCGATGGGTCGCGTGGCCGCGCACGGGCCCCGAGCTGCGCGCGGCCCCGCTCGACGTCGGCCGTCGCCTGTCCGAGGGCCTGTTCTCCCGCGGCATACCCTCGATTTTGACGTCGGCGACTCTTTCCACGGGCGACGGCTTGAAGGACTTCAAGGCGCGCGTCGGGCTGCCCGAGGCGCGGGAGCTGGTCCTTGATTCCCCCTACGACTACGCGACGCAGGCGGCCTGGTGGGCGATGGACGGCATCCCGGACCCGAAGGACGAGGAGGCGCATGCCGCGGCCGTGACGCAGGCCTGCGCGGATATCGTCGCGCGCGTTCCGGGCGGCGTATTCCTTTTATTTTCCAGCTGGAAGCTGCTGAGAAAAGTTCATCGCCTGCTGCGCGAGAAGATCTCTGACCGGCCGGTATGGGCGCAGGGCATGTCGGGCCATGAAGCCCTCGTGCGCGAGTTCGAGAACGCCGGCGACGCGGTGCTGCTCGGCGTGGACACGTTCTGGCAGGGCATCGACGTGCCGGGCGAAGCCCTGTCGTGCGTCGTCATGGTCAAATTGCCTTTTCCCAACGTGTCGTCCGCGCTCGAGGAAGCGCGAAGACGCTGGCTCGACGAGAACGGGCGCGAGTACTTCAAGGACTGGTCCCTGCCGCGCGCGGTCATGAAGTTCCGCCAGGGCTTCGGGAGGCTGATCCGCACGTCGACGGACCGCGGCGCGGTGATCTGCCTCGACTCGCGCGTGCTCAAGAAGGGCTACGGCAAGGCGTTCCTGCGCGCGCTGCCGCCGTGCCGTAAGATCGGCAGCCTCGACGAGCTCGCGAAGTTCTTCTCGCCCTAGGACTTGCGCCCGGGCCGGTCGTCGACCGTCGTCGTGCCGGGATGGACGCCCATCGCCTTCGACAGCTTGAAGAAGAACACCCCGATCGCGGCGATGATGAGGCCCGAAATCGCCGAGCCGCCGAGCAGGAACAGGCTCATGCCCTTGACGATCACGAGCAGCGAGAGCGCTCCGGAGACGACCGCCGTGAGCCTCGTGGCCCAATAGCTGCCGAACACGCGCGTGAGCATCGCGCGCAGGGTCCGCGCCCCGTCCATCGGGAACAGCGGGAACATGTTAAACAGCGCGAGCGTGAGGTTGAGTTTGCCCGCGGCCAGCATCATCGGCGCGAGCAAAGTGCCGTGCAGCGGTCCGACGAGGGCGAGCATCGCGACGCCGATCAGCGCGCTCGCGATGGGGCCCGCGAGCGCGATGACGAACTCGGGAAGGGCCTGGCGGAAGCCGCGGACGACTTCCGCGCCGCCGCCCATGATGTTCAGGATGATCTTGCGGGTGCGGATGCCGAACGCGCGCGCGGCGAGCGCGTGCGCGAGCTCGTGGCCGAGCACCGACGCGTAGAGGATGACCGCGGTCGCGATCCCGACGAGCAGAGTTCCGTGCATCATGCCCATGAACTGCCAGCCGCCGAGGAGCAGGGCCGGCCACAGGCTGCGCGCGGCCATGACCGGGATGCCGAACGCCGTGAACAAGCGCGTTCCCTTCAGGTCCTTGGAGTCGTCCGGCTTGCCGTGCGCGTCGGTCAGCCATTCGGAGATGCTCGCGTAGCGCCCGAACAGCGGGTGCCAGTCGGGGATCGCGATGCGTAGGTCGTCGCCCTCGGCGGCCTTCGCGAGGATATTCCGGCCCTCCTCCCCCATCGCGCCGAGGCGCTCGGCCGCGTGCAGGGACATGGCGGAGACGAACTCGGTCCACTCGGCGCGGGAGCGCAGGGTCTTGAACAGGCTCTTGTCGGCGTGGCCGAACAAGTTGACGTGATTCTCGATGACGGCCTTGGCGACCGTCCCGTCCGCGGCGCCGCGCTCGCGCGCGCGCACCTCGGCTTCGTCGAGCGCGCGGATCACGTACGGGGCCAGCAGGCCCGGCACGAGCCGCTTCGTCCCAGCGTCCGCGTTCTCCGTCAGCGCGGAGGCGCCGTTGAAGATCTGGAGGACTTCCATGTAGGCCGCGTCGTTGGGGCCTTCGGGCTTCGCCTTCGAGCCCAGCAGGCCGGCGATCTTGCCCGCGAGGCCCGACGCGGCGCGGCCGCGCTCGGCGGCGGCGGCCGACTTGACCGCCGCGGCGACGCCGGGCGAGAGGTAGAACCAATGCGAGGCGACCGATACGAGCTCGGCGCGGTCTTCCTTCGTGAGCTCGCCTTCGTACGTGCGCGTGATGATCGCCGTGGCGCGCTTCTCGAGCCCGTCCGAGACGGCGGCGATCGCGGCGTGCGCGAGCTTGACCTGCTCCTCCACCGGCAGCGCGTCGAAGAGCTCCGGCGTCGCGGCCTGGGGAGGGAGCTGCGCGACGAAGGACAGCGCCTCCTGGGACTGCGGCTTGAGGCTCAGCTCGAGACGGATGCGGCCTAAGATGGAGTTGAGACCGGGCTCGCCGGCGCCGAGCGAAGGCGCGACCTGTACCTCCGTCGCGAGCGCGCCCACCGAGGCGCCCCACGCGCCGACCGTACCGGCCGGGACCGAGGCGGCGCCGCGCGCGACCTGGGCGTACGCGGGAAGTCCGGGTGCCAGGATAAGCGTAGCGGTCAGTATAAAGGAAGAGGCGCGAAGATTGATCATGCGCCTAGTATACTCGCGCGCAATGGACGCTCCGGGTCCGTTGTGCCTACGCGGCCGGACGGAAAGAGGCCTAGGCGGCCCGGGCCCGCCGTCAGCTCGCGGCGAGGCGGCGTAGCGCCGCGGCGTCGGACACGACGAGGCCCACGCGCGCGCTCGCGACGACGCCTGAGCGCTCAAGGCGCTTGATCGCGCGCATCGCGCTCTCGGGCGTCGTCCCGGCGAGCGCCCCGATCTCGGCGCGCGTCAGCGGCAAGGCTTTCCCGAACTTCCCCTCGAGGTACAGCAGGGCCGCGGCCACGCGCACCGCGACGGGCCGCCGCGCGAGCGACATTTGGTCCTCCAGGAAGGCGAGGCGGCGTCCCAGCGTCTCGAGCACCGCGCGCGCGAGCGCGGGCGCGCGCTCCATCTGTGCCAGCACCTCCGCGCGCGGCAGCGCGGCGACGACCGAGTCCTCGGCCGCGACGATGTCGCTCGGGTACTTCCAGCACGCGAGCGCGGGCAGGCCGAACGGCTCGCCGGGCAGCATGACGTCGAGGCTGATCGAGCCCGCGCCGCCGAGCGGGCGGCACACGTTGACGCGGCCTTCGAGCAGCACCCAAAGCTCGCTCGCGGGCGCGCCGGCCACGCACAGCATCGTCCCGGCCGGCGCCTTGCGGATCCTCGCGGCGAGGGCCAGCGCGCGCGCGGCGGCGGGGCTGCCTTTGAGCAGCGGGACGGAGCCGAAGAACACCGCGACGCGCGGCCGGTGCCAGAGGCTCATTGCCCGCGCAGCCGCTTGAGTTCCTTCGTCAGCATCAGGATCTCGGTGTCCATCTCCCCCCGCGCGATCAGCCAATACATGCGGAAGTCCGCGCGGAAGGACAGCAGCGGGTACGTGAACGTCGCGGGACGGTTCTTCTCGTACGCGAAGTGCCCGACCCACGCGAAGCCGTAGGCGGCGATCAGGGCCGCGGCGGCGAACAGCGGCGAGCGCGTGAAGACCGCGAGCGCGCCGAGGATCAGCCCGAGCGTCGTCCCGTGGAAATGCAGGCGCCGGTTAACCGGGTTTAAGTGCTGGGAGACATAGAACGGCCAGAACTCATCGAGCGTCGAGATCTGGCCGTTCATGGTTTTATAAAAAATCGGAGAGGGTGGGATTTGAATCCTCGGTAAGGCTTTACGCCCTAGAACGGTTCAGCGAACCGCTGGTTTCAGCCGCTGAGCCACCTCTCCATAAAGATAGCGACGGCAAGAGACCCAGTGTAGCAGATATCGGCCATGAGCGTATCCGCCTCAGCGCGGGCGCCTTGCGCTCATCCGCTCGACGACGGGGTTGTGCCAGCCCCCGTCCGCCGCGATGAGGGCGTCGGCTTCCGCCGGCCCCCAACTCCCGCGCTTATACGCGCGAACGGGACGATGCCGGGTCAACACCGTGTCGAGCGCCGCCCAGGCGGCCTCCACCGCGTCCTGCCGGGTGAAGAGGGCGCCTTTCCCGGCCAGGGCATCGCCGAGGAGCCTTTCGTAAGGCTCCTGCTCGTCCGCGTTGGCGTCGAGCAGATATAGCTCCTTCTGCTCTCCGACGAACGCCTCCCCCGGCTGCTTGACTCGGGCGGCGAGCGCGATGGCGGGGCACGGCGCGATGCGAAAGCGCAGGTAATTCGCTCGCCCCGCCGGCGGCGCCGAGTCCGCGAACAGCTTCTGCGGCGGCGCTTTCAGTTGGACGAGAATCTCCGCGGAGTCGTTGGGAAGATATTTGCCGGAGCGCAGGTACCACGGCACCCCCGCCCAGCGCCACGAGTCGATGAACAGCTTCAAGGCGCAAAAGGTCTCCGTGCCGGAGTTCCGCGCGACGCCCGGCTCCTTGCGATAACCGGCGAATTGACCGCGCACGAGGTCGGCGGGCTTGAGCGGGACCATGGCCTGGAACACTTTCGCCTTCTCGTTGCGCAGGGCTTCGAAGCCCCTTCCCGCCGGAGGCTCCATGGCCAGGAGTGCTACGATCTGAAAAAGATGATTTTGCACCACGTCGCGCAGGCACCCGACGCCGTCGTAGAACTTGCCGCGGCCCTCCACCCCGAAGGTCTCCGCCAGCGTGATCTGCACGCTGGCCACGTTGGCGCGATTCCAGATCGGCTCCAGAAAGGAGTTGGCGAAACGGAAATATAGGATGTTCTCGATGGCCTCCTTACCAAGGAAGTGATCGATGCGGTAGATCGCGGCTTCGGGGAAGACGGAGTGCGCGGCGCTGTTGAGCTCGAGGGCCGAGGCGAGGTCGCGGCCGAAGGGCTTCTCTACGACGACGCGCGCGCGCGCGGCCAGGCCGGCGGCGCCGAGATCGCGGATGACGTCGGCGAAGAACGCGGGAGGGATGGCGAGATAGAACGTCGGGCGCCGTGCCGGGCCCAAGGCCTTCTTGATCCGTTGGAACGTCTCCGGCTTCTGGTAGTCGCCGTCCACGTAGCGCAGCAACGCGA